>JAEWJS010000134.1 GCA_023386495.1 Bacillota bacterium | reverse complement strand
AAGCCGGTCTTTTCGATTAGGACTCGCGGAAGCCTTCCCCGATGACGTCGCGCGCATCGCTCACGACGATGAACGCATTGGCATCCACGGCATGCACGATCAGCTTCAGCTTGCGAACCTCTTGCCTGCCAACCACGCAGTATACCATCTCCTTGCTTCCTCTCGAATATCCTCCGACAGCCGGGACGATCGTAACGCCGCGGTCGAGCTGCTTCGTGACCGCTTCCGCGATTTCGCGGCCATGGTCCGTAATGATCGAGAATGCCTTGCCGGAGTATGCGCCTTCCTGAATGAAATCGATCAGCTTCGTCGCGATGAAGACGACGACGAGCGTGTAGAGCACGCGTTCGACCGGGATGAAGAGCAGCGACAGGCTGATGACGATCGCGTCGATGACCAGAATGATCTGGCCCATGCTCCAGCCCCGGTTCCTGGACAATATACGCGCGATAATGTCAGCGCCGCCGGTTGTCGCGCCGTAACGAAAGACGAGTCCGAGCCCTCCGCCAAGCGTTACGCCGGCATACAGCGCTGCCAGCAGAACGTCCCGTTCCATGACGAACGGCTGCATCAAGCCGGCTACGGCTGCTTGCTCGATCAGCCAGAGGAATAGGGTCAGCGAGAGCGTGCCGTATATGGTCAGGAACATCGAACGGCCGCCGAGCATGCGCCAGCCGATGAAGAAGAGCGGGATATTGAGCACAAGCGTCGACAGGGACAACGGCCAGCCGAAGGCATAATTGAGCAAGATGCCGATCCCGGTAACGCCGCCCTCCATGAGCTGATTCGGCAGCACGAAATAATGAAGCCCGAACGCGTATACCGCCGTCCCCAGCGTAATCGGAGCCATAACGCGCCATTGCGCCATTCGTGCTATCATCGGAGCGCCTCCTTGCTAGCTTTAACTATTGCTTTATTGCGCCGTTCATCCATAGAATCGGGTGCTGAAGCCCGCTTTATGCACGGCGCGTGAGGCATTGTTTTCGATGCCCTTTTGCGATAACATAGGAAAAGTAACAGACATGGCTCGGAAGGGACGAATTCGATTGAGCGAGAAGACGCTGGCTGACATTCAGCGCGAGGTAGATCGATATATATCGCAGTTCAAGGAAGGCTATTTCGAGCCGCTGGCGATGCTTGCCCGACTGAGCGAGGAAGTAGGCGAGCTCGCGCGCGAGGTGAACCACCAATACGGTCCCAAGCCGAAGAAGGCGGACGAAGCGGATAATTCGATTGAGCTGGAGCTCGGCGATATCCTCTTCATTCTAGCTTGCTTCGCGAATTCGCTGGGCATCGACCTGACGGAAGCGCATGATAAGGTCCTCCATAAATTCAATACGCGCGACGCAGCGAGATGGACGAGAATCGAAGAGCAGGCTGCGAGCGAATAGACGATTGTCCTACAGATGCCTATACCTTCGAGGCTTCCTCTACATATGCTGTAGCATCAGCTGTGTACAAGGAGGTTAGGCGGATGGACGGGGACAACCAGATCAAGAGAGCATACGAGTCGATTCTGCAAGGCGATTATGAGCAGGCGATCCGATGGTTCGAAGAGGCGATCGCGGCGGAGCCGGACAATCCGGCATACCACCACAAGTGCTCGATTACCTGCATGCGCAGCGGGAAGTGGGGCAAGGCGCTGCAGCATGCGGAACGCGCCGCTCAGCTTGCGCCAGGGGTGACGGAATATGCGTATCACCTCGCAACCGTGCAAGCCCGGTCATTGGCGGCGTCTGCCGAGCAGGAGCTGGCAGGCGGCGCGCCGGATCTCGCGGCAGTCATCGCTCGCTTGAAGCTGGCGGTGGAGCTCGATCCGCTGTTGGACGACGGCTTCGTGCTGCTGGCTGCCGCTTACGGCGCGGCCGGGAAATACGCGGAAGCAGCGGAGACCGCGCGCGAGGCGCTGCGGCTTAACCCGCAGCACGGCGAGGCGAAGCGCTTGTTCGCGCTGTACAACCGCAAACGGCGGCAAGCGTTGAAGCGATTACGAGGATAGCGACTATAGTTCATCGAGACAGGGGATTGAGACAGTGGGAGAACAGATAAGAGTAGCGGTTGCGGGTGCCAACGGACGAATGGGCCGCGAGGTCGTCAAGATGGTGCTGCAGGACGAGGCGCTCGTCCTGTCAGCGGCTGTCAATCGTTCGTCCGTAGGCGTCGACGCCGGAACGATGGTCGGAATGCCTGCGTGCGGCGTTCACGTCGCAGGGGATTTAGAGACTGCGCTGCAGGCGAACGCGACGGATGTATTGGTCGATTTTACGATTCCGCAATTCGCGTACGCCAATACGCGGACCGCAATCATGAACGGCGTTCGGCCGGTTATCGGCACGACGGGCTTCACGCCCGAGCAGATCGAAGAGTTGGACGAGCTGTGCAAGAGCCGCGGTCTCGGCGGGCTGATCGCGCCGAACTTCTCGATCGGCGCGATCCTGATGATGCGGTTTGCTGCCGAAGCGGCCAAATATTTTCCCCATCTGGAAATTATCGAATACCACGGCGATCAGAAGCTGGATGCGCCATCCGGCACGTCCGTCAAGACGGCCGAATTAATCTCGAAGGTCCGGCGCGAGCTCAGACAGGGCAATCCCAACGAGGAAGAGACGATCGAAGGCGCGCGCGGCGGTTATTATGACGGCTTCCGTATACATAGCGTAAGGCTCCCTGGGGTATTCGCGCAGCAAGAAGTCATATTCGGCGCGTTCGGCCAATCGCTGAAGATCCGCCACGATTCCTACGATCGCGCCGGCTATATGCCGGGCGTGAACGTCGCGGTGAAGAAGGTGATGACCTACGAAGGGCTCATCTACGGCTTCGAACATCTAATGGATTGACTATAGAGAGGGGATACCAACGTGGGGAGTCTGGATATCGCATTCATCGCGCATGACCGCAAGAAGGACGAGATGGTTAATTTTGTCCTTGCCTATGAGCATGTGTTCGAGGGGCATCGCCTCTATTCGACCGGTACGACCGGTCAGCGCATTATGGATCAGACGTCGCTCAAGATCCACCGCTTCATGTCGGGTCCGCTGGGCGGGGACCAGCAGATCGGGGCGCTCGTCGCGCAGAACGAAATGGATCTGATCATCTTCCTGCGCGATCCGCTGATGGCGCAGCCGCATGAGCCGGATATTATCGCGCTGCTGCGTCTCTGCGACGTGCAGGGCATCCCAGTCGCGACGAACGTGGCAACGGCAGAGTTGCTCACCAACGCGCTTGCGCGCGGGGAGTTCGGCTGGCGAGAGCTGGTACATAAGTACAAGCCGGAGGATTGGACGCCATGAGCGGAAGCGGCCGTATCGTCGATATGCTGGCGTTCGGCGCCCATCCGGATGATGTGGAGATCGGCATGGCGGCTACGATCGCGAAGCATGTCCAATCCGGCATTCGGTTCGGCATCTGCGACTTGACGCAAGCGGAGCTGTCCTCCAATGGGGATGTCGTAACCCGTCAAGCCGAAGCAGCAGCGGCTTCAGAGATTCTGGGGCTCGCTTCGCGATCGTGCCTCGCACTTCCGGACCGCGGACTTACGGGCAGCGCGGAGCAGATCGAAGCGATCGTGCGCGAGATTCGGCGGCTGCGGCCGACCGTGGTCTTCGCGCCATACTGGGATGACCGGCATCCGGATCATAATGCCTGCAGCCGGCTCGTCGAAGAAGCGGTGTTCAACGCGAAGCTGCGCAGGTATCTGCCGGATATCGAACCCGTGCAGGTGCAGCAATTGTACTATTATTATATCAATGACGTGAAGGACGTTACGCTGATGGTTAACGTATCGGACTTCTACGAGGCGAAGCGGGACTCGCTGCTCGCGTACCGATCGCAATTCGAGTCGGTTGCCGAAGGCGCTGACCGTGTCGTTACGCCACTCACGCAGCGCTATGTGGAGAATGTCGATGCACGGGACAGACTGCTCGCAAGGGAGCGAGGCTGGGCGTACGCCGAGGGCTTCACGACCAAACGCCCGGTAACGATGGGTCTTTTCGAATAGGGGCAGATAGCGGCGAATGCTTCTATCCCCCTCTAAGCATCAACGCGTGTTCGCACTCATACGATCAATTAGCCATTCTATACAGCACCGGAGGTGCAGGACATGACCAGACCACTGAAAATCGGCATCACGTGTTATCCTACGCTAGGCGGGTCCGGCGTCGTCGCGACAGAACTGGGCAAGCTGCTGGCAGAGAAGGGGCACGAGATTCATTTTATAACGCACAGCATCCCGTTCCGCTTAGGCAAATTCCAACGCAACATCTATTATCACGAGGTCGAGATCAACGATTATTATGTGTTCCGTTATCCGCCGTACGATCTCTCGCTTGCCAGCAAAATGGCGCAGGTCGCCAAAATGCAGAAGCTCGACCTGCTGCACGTCCACTATGCGGTGCCGCATGCGATTTGCGCGTTCTTGGCCAAACAGATGATGGCAGACGGCATCAAGACAGTGACGACGCTGCATGGCACGGACATTACCGTACTGGCGCAGGACGATTCCCTGAAGGATCTGATCCGTCTGGCCATTAACGAGAGCGACGCGGTCACGGCGGTCTCGCAGGACTTGGTCAATGAGACGCGCGAGCTCCTCGACATTACGCGGGATATTGACCTGACGTATAACTTCGTCGATAAGCGGATCTACTACCCGCGGGACTGCCAATCGCTGCGGAACGATTATGCCACGGCGGACGAGAAAATCATGATGCATATCTCGAACTTCCGTCCGGTCAAAAGAGTCAGCGACGTCGTGGACGTGTTCGCGCGCGTCAGCAGCAAGCTGCCGGCGAAGCTGCTCTTGGTCGGGGAAGGCCCGGAGCTGTCGCGCATCCAACAGAAGATCCAACAGATGGGTCTCGAAGATCGCGTGCACTTCTTGGGCAAGCAGGACGATGTCGCGCACGTCATCTCGATCGCCGACGTCATGCTGCTCCCTTCGGAGAAGGAAAGCTTCGGTCTCGTTGCGCTGGAAGCGATGGCTTGCGGCGTCCCGACGATCGGCTCCCAGGCCGGCGGCATTCCGGAGCTTGTGACCCATGGCGAGACGGGCTATCTGGCACCTGTCGGCGATACGGCCCTGATGGCCGACTATGCCGTGCGTCTCTTGCGGGATCCGGCGCTGTACGGCGCAGTTCGCAAGGCATGCTTGCACCGCGCCCGTACGGAATTCTGCAACGATCGCATCATGGCGCAGTATGAACAGATCTACTACCGCGTCATGGGCATCGATGCACCGGTCGCGATGCCGATCTGCGAATAAAGACAAAGCCAATGCAGGCAGGAGAACGTGCTGGAAAGGATGAACCTGTCATGCAGGATCGACTGTTGGACGCGGCTCCGGTATTGCAGCGGCTGCAAAATGCCGGATTCGAGGCTTATTACGTCGGCGGCTGCGTGCGGGATTCGATCCTCGGACGTGCCGTGAACGATGTCGATATCGCGACGTCGGCGATGCCGGAAGAAGTCATGACGCTGTTCCCGAGACATGTGCCGACGGGCTTGAAGCATGGAACCGTTACGGTGCTGCTCCAAGACCAAGCGTACGAGGTGACGACCTTTCGCGAAGAATCTGCCTATGAAGCGCATCGCCGTCCATCAGAGGTCGCGTTCATCCGCGAACTGAAGGGCGATCTGGAGCGTCGTGACTTCACGATCAATGCCATGGCGATGGGGATCGACGGCACCGTCATCGATCCGTTCGGCGGCATGGCCGACATGAAGCGGGGGATCATCCGCTGCGTGGGCGATGCGGACGCCAGGTTCCAGGAGGATGCGCTGCGCATGCTGCGCGGCATTCGGTTCGCCGCCGCATTCGGCTATCGCTTCGCTTACGGGACATGGAAGGCGCTGCTGCGCCATCGCGAGCTGCTGCGCCACATCGCGATGGAACGCGTAGGCACCGAATTGGACAAGATGGTCGGCGGGCCGGATCCAGCAAGAGGCGTCGCAATCGTGCATCGCGCGCGGTTGTGGGGGTTGACGAAGAAGCCGCTGCAGTTGCCAGCGGTGCTGGAGCATCGGGTGCTCGATCCGTCTATGGGGGCAGCGCTGCGGCAGCTTAACCGTGTTCACGCGACGAATAACCGATGGGCTGCATTAGCGATGTTGTCTGGAATCGACCTGCAGGCCGCGATAGAGTGGATGAGCAGCTTCGGGCTCGGTCATAAGCGGCTCAAGGCGATCGAAGCCGTCATCATGCTGTATCGCCATCTGGCGGCGGCTGATAAGCTGCGACTGCGCTCCGAATGGATCCGACTCGTCTTGACGCATGGCCGCGAAGTGGCAGCTGACGCGATTGCGCTCGGCAAGGAAGGCTTGTTGCTGACGCCGGCGCTAGCGATCGACTGGGACAAGCTGGCTGAATGGCTGGATGGGATAACGGTGTTCCGCGTTCAGGAGCTGGCGATCCGCGGCGACGACATCGCCTCGCTCAGCGAGCGCGCACCCGGCGCGTGGATGAAGAATGTGCTGGACGAGCTGCTCTATGCCGCAGCATCGGGGGACATCGCGAACGAACGAGAACCGCTGCTAGCGGAAGCATCGCTGCTGCTTGAGCGCGGAAGGAGTTAAGATGAGGAATCAGTTGCTGGCGTTACTGGAGGAGAATGAGACTTACGTATCGGGAGAAGCGGCGAGCAAGCTGCTAGGCGTCAGCAGGACGGCGATCTGGAAGCAGATTCGAAAGCTGGAGGAAGAAGGTTATACAATCGAAGCGTCGCGTAAGCTAGGTTACAGGCTGGCGGGGCGTCCGGACCGGCTGACCGCAAGCGGCTTGCTCTCGAAGCTGCGGACCGATACGCTGGGACAGCGCCTGCACCTGCATGATGCCGTAGAATCGACGCAGAATATCGCGATGCGCTTGGCGGAAGAAGGCGCCCCAGAAGGGGCGCTTGTCATTGCGGAGCAGCAGTTGAACGGCAGAGGGCGCATGGGGCGGAGCTGGATATCGCCCAGAGGCAAAGGGATCTGGATGAGCCTTGTGCTGCGGCCGAACATTCCGATGCCTTATGCCCCGCAATTGACGCTGCTGACCGCCGTCGCACTATGCCGCGCGCTGCGAAGGTTAACGACGCTGGATATCGGCATCAAATGGCCGAATGACCTGCTCGTTAACGGTCGCAAAATCAGCGGCATCCTGCTCGAATCCAGCGCGGAAGAGGACAGGCTGAAGCATGTCATCGCAGGCGTAGGCATCAGCGTCAATCTGGACGAGCCGGACTATGATCCCGAAGTGCTGGGCAAAGCGATCTCGCTTAAGCTGGCAGCGGGAAAAGCATTCGATCGGTCCGAGATCATTGCGGAGTTCCTGCTGGAGCTGGAGCAGCTCTATGCGCTGTATCGGACCGAGGGCTTCGCTCCGATTCGATCGCTGTGGGAGGCGCTATCGATCTCGCTCGGCAAACGAATGTCGCTCACCACGCCGCAGGCCGTGATTGAAGGGGTGCCGGTCGGGCTGTCGGATTCTGGCGCGATTGTCGTTCGAATGGATGACGGCAGCGAAATTCCGGTGTTCTCTGCAGAGATGGGGCTTCCGCGGGCTTAAGGCCCGCCAGGAAGCCTGCTTCCTTTTTGGGGGCTGCTTTGTTATACTGGTGACAGAAGAGGCGGTATCGGATAAGAACCGCACTCTGCTTGAGGAATCATACGACAAGAACTAACACGTTCGTTCGATAGGCGCAACGCACTCTGCTCTGAGCCGCAAGGACCGAGACAGAAGGAAGCTTCGCACTTACTTGGATGTTTCTTTTTGAGTTCGGAAACCTTGTGCATCCTATCCGGAGCATGAAGGTTTTTTTGCGTTATTGGCGCATGTATAGCGGTTCATCATGATCGCGATCACAATCGATCCTTGGGAGGGGTGGCTTATGGGGCGTGCACTTACGGTCACGAAAATGAAAAGCATGAAGCAGGCGGGAGAGCCGATCTCCGTCCTTACCGCATATGATTATCCTTCGGCGCGGCTGGCCGAGGAAGCCGGCATCGACGTCATACTGGTGGGCGACTCGCTGGGCAACGTCGTGCTGGGGTACGATACGACGATTCCGGTCACGCTGGATGACATGGTCTATCATACGCGGGCAGTCGCCAGAGGCGCGTCGAATACGTTCATCGTCACGGATATGCCGTTCATGACGTATCGGTTGGGCAAGGAGACCACGATGCGGAATGCGGCGCGGCTGCTGCAGGAAGGCGGCGCGCATGCCGTGAAGCTGGAGGGCGGCGCAGACATCGCCGAAGAGATCGACGCGCTCGTAAGAGCCGGCATCCCGGTGATGGGCCATATCGGGTTAACGCCGCAGTCGGTTCATACGATCGGCGGTTACAAGATACAGGGCAAGCAGGATGAGGCCGTGCGCAAGCTCATTGAGGATGCCAAGGCGCTCGAGCAAGCGGGCGCGTTCGCGATCGTTCTCGAGCTTGTGACCGAGCCGGCTGCCGCCGCGATCAGCCAAGCGCTGTCGATTCCGACGATCGGCATCGGAGCAGGCGCATCGTGCGATGGACAGGTGCTCGTGTACCATGATCTGCTGCAATATGCTTCGCCCTATCGGGAGAAGAAATTCGTCAAGTCCTATGCCGATCTCGGCACGACGATTCGCGGCGCGATCAGCTCGTACGTCAGCGACGTGAAGTCGCGCGCATTCCCGGAGCCGAAGCATGGCTTCCCCGGGGCTGGAGAAACCGTCGGACCTGTATACGGCAATGGCGGAAGCCAGCAAGGCGAGTCGAATCGAAGCGCTGCCGGCGGGCAGCAACAGGAGGCGAGAACGGATGCAGCGGTTCACCACAATCCATGAGCTGCGGGCGGCGATCGCTGCTTGGCGTGCGGCGCACCCGGATGGCACGGTAGGTTTCGTCCCGACGATGGGCTATCTGCACGAGGGCCATGCAAGCCTCATTCGCCGCAGCGCGGCGGAGAACGGATTGACCGTCGTCAGCGTGTTCGTGAACCCGCTGCAATTCGGGCCGAATGAGGATTTCGAGCGCTACCCGCGGAATCCCGAGCGTGACGGCGAGATCAGCGAACAAGCGGGCGCCGACATGCTCTTCATGCCTGAAGCTTCCGAGATGTATCCGAAGCCTGTCGCCACGAAGGTGATCATTACGGACCTGACGGATCGGCTATGCGGCGCATCGCGCCCAGGACATTTTGACGGCGTCGGCACCGTCGTCAGCAAGCTGTTCCACATCGTGATGCCGGACGCCGCGTACTTCGGCCTTAAGGATGCGCAGCAAGTCGCGGTCATCGAGCGGATGACGGAGGATCTGAACATTCCGGTCCGGATCGTGCCTTGCGAGACCGTGCGGGAGCCGGACGGTCTCGCGATGAGCTCGCGTAATGTGTATCTGTCGCCTGAAGAGCGGCAGCAGGCCGTCGTCCTGTCTGCTTCGCTGACGAAGGCAAGCGAATGGCTGGCTGCGGGCAAGCTAACGCCATCGGAACTTCGAAGCCGCATAGCGGCTTCGATCCGGACAGCGCCGCTGGCCGACATCGACTACGCCGAGGTGCTGACCTACCCGGACTTGGCTGTCCCGACCGAGGGCGAGCCGCTCCGGAGCGGCCGTTACATCATCGCCCTAGCCGTCCGTTTCGGCCGCACCCGCCTAATCGACAACCGCATTTATGAGTTGTAATTGAATTATTGTGTTGGATAGATAAGCATCATCCATTATAATGATCGCTTGTCAGCACCGAGAAGGTTGAACGATAGTAGAAAATGAGGAGCGCAGTGTAGTCTAAGCTACATGAGCACCGGAATTTTCGCTAGCGTTCAAGATTCGACGCCGAATAGGCTGCGAAGCCTTACTCCGTGATCACAAGCGATCCCCGGAGGGGAAATTATGTTGAGGGTTATGATGAAGGGCAAGCTACACCGCGCAACGGTAACCGAAGCCAACTTGAATTACGTAGGCAGCATCACGATCGATGAGGATCTGATGGATCTCACCGATATTTGGGCGAACGAGAAAGTTCAGGTCGTCAACAACAATAACGGCTCGCGGCTGGAAACCTATGTCATTCCCGGACCGCGCGGCTCGGGCGTCATCTGCCTGAACGGCGCAGCGGCCCGCCATGCGCATCCCGGCGATACAATTATCATCATCTCTTATGGTATGATGACGGAAGAGGAAGCTCGCGCGAATAAGCCGAAGATCGCGATTCTAGACGCGAACAATCGTCCGATCGACGCTTCGTACGAGGAGAAGCACGCCGCGATATTGTAAGTTCCGGTATTATGTGACGCATGTCGCCCAAGTATGAAACCTGCCCCCTTAACAAAGAATGAGCATAGCCCGGCCGGAGCGTTCAGCCAACCCATTGCCATCCTACCGGCAATGACCGGCCGCAGCTGACGATATTCGTGAAGGTGAGGTGCAGGGGAATGCTTCAGCATCTGTTTGCCGTCATGAACGAACTGCTCGACGATATTATGATCCATTATTCGCAATGCGACGACAAGCAGCAGCCGCACATCCAGGAGCAGCTCGCTGCCCTGCAGGCCATGAGCGATTCGATCGTGGATGGCTGGCTGCAAGTGGAAGAGAAGCTTGCATACCTGCGGCAGACCGTTCATGCGGAGCATCACGGCGAGCAGGGCGGACAAGGTCAAGATACGCCGCCGTCCATGCAAGGGAAAGCGAAGTCCTGCCTCGATGCGGGCATCCTTGCGCAGTCAGAGGCCGATTCAAGCACCGAAGAGGCCGATAAGGCGCAGCATGCGGTGCTTCAGAGCTGGATGAACCATGCCGATGCGGAGCAGCAGCCGCCCGAAGAGGCAGAGCGGACGATGTCTGCCGGACAAGGCTATTTCAAGCTGCTCATGTTCAAGGAAGCGGCAGCGGAATTCAGGCGAACGATTCGCGTCTGGCCGGATTCCGTGCGAGCCAGACTGTACCTGGCCATGTCGCATATGCATCTGCAGGAATGGGAAGAAGCGCAGAGACATTTTCAACTGATCGTGAGATGGACCAATTATCCGAAGTGGAAGGCGCTTGGACTGAACGCGCTCGGCTGCATCCATGCCGTCCGCGCGAATCTGGAGCAAGCGGAGATGTATTTCAAGCAAGCGCATGAAGCCGACCCGTCGTTCACGGGAGCGGCACGAAATTTATCGAGCTGCAAGGCCAAGGCCCAAGCTGGCCATCTGTCATTATACTTTGGCAGCGCCGAACTCAGCTGTATGTGAGAGGGAAGAACCGGATGAAATATGCCGTATTGGATCTGGAAACAACCGGCACCAATGGTACCGATGACGATATTATACAAGTGGGGCTCGTGCTGCTGGACGACGAGATGAACGTTACGGGAACGTATGCATCCTTCGTCCGGCCAAGAGTCTCGATTCCGCCATTCATAACCCAGTTGACCGGCATTACGGACGACGATGTCAGCGAAGCGCCCGAACTCGAGGATGTGCTGATGCAGCTCATCCCGCTGCTCGATGACGCCGTGCTCGTCGCGCATAATGTCGGATTCGACGCGGGTTTTCTTAATGCTTCCCTGGATCGCTGCGGTTACGTAACGTTCACGGGCAGGCGCCTCGACACGCTCGATCTGCTGCGGATTCTGTATCCGACGCTTACGACTTACCAGCTAGGAGCCGTGTCCGAAGCACTCGACATCCCGCATGACCGCCATCATCAGGCGGACAGCGACGCGATGGCGACGGCGTTAATCTTCAAGGCATGCATGGAGAAGCTTCGCGACCTGCCTCTGCTCACGCTGCAGAGGCTGGCGCAATTTCTGGGCGATCAGGATGACCTCGGCTGGATCGTCAGGCTCACGCTGGAAGCGAAGGAGCGGGAGACGTCCATCGATCAGGACGCATACGCGTACTTCCGCCAATTCGCCTTGAAGGTGGGGGATTGGACGGAGGAAGAGCCGCCTCGTCATGACGATCCCGACGCGGACGAATATTTGCGCGGCATCGATTACGAGACGTATCTGCAGCAGGTGACGGATGCATTCAAGCAGCATGTGCAAGGCTATGAGCAGCGGGCCGCGCAAGAGACGATGTTCCGCGAAGTCTACCAGGCCTTGTCCAGCGACAAGCATCTGATGATCGAGGCGGGCACGGGCACAGGCAAGTCGCTCGGTTATTTGATCCCCGCGCTTTACTATGGTATCCAGCAGAATAAGAAGATAGTCGTGAGCACGCATACGATTAACCTGCAGGAGCAGCTTCGCGAGCGCGACGTGCCGCTCTTGCAGGCCGTGCTGCCGGTTCCGTTCAAGGCGGCCGTCTTCAAGGGGCGCGGCAACTATATGTGTCTGCGCAAGTTCGAAGGCAAGGTCAATATGCAGGACTTCGTGTCCCCTGTCGAAGACCGCGTAACGGCGGCGCAGATGATCGTCTGGCTCGGCGAGACTGAGCGCGGCGATCAAGAGGAGCTTAACCTTGGCAATCGCGGCGGCGACTTCTGGGACACCGTGGCCAGCGATACGGATTCCTGCCTGAACCGTTCCTGCCCGTGGTTCAAGCGCTGCTTCTACCATCGTGCCAAGCAGGAGGCGAACCTGGCGGACGTCGTCATTACGAACCATTCGATGCTGTTCACGGACATCCGGGCCGAGCATCGGCTTCTGCCAAGCTACGAGCATCTGGTCGTTGACGAGGCGCATCATCTGGAGGACGTAGCCAGCAAGCATCTGGGCAGGCAGCTCTCTTACTTCGGGCTGCTGCACCCGCTTCAACGGCTGTGCAAGGACGCGCGCACCGGCATGATTCATCAGTTGAAGCAGAGACTGTTGAACGAAGGGCATGAACGCTCGCAGGCATGGGCAGAGGTTATCGAAACGACTGCGCCGGTGTTCGGCGAAGTCCGCGAGCATTGGGATCAGCTGTTCGATATGCTGTTCGGCCTCACCGCGGCAGCATCGGCCAGAGACAATGCGGAGAACGGCCTAGCCGTGCTGCGCCTCAAGGGCGAGCAGCCGCCTAAGGATTGGCCGCTGATCGAAGGAGCCGAGGCGAACGTATTCGCCGGCTTGAACGAGATCGTCAAGGCGCTCGACAAGCTGGCTGCCGACGTGAAGGAGCATGAAGAGGATGCCGGCGTGCAGGCGCTTGTAACCGACCTGCACGGCAGCGTCAAGGACATGGCGCGCATGCGTGACGAGCTGCGCGCGTTCGTGAAGCTGAACGAGCAGGGCACGGTCTACTGGATCGAGGCCAGCGCGAACTACCGCGCCAAGTCCGTCCAGATGTTCGCCGTGCCTGCGAATGTCAGCGAGCAGCTCAAGTCGTATTTCTGGAACAGCAAGAAGAGCGTCGTCATGACATCCGCGACGCTGTCGATTCAGCGTTCCTTCCAATATGCCGCGGAGCAGCTAGGTCTCGCGGAGCATGAGAAGGACGGGAAGCTGACGACCGTGCAGCTTCCGTCGCCGTTCCAATATCGCGAGCAGGCGCTTGTCGTCATTCCGCGCAACATACCGACGCTGAAGGGCGCGAATGCGGATCCGGCATTCCTGGACATGCTTGTCCGGTCGCTGGCCGAAGCGGCCAAGGAGACGGAAGGACGCATGCTCGTGCTGTTCACGTCGTACCGTATGCTGAAGCAGGTATACGAGCCGCTTAAGGAGTCTCTATCCGCGAGCAACATCCAGGTGCTGGGACAAGGCATCGACAGCGGCAGCCGCAGCAAGCTGACGAGAAGGTTCCAGCAGCAGCAAGCATCCGTTCTGCTCGGTACCAGCAGCTTCTGGGAAGGCGTCGATATTCCGGGGGATGCGCTCACTTGTCTGGCGATCGTGCGGCTCCCTTTTCAACCGCCGAATCATCCGCTCTTGGAAGCGAAGGCGGAGCTGCTGCAGCAGGAGAATCAGAACCCGTTCATGAAGCTGTCCGTTCCGCAAGCCGTCATCCGGTTCAAGCAGGGCTTCGGGCGACTGGTCAGGACGGCGCAGGATCGAGGCATCGTGCTCTTATACGATACGCGCGTCATCGATTCGTATTACGGCAAGCATTTCTTGTATTCGCTGCCTGGCCCCAAGATCGAGACGATGCATCTGGAGCAGATCGTGCCGCGCATTCGGGAATGGCTGCAGACGGATACGCAGGCGGATACTCATGCGGAGGAGGCATAACGGATGTCAGATGCGAAGCAAGTCAAAATATCCGAAGCAGTCGTAAGAAGGCTGCCGATCTACCTGCACGTGCTAAACGAGCTGTCCAGGAGCGAGGTCCAGACGGTGTCCTCGCAGGAACTCGGGCAGAAGCTCGACCTGAACCCGGCGCAGATCCGCAAGGATCTCGCCTACTTCGGCGAATTCGGCCGCAAGGGCATCGGCTATGATGTCTCCTATCTGATCGAGAAGATCCGGCAGATCTTGAAGCTCGACCGCCGGTTGAACGTCGCGCTGATCGGCGCGGGCAACTTGGGGCAAGCGCTGTGCAACTATAACACGTACAGCAAGGACAATATGAAGATCGTCGCGGTGTTCGATGCCCATCCCGGCAAAATCGGCACGCAGATCAACCAGATGGCCGTGCAGCCGATCGAAAGCTTGACCGCTGCCGTGGAGGAACTGCAGATCCGGATCGGGATCATTACGGTCCCGGCTGCGGAAGCGCAAAATGTGGCTGACCGACTCGTGCAGGCCGGCGTCGAGGGCATCCTCAACTTTGCGCCGGCGATCTTGAAGGTGCCCGACGAAGTACGGATCCATCATGCGGACTTCACGACCGAACTGTTAAGCTTGGCTTATTACCTCGAAAAGGATGCGGATACGAATGAAGAAGTGGTGGATTGAGAACGGCAATATCGTCACGATGGACGGCGATCAGCCGATCATGCAAGGGCATCTGGTCGTGCACGGCGATCGAATCGCATATGTCGGCAGCGACCATCCCGGCAAGCTGGCGGAAGGCGCGGAGAAGGTGAACGGCGAAGGGCTGGCATTCATGCCCGGCCTTGTGAACACGCATGGCCATGCGGCGATGTCGCTCCTGCGCGGGTTCGCGGACGATATGGTGCTGCAGGAGTGGCTCCAGACGAAAATTTGGCCGATGGAGGGTCGATATACGGGGACAGACGTCAAGTGGGGAACATCCCTGGCCGTGCTCGAAATGCTGAAGAGCGGCACGACCGCTTTCGTCGACATGTATGATCACATGAACGAAGTGGCGCAGGTCGTCGAGCAGTCCGGGATGCGCGGCGTATTGACGCGCGGCGTGATCGGGCTCTGCCCGGAGGACGTGCAGCGTGCCAAGCTTGCGGAAGCGATTCAATTCGCGAAGGATTGGCACGGCAAGGCGAACGGCCGGATTACGGCGATGATCTCGCCGCATGCGCCGTATACGTGCCCGCCGGACTATATCGAGAAGTTCGTGCAAGCCGCGCATGACCTGAACCTGCCGATGCACACGCATATGTCCGAGACGCAGGCAGAGGTCGAGCAGAATGTGCGCGATTACGGCTTGCGTCCCGTCGAGCATCTCGACAAGCTGGGCATGTTCTCGCGTCCGTCGCTTGTCGCGCATGCCGTGCATCTGACCGACGAAGAAATCGCCTTGCTTGCAGAGCGCGGCGTAGCCGTCTCGCATAACCCTGCGAGCAACCTGAAGCTGGCGAGCGGCATCGCGCGCGTGCCGGACCTGCTTCGCGCAGGCGTAACCGTATCGCTCGGAACGGACAGCGCATCCAGCAACAATAACCTGGACGTCTTCGACGAAGTGAGGCTGGCTGCTCTCATACATAAGGGCGTGTCCGGCGATCCGACCGCCGTGCCGGCGTTCGAGGCGCTTCGCATGGGTACGGTCTACGGCGCGAAGGCGATCTGGCAAGCGGATCAGATCGGCATGCTGCGCGCAGGCATGAAGGCGGACCTGATCGCGATCGATATCGATCAGCCGCAGTATTATCCGCGCACTGACCTGCTGTCGCATCTGGTGTACGCCGGAAGCGGCCGCGACGTCAAGCATGTCTGGGTGGACGGGGAGCAGATCGTCAAGGATCGCGTCTCGCTGAAGCTGGACGAAGAGAAGATCTACGCTGAGGCGCAGCGCTGCTACGAAAGGCTGAACGGCGCGTCATGAGCCGCGACACCGCAGCGCATTTCATGACGCCGAAGCGCTGGGCAGTCATCGGGCTGCTCGCGGTCGTGCTGATCCTGCTCATGCTGAATCTGTATTACCAATGGATTCAGTCCGACTACGGCAATGAGCGGCGCGCGGCAGAGCGGCAGGCGATGGCGCAAGCCGGCTTGACGACGGTTACGGATGCCGGCAAATTCGTATGGGATGAGCCCGTATGGGTCGTCGAAGGCGAGAATGAAGCCGGCGAACGGATATACGCCTGGGTGACTTCCGGCGGTGTCGAGACGGTAGCGGCCTCGGACAGCTTCCCGAAGACCGGCGTGAAGTCGGCCCTGCTGCGGGAGCAGCTGAATGCGGAGCTGTATCGGATCCGTCCCGGTCTCATGGACGGCCGCAAAGTGTGGGAAGCTTACTACAGCTTGGATGACGGCACGAAGCATCATTATTATGCGTTCTATGACTTCGAGGACGGGCAGCGGATCGTGACCTACAAGCTTCCCGCGCGTACCGCGAACTAAGTAGGCACGGGACGCAGAAGCCAGCATTACCTATTATTACAGCCTCCTTCTGATGCATGAATATGATATACTCGGATATAGCAAAGCTGATAGACGCGAGTATATCATACTATACATGCATCGCTGCCACGAGCCTTGTACGGGCCGAATCGGGCAGCTATGGAAGGAGGCTTTTTCGTTCATGTTGAACATACGTCCATTGCCTATACTGTTAACGATATGCGCAGCCGGTCTGGTCTTGTTCGGCGGATGGTTCGCCTACAACCGGTATGCCGTTGAAGAACCGCTCAAGCAATCGATCGCCGAAGTAGCGGGGATCGAAGCGTCCGAACCGGTCATTAGCCGTGATACGGTCACGATCGACGTTGCCCTGCAGAATGACGCGAAGCTCGGCGAGGTGTACCGAATGATTCGCGAAGAAGGAGCATCCGTGATCGGCAGCCGCACGCTCAAGCTGAACATCGAGCAGGAAGAGAGCCCGGAGCTCGAGCGGATCTGGTCCGGCGTATTGTTCCGCGTGGCGGAAGCGATGGAGAACCGGCGCTATGCCGATATCCCGACCGCACTGGAGACGCTGGCGGCAGAGCATGAGGGCTTAACCGCCGAGTCTTCGCTCGATAACGAGAACGTGTATGTCACCTTGAAGCAAGACGGCGCGGTGAAGCACATCGTACTGCCGCGCACGCCTGTCCAGATGGGGGTGTGGCCGAATGCTTAAGTATTGGAAAGAGATGCTGATCGGTTTCGTTCCGGTGCTGCTTCTCTTCTTGGTTACGATCGGCGTGAACGTCATGCCGATTCTATTCGCGGCCGTCGTCATCGGCGTATTGCTCTTCATGGTCCGCTCGCGCGGCAATCTGGCGACCGCGAGTGGCGGGCGCAAGGGCAAGACGATCTCCGCTACGCCGTTCTCGTTCGACGAGATCGGGGGACAGGAGCGCGCGAAGCAGGAGCTGGTCGAGGCGCTTGATTTTCTGGTGAAGCCGGATTCCATCGTGAAATTCGGCATTCGACCGCTGAAGGGCATCCTGCTGACCGGACCTCCGGGGACAGGGAAGACACTGCTCGCGAAGGCAGCCGCCTACTATTCCAATGCGGTCTATGTCGCGGCTTCCGGCAGCGAATTCGTCGAGATGTACGTCGGCGTCGGCGCGAGCCGCGTCCGCGACCTGTTCAAGGAAGCGCGGCAGAAGGCCGAGAAGAGCGGCAAGTCCAGCGCGGTCATCTTCATCGATGAGATCGATGTGATCGGCGGCAAGCGCGACGGCGGCCAGCATCGCGAGTATGACCAGACGCTGAACCAGCTGCTGACGGAGATGGACGGCATTCATACGGCCGAGTCGCCGCGCATTCTGCTCATTGCCGCAACGAACCGTAAGGATACGCTCGACAGCGCGCTGCTGCGCCCTGGCCGCTTCGACCGCCATATCGCGGTCGATCTGCCGGACAAGAAGGGCCGCGCGCATATTCTGTCCATCCATGCGAAGGGCAAGCCGCTTGATGCCGATGTGGATCTGGAGAAGATCGCGGTGGAATCGTTCGGTTTCTCCGGCGCGCAGCTCGAGAGCGTCATGAACGAAGCTGCCATCTACGCGATGCGGGAAGAGCTGGAGGAGATCGGTCAGCGTCATCTGACGATGGCGATCGATAAAGTCATGATGGGCGAGAAGACGGATAGAGAGGCAACGATGGAGGAGCGGGAGCGCGTAGCGATCCATGAGCTCGGCCACGCGATCGCCGCGGAGGCCGTGAGACCGGGCAGCGTATCGACGGTTGCCTTGTCGCCGCGGGGACAAGCGCTCGGTTACGTCCGCCACAATCCGCAGCAGGACCAGTATCTGTACACGCGGGAATTCCTCGAAGGCCAGATCATGATCGCGCTCGGCGGAGCAGCGGCAGAGGAGCTGTTCTACGGCGGCCGCAGCACGGGCTCGCGAGGCGACTTCGACCAAGCGATGGCGATCGTGCGCAACATGGCGGAGTCCGGGCTGACTGAGCTGGGCATCGTCGACAGCAGCATGATTACGCCGGAGTCGCTATCCCGCGTGAGCGGCACGATTCTGGACGGCCTTATGGAGCGGACGAAGACGCTGCTGGATTCGCATCGTCCCGTGTTTGATCGCTCGCTGGCGATCCTCATGAAGGAAGAGACGCTGACAGGCGCGGCCTTCCGTGATATCTTGCACAGGAACGAGCGGATCGGCGCATAATTTGGACACACAATTTACAGAATGATGAACGAAGAAGGTTGTCCGTTAGGACGCCTTCTTTTTTCGTCTTTCGGTAGGGTATAATAAGAGGGGTACTTACAAGATGTGACAGAGCAACGTGCGGCAATTAGTGAAAAGAAAAGTGGGTGATCATCTGTGGCGATACGTAAAGTCGGTGTAGTAGGAATCGGTACGATGGGTCAAGGCATAGCCGAAATGCTGGCGTTCAAAGGGCTTGACGTCGAAGTGGCGGAGCGGACGCCGGAGCTCCTGAAGCAAGGAATGGCGCAGATCGAGATCAGTCTCGACAAGCAGATCGAGAAGTGGGCATTGACGCAGGCCGAGAAGAAGCTGGTCCTCAGCCGAATCCGGCCCGTGGAATCGCTGGAGGAGCTGAACGACTGCCAGATCGTCATCGAGACCATTACGGAAGACCTGGACATGAAGAAGCAGGTCTTCACGGAGCTGGACAAGCAATGCGGACCGGAAGTCATCCTTGCGAGCAATACGTCGGCGCTCAGCTTAACCGAGCTTGCGAGCGTAACGTCCCATCCGGAGCGCGTCATCGGCATGCATTTTATATATCCGGCATTCAAGATCGACCTTGTCGAAATCGTGCGCGGACTGAAGACGTCCGACGATACGTTCGATAAGACGAAGTATTTTGTCGAGCAGACGATCAGCAAGAAGGGTGTCATGGTGTACGAATCGCCGGGTTACATCACGACGCGACTCATCTGCTTGTTCATTAACGAAGCGATGCATGTGCTGGAGGAAGGCGTAGCCTCCGCGGAGGATATCGACAGCGCGATGCGGATTGGCTACTCGTTCCAGCACGGCCCGTTCGAGATGGCGGACCGGTTCGGACTGGATGCGGTGCTGGCAGCGCTCGAGCGCATGTTCCGGGAGTACGGCGAGCTGAAGTACCGGCCGTCGATCGTGCTGAAGAAAATGGTGCGCGCGGGCCAGCTGGGGATGAAGAGCGGCATCGGATTTTTCAAATACGATAAGGATGGAGACCGGATATGAAGATACTCGTCATTAACGCAGGCAGCTCTTCGCTGAAATATCAGCTCTACGACATGAAGGACGAGTCGGTCATGGCGAGCGGCAGGGTCGAACGGATCGGCATGGATTCCTCGATCGTGACGCATGAGCCTGCAGGCAAGCCCGAAGTCCGCGACGTCAGCGAAATTCTCGACCATGTCACGGCGGTGAAACGGGTCATCGATCTGCTCGTACATAAGACGCACGGCGTCATCGGCGCGATGTCGGACATCGATGCGGTCGGCCATCGCGTCGTGCACGGCGGCGAGACGTTCAAGGAGTCGGTACTGGTCGATCAAGCAGTGAAGCTGGAGATCCGCAACCTGTTCGATCTCGCTCCGCTGCATAATCCGGCCCACATGATGGGAATCAACGCGGTAGAAGCGAATCTCGAGGACGTCCCGCAGGCTGTCGTGTTCGACACGGCGTTCCATCAGACGATGCCGCGCGAATCGTACTTGTACGCCATCCCGAGGGTGCTGTACAGCCGCCACAAGATCCGCCGCTACGGCTTCCACGGCACGTCGCATGCCTATGTCAGCCAACAGGCGGCAGAGCTGCTGGGCAAGCCGTTGGAATCGCTGCACATGGTCACTTGCCATATCGGCAACGGCGCAAGCTGCACGGCGATCAAGGAAGGCAAGTCATTCGACACGAGCATGGGCCTGACGCCGCTCGAAGGGCTCATGATGGGGACGCGGTCCGGCGATCTCGATCCGGCGATCGTGCCGTTCACGATGAACAAGGAGGAGCTGACGCTGTCCGAGGTCAATTCGATGCTGAACAAGCACTCGGGACTGCAGGCCATATCCGGGCTCAGCAGCGACATGCGCGAGATCGTCGAAGCGATGGAGAGCGGCGACAGCAACGCGAAGCTGGCATTCGATATGTACACGTACCGGCTGCGCAAATATATCGGTTCCTATGCGGCCGCGATGAACGGCATGGACGTCATCGTCTTCACGGCCGGCGTCGGCGAGAATTCGGTGCAGCTGCGCCAAGCGGTGTGCGACGGGCTGACGTTCTTCGGCGTGCAGCTGGATCCGGAGCTCAACAAGATTCGTTCGAAGTCGCCGCGCGTCGTCTCGAAGCCGGAATCGCGCGTGCAAGTGCTGGTCGTGCCGACGAATGAGGAACTTATCATCGCGCGCGACACGTACCGTTTAGTGACGGAGAGCGGAATCTTGGACGGTTCGGGCGGAATCGCCGATCAGCAGGGCATCGAACAAGAAGCGCACGGCATATAGCAAGGACGGGGAGGTGCAGCATGAAGGAATCGGAACGAGCGGCATACGCACGGGGTATTGCCGCAGGGATGGCGGATGGCGGCGTCTATGTGCCGGCCGGTCTGCTGCGCCACTATCGCAAGGCAGGCTTGAACGCGGACGAGGCCATGGTGCTGCTGCAGCTGATGCTGTTCCGGCAGGCGGAGTTCAACGAGTTCCCGACGCTGGAGCAGTTGGGCGAGCGGATCGGCATGGACCCGCAGGAAACGGCAAGGCTCGTGCAGCGCCTCATGAAGGAGGGCTTCCTGGCGATCGAGGAGTCGTTCGATCCGCTGAGCGGCGTGCAATCCGAAGCCTATAACTGGCAGGGCTGGCTTGCCAGGACGGCGGCCATCATGAGCGGACAGAAGGAACTGGACAGCATCGCGCGGAGGGAGGCTGACGGTCGCACTATTGGCCTGAGTACTGGCGCAGGCGACGGCAGGGAGGCCGGCGGGCTCGGCCTGGGGCTCAACGCTGAGCGCAAGCCTCCGGCGCAGCAGAACATCTTCTCGGTGTTCGAGCAGGAATTCGGCCGCCCGCTGTCGCCGATGGAGCTCGAGACGATCAGCGGCTGGCTCGACCATGACCGCTACCCGGAGGAGCTGATCCTCTTCGCGCTGAAGGAATCGGTGTTCGCGGGCAAGCTGCATTTTCGCTACATCGATCGCATCCTGCTGGAGTGGAGCCGCAACCGCGTCACCAATGCCGACGAGGCAAGGGCGCATGCGCAGAACTTCCGCGGCGGCGGGAAGGGCTAGAGCGCGCCTGCAGAATGACCGTCGCACCCCATGGTGGGGGCGGCGGTTATTTTTATAAGCGAGGGGGAGGGGAGAATTCGTATGGCGAGAAGATTCGCCGCGGCTGTTGTGGTTATGATCCTGGCGAGCTGCGCAATGACGTGGAGCCCATCCAAGGGATATGCCTGCAGCTGCGCAAGCGTATCGGTCGCGGAACGATTGGAGATTTCAAGCGCCGTGTTCACGGGTACAGTGACCCGTAAAGACGCAGAGGGAGGGAACGTATTCCGCGTAGATCGAGTGTGGAAAGGTGAAGTTCCCGGCGGTTATGTCTACAGCGGCTTCTTCGGGATGTGCGGGACGGAATTCGAAGTGGGGAAGCCATACTTGGTGTTCACGGATCAGTCGCAAGGCCGTGAGACGAGCGGTCTGTGCAGCGGCAACATGCTCGTCGCAGAGGCGAGTGATGAGATTCTATGGCTTGATCGCTTGACGAAGCCTAATTCGAAGGATGGGAGAACCTTATGGATCTGGACCATATTCGGATTGTCTGCGGCAGCGGCAGCGATCGCGATCCTGTGGTGGAGGGGGAAGCGAAGAAGCGGTAACTCGACTTAATCGTTGCTGATTATTCGACCAAAGAGGGCAGACCCGAATGGGACTGCCCTGTTGCGGTTGTTGGTTGTCGAGACGGTGATCTAACCTCGACTCCTGCCCTTAAGCAGCTCCATGCGGTACACGTATTCGAACAGGAATTCGAATGCCTCGATATGACGCTTCGCTTCGAACGCGTTCGCGCCCCAGGCGTAGATGCCGTGCTTGCGCAGCAGAATGCCGGGGATGCGGGGATCGAGCCGTTCCGTGACCTCGGGAACGATTGTCGGCACATTGGCGAAGTTGGAGACGATCGGAACGTCGATGACCGCTTCCTCGTCCCAGATGTTGAACGCCTTGATCAGCTCGACGCCCTCGACCGGCACCGCACGGCGCTCCCAGAACCACTCGGAGATGACGCTGTTGTATACGGAGTGGATGTGGAAAATCGCGCCGCAGCCCGTCATCCGGTAAATCTCGCAATGGATCGAAGTCTCGGCCGACGGCTTCAAGCGGGTCGACTCGCTCGGCTTGCCGGTCTGGTCGACGAACAGAAAATCTTCCGGCGTCTGCAGCGATTTATCCTTGCCGCTTGCCGTAATGGCGAAGTGGAAGTCGTCCGGAAGAAATTCGCCGACGCGAATGGACAGGTTGCCGCTCGTGCCGGGGAACCAACCGCGCGAAGCGAATAACGCCTTGACGTCGCGCAGCTCGCTCAGCGCCCGCTGCTTATCCTCGGTCGCGATCTGCTGAAAGCTGGTGTTCGGTGTGCGCATAGTCATTGCCTTGCAGCCATCCTCTCTTCAAGCGTATCGATGACATCGTAGAAGGTCTCGTAAGGGGTATAGGCCAAGCCGAGATCCCGGCACTTGTCGATCAAGTGCGAACGCGCGAACACGAGATCCGCCAGCTTCGCGCCTTCGAAATCGGTGACGCTGTCGCCGATCAGGATGCGTTCGTATTGCTCCGGCGGGAATCGGCGCATGATCGTCGTCTTGCACATGCCGCAGTTGTTCGTGCAGTGCTCGTCGCAAGGATGCGGCCATTCGATCGTGATGCGCTCGCTCTCGAAGCTGCTGCCGTTGCAGTAAATATGATCCTGCGGGATGCCGAACGGCGCGAGCAGCGGATAGACGAAGAAGTCGATGCCGCCGCTCGTGACGTAGAATTCGATGTCCTCGTATTGGCAGAAGCGGAGCAGCTCCGCGAAGCCTTCCCGAATGACGGCGTTCTGAATCGCGTAGTCCACAACCTCAGCCCGCTTGGAAGACGGGAGGAGGCGGAACAGCTCGCCGACGCCTTCGCGGATCGATTTGCGCTGGCCCACGATGTCGTCGACGATCGTCTCCCAGCCTTCCGGGTTGAAGTGGCGAATGATCGCGACGATGTTGTCGTTGTTCGTAATCGTACCGTCAAAGTCGCAGAAGATGACGCGCGACTGCTTGCTCATGCTTGTCTGACCCCCCATGCTTCGATCGCGGCACGCAGTTCTGCGTGCTCGCTTGCCGCTTCTTCCAGCGGCCGGCCGGCTAATGCCGCCTCAATGGCTTGGCGGAACGCCTGTCCGCCTGCGGCGGTGCCGAGCGGGTGGCCATGGATGCCGCCGCCGGCGTTCACGATCGTCTCCGTGCCGAAGTCCTTCAGGATCAGCGGCACGAGGCCCGGATGGATGCCGGCCGAAGGCACTGGCAAGCTTGCGCGCAGCGGGACGGATGGATCAAGCAGCGCGGCCTTCACGGCGAGGTTCTCTTCCTTGGGCATCACGACGGAGCCGTATGGCGAAGGGAACAGGACAAGGTCGGCACCGGCTAGGCGCATCAACTTGCCGAGCAAGAGCGGCGCGGCAATGCCGTAATGCGGCGAAGGATAGAGCGCGCCTGCCATCGCGGGATGCGCGGCGATCGGTACGCTGATCTCCGGATCGCTACTTAGCTCATGCAGCACGTCGTAGCCGTAGGCCAGCACGTTGAACAGCAGCGCGTTAGCCCCTGCGGCTATCGCGCGCTTCGCATTGGCGGCGAGCCGAGAGGTCGGCCCGGTCAGATTCACCGCGTACAGCAGCTGCTGTCCCGTCTCGGCCTGTGCGCGGGCCGCGGCGGCCATGCAAGCTTCCACGCGCTTCTCCAGCGGCGTCAGCGGGTTCTCGAACAGAATCTCGTCGTCCTTGATCAGGTCGACGCCGCCGAGCGCTTGCCGGTAGAACTGCTCCTTCAGGTTGTCCAGATCATGGCCTACGACGGACTTGAAGATGCTCATCAAGAGCGGACGGTCATGAACGCCGAGCAGGTCGCGAACGCCTTGCGCGCCGAACTTCGGACCCGGGAAGGCGGATCGGAAGTCGTCCGAGACGTCCAGGTCAAGCAGCTTAATGCGCCCGTCCATCGACAGCTTGCCGAACACGGTGACGAGCAGGGCAGGGATGTCGCGGCTGAAGTTCAGATCGGGATAATCGATGACGATATCTGCATAGCGTTCGCCGGACGGCGACTGCTCTGTGCTATATTCGGTAACGGATACGACGATGCCGAGATGCTTCTCCATCTCGGCCTTCCGCGCTTCCGGCAGATCCGTCCAGCTGCCGACCGTAAGACCTACCGCGATCGACAGCGCCTTGCGCTGAAAATCGGCCTTGTCATCGAAGCAGCGGTATGTAGCGCGGCAATAGCCTGCGCGCCGGTTGGTCATCGTGCGGCACTCCTCTCTATAGCGGCGCCCATCTCGCCTGCGCGCTCCGCGGCGTGGAGCATCGCTTGCTGGATTGCATCGCTTACTTCCCTGCGATCGAGCGTCTCGATTGCGGCTTGCGTGGTGCCGCCCGGCGAGGTCACCTTGCGGCGCAGCTCGGCAGGCTGCTCGCCGGTCGACCGGACCATGGAGGCTGCGCCGAGCACGGTCTGGACCGTCAGGTCGCGGGCCGCTTCGCTCGTCAGCCCGAGGCGCTCCCCGGCCGCGATCATGGCTTCCATTACGTAATAGATATAGGCCGGACCGCTGCCGGACACGGCGGTTACGCCGTCGATCAGCGGTTCATCGACGACCGCGGTCACGCCGACTGCGCGGAACATCGTCTCGACCAGCTCGCGCTGGCTGGCGCTGACGAATTCGTTATAGGCAATGCCCGTCGCGCCGAGGCCGATCGTGCTCGACGTGTTCGGCATCGTGCGGACGACCGCGATCGGGCGGCCGACCAGCTTGGCGATCGTCGCGATCGATAAGCCGGCGATGACGGACACGAGCAGCTGCCCATCCCGCAGCAGGCCCGCGAGACCGCGCAGCGCTTCCTCCGCGTCCTTCGGCTTCATGCATAGGAAGATCGCGTCGGCATCGGCGAGTTGCGCTCGCTTGTCGCTCTCCGCTTCCGGCGCGACGATGCCGTACCGTTCGTTCAACTCGGCTAGCCGCTCCGCGTTGGAGCGGTTGATCATGCCGATGCGCTCCGGCTTCGTCAGGCCGCCTGCGAGAAGACCGCGGACGATTGCCTCGGCCATGGAGCCGGCCCCGTAGAAGCATAGGCGCAGATCTCCTATCGTTGCGGACTGTACATTGCGTTCGATTGCTTGTTCATTCTTCATTGCGCTGCATTCCTCCTATCCGCGGACTTGGCCGCTGCCGTAAATCCGGAATTTCGTCGAGGTGAGGGCAGGGAGTCCCATCGGGCCGCGCGCATGCAGCTTCTGCGTGCTGATGCCGATCTCGGCGCCGAAGCCGAACTCGAAGCCGTCGGTGAATCGCGTGGAAGCGTTATGGTAGACCGCTGCCGCGTCGACTTCCGTCAGGAAGCGCTCCGCCTGTGCGTCATCCTTCGTGACGATGCATTCCGAATGCTGCGTGCCGTACTTCGCGATATGGTCGAGCGCGTCAACCAGACCGTCCACGACGCGGACGTTCAGAATGTAGTCGTTGTACTCCGTCGCATAATCTTGCTCCGATACCGGCTTCGCCGACGGCACGAGCCGCCGCGTCGCGTCGCAGCCGCGAAGCTCGACGTTCGCCGCGATCAGCCGATCCGCGACTGCCGCGAGATGCCGCTCCGCGAAGCCATGGTGCACGAGCAGCGTCTCCATCGCGTTGCAGACGGAAGGGCGCTGGGCCTTCGCGTTGACGGCAATGCTCGCTGCCATCTCAAGATCGGCGCTGGCATCGATATACGTGTGGCAGATGCCGGCACCCGTCTCGATGACGGGCACGGTGGCGTTCTCGACGACGTTGCGGATGAGCGAAGCGCCGCCGCGCGGAATGACGACGTCGAGCAGGCCGTTCAGCTTCAGCATCGCGTCGACGGAGCGGCGATCCGAATCTTCGATGAGCTGCAGCGCTTCGGGCGGCATAGCCGTCTGGGCCAATGCTTCATGCAGCACCTGCACGATGCGCTTGTTCGATTCGATCGCGGCCGACCCGCCGCGCAGCACGACGGCATTGCCTGTCTTCAGGCAGAGACCGGCAGCGTCCACGGTTACGTTCGGACGGGCTTCGTAGATCATGCCGATGACGCCGAGCGGAACGCGCTGCTTCAGGACTCTCAGTCCGTTCGGGCGCTCGAACTGCTCGAGCGTCTCGCCGACAGGGTCCGGAAGCGCCGCGATCTGGCGCAGGCCTTCCGCGATGCCCGCGATCCGCTCGGCATTGAGCGCGAGACGGTCGAGCAGGGAAGCGGAAGTTCCGTTATCTCTGCCGCGCTCCAGGTCGAGCGAATTGGCGTCTATAATCGAAGCGTCCGATTGGACGAGCGCATCGGCCATCCGGAGCAGGGCATCGTTCTTCTGCTCCGTCGTCAACCTGTTCATGACAGCTGCCGCTTGTTTAGCAAGCCTTGCCTTCTGTTGTACTTCTTGCATTCCGTATTCCTCCCCATGAATGAATGTAAGTATACCGTGAAGCAGCACTTCGAACCGTTAGGTTATCAATGTGATCCATTCATCGCGATGGATGACCTCGATGCGCGCGACGTCGACGCGCTTCTTGACCTCGTCCGTGGTAAGACCGGCTGCCGCTTGCACCTGCCAAGCCGCGTAGTTGACGACCCCGCGCCCGATCACGACGCGGCGCTCGTTGATCACCTCGACGACGTCTCCGGGGTTGAATTCCCCTTCGGCTGCGCGGATGCCGGCAGGCAGCAGGCTCTTGCCGCCCGACCGCAGCGCCACCTCGGCGCCCGCATCTACTGTGATCGTGCCGCTGGGCACCGAGTGGAAGCCGAGCCATTGCTTCTTCATGGACAAGTTATGCAGGCTCGTATCGAAGTAGGTGCCTCTGCCGGTGCCGGCGGCCGCGGACACGATGTCGCCCGGCTCCAGCGCGCGGCCGATGAAAGCCGGCACGCCGCCGCGCATCGCGACGCGGGCCGCTTCGATCTTCGAGCGCATGCCGCCTGTTCCGACCGAAGAGCCGGATCCGCCGGCAATCGCCATGATCTGCTCGGAGATCGCCGTGACGCGGTCGATCCGCTCGGCATTCGGGTTCTTGCGCGGATCCTCCGTATAGAGGCCGTCCATATCGGTCAGAATGAGCAAGCGCTTGGCTTTCACGAGGTTCGCGACGAGCGCCGACAGGTTGTCGTTATCGCCGAACTTCAGTCCCTCGACGGTAACGGTATCGTTCTCGTTGATGATCGGGATGACGTTCTGCTTCAGCAGCTCCTCGATCGCCATGGAGGCGTTCTGGATGCGGAGACGATTCGAGAAGTCGAACCGCGTCAGCAGAATCTGTGCCGCGACGATGCCATGAGTACCGAACGCCTCTTGGTAGGCCTGCATCAAGAGCGCCTGCCCGACGGCTGCCGCTGCCTGCTTCTCGTGCACGAGCTTCGGGCGGCTTGCATACCCGATCCGCTTGAATCCTGCCGCGACGGCGCCTGAGGTTACCAGGATGACCTGATAGCCGTCTCTGTGCAGCGAAGCGAGCTCGGACGCAAAATAGGAGATGGCCTTGCGGTTCAATCCGCCTTCTTGCGAAGTCAGCGAGCTGCTCCCGATTTTAACAACAATACGTTCAGTCATGATTATCCATCCTCACGTGTAAGAACTTCCGTGTTCCAATAATCGCATGTCAAAACCGAGAAGGTTGGACGATGGTAGCAATTGAGGAGCGGAGCGTAGTTAAGGCTACGTGAGCACCGGAAATTGCGCCAGCGTTCAAGATTCGATGCCGAGTAGGCTTCGTAGCAACACTTCGTTTTCACATGCGATCCGCAAAATGAAAAGACTCTCGTCCTTAAAAGGACGAAAGTCTACACTCCCGCGGTACCACCTTTGCTTGATGATGCCAAGATCATCCTGCTTGCGAGCCTGATAACAGCAGGCGCTGTCCGACTCGTCGCCGGCCGCTCGGGGGTGGGTTCGGCATGGAGGGCGCGTGTGAATTCTTCCACCATAGGCTGCCGCTCCGAGCCGGAGTGCCGCCCATGAATCCACTCTCTGCATGCGCCGTAATCGATGCTTACTAGTCCCGTCATCACGTTCAATCTATCCAATTATTCCTTCTCATTAGGATACCATGCGGCCATGTGCCTGTAAAGCAAGCTAAAGGCCCTGACGGGCGGGCGGCAGGCTCCTGGCATCGGGAATTAGAACAAACCGAGCTTGCCGATCCGTCTAACCGCTTCCGCAAGCCTTGCTTCATCGGCCAGCAGCCCGAGCCGAACATAGCCTTCGCCCGCGGTGCCGAAGCCGACGCCCGGCGCCAGCACCACGTCGGCTTGCTCAAGCAGCAGGTCCGCGAACGATTCCGACGTGTAGCCCTTCGGCACCGGCAGCCAGCAGAAGAACGAGCCGCCCGGCTTGTCCGCCTTCCAGCCGATCTCGTCCAGCGCGGCGAACAGCGCGTCGCGCCGACGTTCGTACATGGCGTTCAAGTCGCGCACGGATTGCTGCGGTCCCGTCAGCGCAAGCGCCGCCGCTTCCTGAATGCCGCCGAACAAGCTGCAATAATAATGGTCCTGAATCAAGTTGATCATCCGCACGATGTCGGCGTTCCCGAGCGCGAAGCCGACGCGCCAGCCAGCCATATTGTAGCTTTTGGACAGCGTGTAGAATTCGACGCCGACCTCCTTGGCGCCAGGCGTCTGCAGGAAGCTGACCGGCTGCTTGCCGTCGAACCCGATCGCCCCGTAGGCAAAATCGCTCGCGACGACGATATGATGCCGTTCCGCGAAAGCGACCGTCTCCGCATAGAAGGCGGCATCGGCGACTGCGCCGGTCGGATTGTTCGGATAATTAATGAACATGAGCTTCGCTTCATCCGCCGTTGCGGCTGGTATGGCAGCGTAATCGGGCAGGAAGCCGTGCTCGGCCGTCAGCGGCATGAATGACATGCGGGCGCCGGCCAGCGCGACGCCGGACCAATAGTCCGGGTAGCCGGGATCCGGCACGAGGCAGACGTCGCCGGGATTCAGCAAGCATTGGCTGATCTCGACGAGACCGGTCTTGCCGCCGAACAGAATGGCGACTTCGGTAGCGGGATCCAGCTCGACCCCGTAATCCTCGCGATATCGCTGCGCGACCGCTTCCTTGAGGAAAGCATAGCCGCTGAACGGGGGATACTTATGGTAGAGCGGATTGGCAGCGGCCTGCTGCAGCCGTTCGACGATGGCGGCAGGCGTCGGCTGATCCGGGTTGCCTTGGCCGAGATTGATGACATCGCGGCCTTTGGCTGCTTGGGCGTTGGCCTTGGCAACCAGCTTGGCGAAAAATTGCGTAGGCAGCGCCGTCAGGCGCTGCGCGGGTTCAATTGTTATCGGGGTACGCATGCGTTCCATGGTCGAGCAACACTCCGTATCTTTTTCGGCGTTTGGCAGCGGGAGCGGGCGGTAATGGATAGGTTGCTATTTCCGCTCCCGGTGCCAGGAATACTCCTAATGTAGCATGGACGCCGGAGGCTGTCGAGTGAGCGCGCATGCCGAAGATGCTTGCTACGGCGCGGCGATTTTGCGCAAGAACGGCTTCAGGTCCGCTTGGAACGTAAGCAGAAACGGCCGTCTGGCTTCATCGAACACGAGCAGGATCGGCTCCGTGCCGTTGCAATAGAACAGGAACACGTCGCTCACCGCGAAGCTGAGTTTGTCGAGCTGCAGCGCATAGGGCTGCTGGAGCGGAATGCGGTATACGAACCCGCACTTCTCGTCCGGACGCACCTTGGGCGACAGTCCGGTGACGGATTTGAGCCAACCTTGCGCGTACTGCTGGTAGTCCGCGTCATTGGGGATCGTCCGCACGACTTTTCCCGCTTTGACATCGAACACCTGAACGGGCTTCATCCCCGGCGCCGGCTCTTCGGACGCGGCTGCCCCCGCGCCGGCCGGTGCGGCAAGCAGACTCATGAACGAAGCCAGCAGGACGAACAGGACGAGACGGCGGATGACTCGGGAGTTAACGGCATTCATGTGCAGCATTGGGAACATTCTCCTTCTTATTCGCTATTGTGATGGATGCGGTGAAGCTTGCAGCCTTAGAGTTCCCATCTTGACAGCAACCCATGACACGATAAGATGAGAGGGACGACAATAATGAATCATGAAGGGATGGGATCGCCGTGACAACAACCCGAAGCATGCGGATCGCGCTGATCCAGATGCATGTGGAAGCGGGTAAGCCCGAGGCCAACTACGAACGCGTTGCGAGCCTATTGGAGCAAGCGGTAAGCACGGAGAATAAGCCGGACGTCATCGTCCTGCCGGAGATGTGGAACACCGGTTACGCGCTCGACGCGATCGGCGAATTGGCGGACGAGGAAGGCCAGCGCACGCGCGCCATGTTCGAAGCGTTCGGCAGGCAGCACGGCATCAACGTCGTGGCCGGCTCGATCGCGGAGAAGCGGGCTGACGGCGTCTACAATACGATTCACGCATTCGACAGGCAGGGCAGCGAGACGGGGGACTACGATAAGCTGCATCTGTTCCGCCTGATGGAAGAGGAGAAGCATTTGCAGCCTGGCGGCAAAATCGGGCGCCTCACGCTCGACGGCGAGTCGGCCGGTCTCATGATCTGCTACGATATCCGTTTTCCGGAGCTGGCGAGGACGCTTGCGCTCGAGGGCGCGAAGCTGCTGATCGTGCCGGCGGAGTGGCCGCACCCGCGGCTGCACCATTGGCGCACGCTGCTGACCGCGCGCGCGATCGAGAATCAGATGTACGTCATCGCGTGCAACCGGGTCGGCAAGAGCGGCGATACGTCGTTCTTCGGCCATTCGATGGTCATCGACCCTTGGGGAGAGATCATTTCGGAAGCGGGCGAAGAGGAGACGATCCTGACGGCGGAGATCGATCTTGGCTTGGTGGACGAGGTACGCGGCCGAATCCCCGTGTTCGAGGACCGGCGGCCGTCGTTCTATACGCTAGGGAAATAATGGGGGAGGGGCTGCTGTCATCCGGTGCGGATGGGGGCAGCTCCTCGTTCGTTAGGGAAGCATTCGGATGCGCCGGGAGTCGGTAGGGAGCTATTCGGCAGCAGGCTGCTGTCTGGCGCCGATCGTCTCCTTAAGCGTGCGGATGAACGCATCGGCGGCCTTGGACAGGTATCGTCCTTGGCGGCTGGCGATGACGAGCGTTCGGGACGGTGAGGCCTCAAGCTTGCGATAAGCCGGGGCGAACTCGGAGCCTTGCGCCCGCGCGACCATGCTCGGCACGAACGCGATGCCCATGCCTGCGGCAACCAGCGATTGCACGGTCTCGATGTTCGTGCTCTCGAACACGATCCGCGGCTCGAAGCCGGCCGACGCGCATAGGTCATGAGCGATCTGGCGGAAGCCTTGGCCCTTCTTGAGCACGATGAACGGCTCATGTTCGAGCTCTCCGACCGGGATGCCGGCCGGGAATGCGTCCGCGTCCGCTTCGGCGAGGCGATGCTGGGGCGGGAGGGCCAGCCAGATCTCCTCGTCGACGAGAGGCTCATAGGCGAGCGCGGGATCGAACAGCGGCAGGGATAGGACGGAGAGGTCGGTCTGTCCGCTGGCCGTCAGCTGTTCGAGCTTCGAGGGCGTGTCTTCGACGAGCACGACCTCGATCTCGGGGTAGCGCGCTTGGAACACCGGCAGGACGAGCGGCAGTACATGCGACCCCGTAATCGGCAGGCTGCCGACGACGAGCCTGCCCTTGCGCATCTGCGCCAGGTCATCCATCTCTTGGCGCAGCTGCTCGATCGCGTCGAGAATCGCCGTTGCCTTGTCCGTGAAGACGGATCCGGCATGCGTGAGCTCGACGGTGTTGGTCGTGCGGCGGAAGAGGAGCACGCCGATTTCCTTCTCCAGCTTCGACAGCTGCTGGCTGAGCGACGGCTGCGCGATATGCAGCTTCTCGGCCGCGCGCGAGAAGTTTTTCTCGGTGGCGATCTGTACGACGTATTGCAATTGGCGCAGTTCCATAAGGGGAGAGGCCTCCTTTTTTGTCTCGAGTAGATGGTGTTGAAGGGCTTAGCGGAAGCCGCATCGCATGGCGCAGACGCGCAAAGTAAGGCCCGCGAGGCCGTACTTTGCCGAGCCAGCGGCGCAACGCGTGCAAGTAGGGCCTGAGGGGCCGTACTTTGCGGCATGAAGCCGCATCGCATGGCACGGACGCGCAAAGTAAGGCCCGCGAGGACGTACTTTGTCGTGCAAGCGGCGCAACGCGTGCAAGTAGGGCCTGAGAGGCCGTACTTTGCGGCATGAAGCCGCATCGCATGGCGCGGACGCGCAAAGTAAGGCCCGCGAGGCCGTACTTGGCCGAGCCAGCGGCGTGACGCGTGCAAGTAGGGCCTGAGAGGCCGTACTTGGCCGAGCCAGCGGCGTGACGCGTGCAAGTAGGGCCTGAGAGGCCGTACTTTCGCTGGGCTACCGCGGACCGGCAGCACGGTGTCGCAGTCCCAATACGCGGCTTGTCTTCACGTTGCCGACGGTCGGCGGGCCAGCCGCATCCGCTTCCTTTGCCGCCAACATCTGCCAGCCCTTCCGGTTATAGTCCCAGCCTATAGCCGCTATAGCTATTATATCTTGGATCAATGAATAACGGAATGTTAAGATAGAATCAACAATCGACAGGGTGCTGCAATTCCCGCGATCATAGAATTCATGGGGTGATATTAATGGCTAAGAGAACGATGTTTGAGAAAATCTGGGACAATCATGTCATTCATTCGGAAGAAGGCAAGCCGAGCGTCATCTATATCGACCTGCACTTGGTGCATGAGGTTACGTCTCCGCAAGCATTCGAAGGGCTGCGCTTGTCCGGCCGCAAGGTGCGCCGTCCGGAGCTGACGTTCGCGACGATGGACCACAACGTACCGACGAAGGATCGCTTCAACATTACCGATCCGATCTCGAAGCAGCAGATCGACACGCTGACGAAGAACTGCGAAGACTTCGGCGTGAAGCTGTTCGACCTGAACAATATCGACCAAGGCGTCGTGCATGTCATGGGCCCTGAGATCGGCTTGACCCATCCGGGCAAGACGATCGTCTGCGGCGACAGCCATACGTCGACGCACGGCGCGTTCGGCGCGCTCGCATTCGGCATCGGCACGAGCGAAGTCGAGCACGTGCTCGCGACGCAATGTCTGCAGCAATCGAAGGCGAAGACGATGGAAGTTCGCTTCATCGGCAAGCGCAAGCCGGGCGTAACGGCGAAGGACTTGATCCTCGGCGTCATCGCGAAGTACGGCACGGACTTCGCTACCGGTTATGTACTGGAGTACACGGGCGAAGCGATCACGAGCCTGACGATGGAAGAGCGCATGACCGTGTGCAACATGTCGATCGAAGCAGGCGCGCGCGCCGGCCTGATCGCGCCGGACGAGACGACGTTCGAATACCTGCGCGGCCGCGAATACGCACCGCAAGGCGAAGCGTTCGAGAAGGCCGTTGCGGACTGGAAGCAGCTGACGACGGACGAAGGCGCGACGTACGACACGGTCGTCGAATTCGACGTCGACTCGCTGATCCCGCAAGTCACCTGGGGCACGAGCCCGGGCATGGGCACGGACATCACGTCCGCCGTACCGGATCCGAAGAGCTTCGCGACGGAGAACGAGCGCAAGGCTGCCGAGAAAGCGCTGGAGTACATGGACCTGAAGCCGGGCACGCCGATGAGCGAAATTCCGGTTGACTATGTCTTCATCGGATCCTGCACGAACGGCCGTATCGAGGATCTGCGCGCCGCTAGCGAAATCGCCAAGGGCTACAAAGTCGACAGCCGCGTAACGGCGATCGTCGTACCGGGCTCCGGCCGCGTCAAGATGCAAGCGGAGAAGGAAGGCCTCGACAAGATTTTCATCGAAGCCGGATTCGAATGGCGCGAAGCGGGCTGCTCGATGTGCCTCGCGATGAACCCGGACGTTCTGCAGCCTGGTCAGCGCTGCGCTTCGACTTCCAACCGTAACTTCGAAGGCCGCCAAGGCCGCGGAGGACGCACGCACCTGGTATCGCCGGCAATGGCCGCAGCCGCAGCCATCATGGGACGCTTCACGGATGTGCGCGATTGGAAGTTCAAATCCGAGGTCATGAATTAATCAAAGGTGTATTGAGAGTTCAAAAGTCCGCTTGTCAGCGCCGAGAAGGTTGGACGATGGTAGAAGATGAGGAACGGAGCGTAGGCAATACCTACGTGAGTACCGGAAGTTTCGCCAGCGTTCAAGATTCGACGTCGAATTCGCTTCGTCAGCAACGGCATCGCGATCACGAGTGGACTTTTGAACAACCTCTAGATAGAGAAGGGAGATAGATGAACGTGGAAGCATTTAAATCTTTGACAGGCATCGTAGCGCCGGTAGACCGCGTTAACGTCGATACCGACGCCATCATTCCGAAACAATTCCTGAAACGCATCGAGCGGAGCGGCTTCGGCCAATTCCTGTTCTACGAATGGCGCTTTGACGAGGCCGGCAACGTGAACCCGGAATTCGAGCCGAACAAGCCGCGCTACCAGGGGGCAGAGGTCTTGATCTCCCGCGCGAACTTCGGCTGCGGCTCTTCCCGCGAGCACGCGCCATGGGCGATTCTCGATTACGGCTACAAGGTCGTTATCGCGCCGTCGTATGCGGACATTTTCTACAACAACTGCTTCAAGAACGGCATCCTGCCAATCAAGCTGAGCGAAGAGCAGGTGGAAGACCTGTTCCAGCGCACGGCGAAGCATGATGGCTACAAGCTGACTGTCGATCTGGAGAACAAGACGCTCTCCGACGACTACGGCCTGAGCATCGCCTTCGATCTCGACGAGCACCGTCGCCAGTTCCTGCTGCAAGGGCTGGACGATATCGGCTTGACGCTTCAGCATGAGGATGCGATCAACGCTTTCGAAGCGAAGCGCGCAGCTAGAGCTTACTAATCCCGATCTCGATCCGGATTCGACATCACGTCGATTCGAGCCGTCCCGTGGCTGATGCCCGGGGCGGCTTTTTTCGGCTTGCCGGGCATGAATGACTGCGTTAGAACGCGATCGAGGGCGTATAGCGGAGGCAGGCGGAAGTAATCTCCTTTTTCCCCGTGACAACGCAACTTTTCCTGACAAAATACGTCTAAATAAGCGTCTGATTACGTCGAATGCGACGACATTTGCGTGCGGGCTACAAAACAGCTAGAGGTGAATGATGAAGAAGGTTCTTACCCTGATGTTGATGATGTCGTTGGCAGGTCTGCTCCTTGCGGGAGTCGGACAAGCAGCCACAGTCGTTCCGAAGCTCTATCTGAACGGCAAAGTCGTCCAGTCGGAAGCGGAGCCGCTTCTAGTCAATTCGAAGACGATGGTTCCCATTCGTGTCGTCTCCGAAGAGCTCGGTTATCTCGTAGATTGGGATAATCAAGCGAAACAAGCCTCGATCAAGAACGGCAGCACGAGCATTCTGCTGACCGTCGGCGCCTCGGAGGCCGACGTCAATGGTCTGAAGACGCAGTTGGATGCGCCCGCGATGATCGAGAACAGCGTTACATATGTCCCGCTCCGCTTCGTTGGGGAGAATCTCGGGTTGGACGTCTACTGGGACAAGCCTTCGAAGTCCGTCCACATGTACGGGAAGCCTGCCGCGCCTCCCGAAGATCCGGTTAAGGATCCTACCGCGCCGGGACAGAGTACAGATCCCGTTGGCTCAACGGACGGAACGGGCAGCAATGAACCGTTGGAACTGCCCCCAGTACCTGCCGATGCAGCAGGAATTATCCAAGATGTGTCCTATGACGGCTTCAGCCGTGTTACAATTCAATATGACGGCGAACTGACGCCGAACGCGGCGTTCTGGTCCGGCACCAAGCTGGTCATCGATGTCCCGTATGCCTCTCTTCAGCCGGAGACGATGGCTTCCCTGAAGCAGCAGAAACAGTCGCAGGTCGAGAAGCTCGTGAACGCGCTGGCGCTGCACAAGGTCCGCTACTCTTATTATTCGAATGCGCCGTCCACGGTACGCATCGTGCTCGATATGACGATACAGACCGATTACGCGGTGCTGATCGAGAGCGGAGCAATCCATATCGATCTTAAGATGGACGGAATCGAGCTTCCGCCGCTGCCCGGCTTGGAGCCGGAAGGCGATCAGCCATTCGTCGTCGTGATCGATGCAGGCCATGGCGGCAAAGATCCCGGCGCGCCGAGCGTGACCAAGCACTGGGAGAAGCAGTTCAACCTGTCCGTCGCATTGAAGGTGGACAAGCTGCTTCAAGGCGAGGAGAAGATCAAAGCTTACCTCACGCGCAGCACCGACGTCTTCATCGAACTGGCGGATCGGGCCAAATTCGCGAACGATCTGCAAGCGGACTTATTCATCTCCATTCATGCGAATCGTTACGAATCCCATATCCGCGGCGTAGAGACGTACTATAACCGCGCGGACAGCCTTGGCTTGGCCGAGGTGATGCACAAGCATCTGCTTAAGGGGACGGGACTTCCGGACAGGAAGGTGCGCAAGGCGAACTTCCATGTCATCCGCGAGACGAAGATGCCAGCCGTTCTGCTGGAAGCAGGCTATCTGTCGAACAGCGCGGACGCGAAGGTTCTCTTCACGGATTCCGTTCAGGACCGGATCGCTGCCGAGATCGTCGCAGGGATCAAGGAATATCTTAAGCTGGGCTAAGGAGGACGTCACGATGAAGCATAAGCATTCCACCGCACTTATACTTGCAGCAGTCATTACTCTCTCGCTTACCGCCTGCGGCGCGAGAGATTCCGGGGGCAGTGAGCCTGCGGATACGAATTCTGGTTACACCGTGTACGAACCGATTGAACAAGGGGCAGGCGTAGACATCACGATCGACCCCTTGCCGCTTCCCAGCGTGACACTGTCCTATTACGTGTCAGACAGCGAGATGGGTGAGCTTGTCGAACTTCAGATCGCAGTGAAAGACGACGGCAGCAGCCAGCACAAGCGGGCGATCGACATGCTCGCAGGCGACCCTGGCGACGGCAAAGTATCGCTCTGGAAGGGCATGTCATTCAATCGCGTAGAACTCGACGGCGGCGTCCTAACGGTCGACGTGAGCATACCGGACAGCGCGCGCCTCGGCGCGCCGGGAGAAGCGCTAGCGCTTGATGCGCTGCTCCGCACGGCCTTCCAATTCGACGACGTTGACGCGGTGAACATCCTCGTCGACGGCGAAGAGGCGGACAGCCTCATGGGCCACGAATCCTTAGAGCATCCGTTCCACAGATCTTGAACTTATTCCATTCATTCTTAAGGGGGAAACAGCGGCATGGCGCAACATTCTGCTTGGAAAAAAGCATTACTCACGACCCTCGTCTTCTCGATGATATCCGGAGGGGCAGCATTCGCGGACGAACTCGAGGCCGACGACATCCAATCGTCAGCCGGTCAGATCACCGATTCTTCGGCTGCGGCCGAGCCGATAATCGTCCGGCCCTCGACGCCGTTCACGGACGTCAAGAACGGCCACTGGGCGGAGAAGCATATCGCCAAGCTCAATCTGCAAGGGATCGTGCAGGGTTACCAAGGCAAATTCAGGCCGGCGGATAACGTGACGCAGCAAGAAGCCGTCGTCATGGCACTGCGCTTCATGGGCCTGGCCGACCAAGTGAATACGTTGGACAATCAGGCTATTTTCCCGGATGCGTTCGTCGTCGGCGATGCTTACAAGGCTTATGTCGTCGCGGCGTTCCAGCATAATCTGCTCGATCAGGACGAGGAATTCGCTGATGCGGAAGCGGATCCAAGCGCAGAATGGGGCAAGCGGCAAGCGACGCGCGAATGGATCACGAAGCTAGCGGTACGCGCGATCGGCCAGCAGAAGCTTGCGCTCGAGATGAGCAATGACAGGGCGGCATTCCGGGATGCGGGCGAGATCGGTGAGCAGTTCGCGGGTTACGTGAACGCGGCTACTACGCTGGAGCTGGTCAAGGGCGTAACGCCGGACAAGTTCGAGCCGAAAGGCTTGATCAACCGGGCGCAGCTGGCCACGCTGTTCAGCCGTGCGGAGTCCCAGCATAACGTTACATACAAGGGTCAGAGCGCAGGGATCATCACGCAATTGGACGACTCGACGATCACGCTGTTCTTGGATACCGGCAGAAGCACATCCTACGCGATCACGCCGGAGACGCTGCTGTATCGCTTCGATTCCGAGCAAGCGACGCAATTGAGCCAGCTCGCGCCGTACACGAATGCCACGATTATTACGGCGGGCGGCAATGCGCTCTACATCGAGCAGCAGAGCGACGACAAGCAGGTCGAGACGGTCGAGGGCACGTTCGAGAGCGTAGATGCCGATAACGGCGAATTCTTCATCAAGGTAGGCAATCGGTTCGTGACGATTCCGTTCGATTCCACGGTCGTCGTCGTAGACGGGGCCGGCCAAGCGACCTCCCTGGCCGATCTGGCTGCAGGCAGCAGCATCGCCGTGCTGCGCGAGACGTTCCGCGAGGACAAGCTGGCGGTGAAGGTGGAAGTGAAGGGCGCGCCGGTCAACAAGACGGGCACGGGCACGGTAGTCGGCATCGCCGGCGGCAAAATGACGGTCACGGACGCGACGGACGGCGAAAAAACGTGGAGCATCTCGGCTGCGGCGGTCGTGCAGAAGCTAGGCGCGGCGGCTACTCTCGGCGACGTGAAGGCCGGGGATACGGTTACCTATAAGATCGAGAATGATCTCGTTACGAGCATCGCCGTCGATCAATCCGCGATTTCTACAGTTACGGGGAACTTCGATGCTGTCGGAGCCGATCTTCGTTCGATGACCTATACGGTGAACGGCAAGCTGGAGGCCAACTTCCTGGCACTGGCAGCCAAGCTGGAGATTCCAGGCATCGACAATCCGACTTGGAAAGACCTAGTGAAGGAAGACGTGCTGGAAATTACGTTGAACGGCAAAGGCGAAATCACGTCCGTGAAGGTAACGAACCGGCAGGTCGAGACCGTGAACGGCGCGACTGTACGTGCCTACGACGAATCCTCCAAGACGCTGCTCCTGACGGACGACAAAGGCAAAGCAATCGGCCTGACGTTAACGGACAAGACCCGCATCGAGATGGGCGGCAACCAGGTAACGCTCGCTGGCGCAAGCGGCATGTTCGTGAAGAATCGCAAGCTGTCGGTAACCCATTCGGAGGGAACCGCCGTCTCGATTCGATTCTTCCATAAATATTCGGGAACGCTGATGG
>JAEWJS010000118.1 GCA_023386495.1 Bacillota bacterium | reverse complement strand
ACGTCAACGTGAGCAAGATCAGCACGATCGAGGACGATTGCTTGTTCTTCGGCGAGATGGGGCCCGAGTCGAAGCGACTGCCCGTCTCGAAGCGGCATCAGCAGGCTCTGAAGGGCTTGCTCGGTTGAGACGAAACTGTCGAGGATCGGCACTAATAAAGGACACCGGGAACATCCCGGTGTCCTTTATTGTTGTCGGCAGCTGCCAACCGCAAAATCGGATAATACAAAACCACCAAAAACAATCGGAATCATCTTGCCATTCCTCGTCGATTGCGGTTTACTTAGATTGATGGAGAAACTAACTTTAGGATAACAAATCAAACAAAGAGATTCGGCCCGTGCTATGCACATCTATCGAATCCGCGAAACGGAGGACGAGACGCACAATGAATCGCATGAATGAATATATCGGCGGCATGACTTGGGGCTGGACCGGTGTAAGAGGCACGTGGACGGGAGCGGCAGCGGAGCGCTCGATGGAATTGATGAAGGAAGGACTCGGCATTAACTGGACGGCGATCACGTTCGGCGCGCTGCAGGACCACCCGCAAGCAACCGAGATCAAATTCCGCGAGGCGCCTACCGTCACGGATGAGGAAGTACGCTCTGCGATCATTAAGGCCAAGGAATTGGGACTCAAAGTATGCCTGAAGCCGGTCGTGAACTGCAAGAACGGCACATGGCGCGCTCACATCAATTTCTTCGACCGCGACGTGCCCTGCGAGCCGAAGTGGTCCGAATGGTTCGCATCTTACCATGCATTCATTCTCCATTACGCCCGCATGGCGGAAGAGACCGGCTGCGAGATGCTCTGCATCGGCTGCGAGATGGTCATGACGGATCGCAGAGAGCAGGAATGGCGCGCCTTGATTACGGAAGTGCGCAAGGTGTACAGCGGCATCGTCACCTATAACTGCGACAAGTACCAAGAGGATAACGTGACCTGGTGGGATGCCGTGGATGTCATCTCCTCCAGCGGCTACTATCCCGTGAACGACTGGGAGAATCAGCTGGACAGGATCGAGAAGGTCGTTCGGCAGTTCAATAAGCCGTTCTTCTTCATGGAAGCCGGCTGTCCGAGCCGTGAAGGCTCGCAGTATATCCCGAACGACTGGGGACTTCAAGGCGCTCCGAGCGAAGCCGCGCAGCTCGAATTCTACGAGGCGATGCTCAGCTCCTGCGACAAGCGCGATTGGGTAGAGGGCTTCATGCTGTGGGATTGGCCCGCACGATTGTATGACAAGGCCGAGGCAGCCGCGAACGATGATTACTGCATGTACGGCAAGTCGGCGGAAGGCTATATTAAGGCATACTATACGAACAAAATCGCGAAGGAGTAGATAATGTGAGCGGACAGACGACTTATGAGCCGTGGCGCGAACAATTCGAGCGGGAGCTTAGGGACAATATTCTGGACTTCTGGCTGAAGCATACGATCGACGAGGCGAACGGCGGCTTCTTCGGCGAGATCGACCAATACATGAAGATCAATCCGAATGCGGAGAAAAGCCTGGTACTGAATGCACGCATCGTCTGGACGTTCGCTGCTGCCTATCGTTTCTACAAGGATGAGCGGTACCTCCAGCTCGCCGAGCGGGCCTATGGCTACCTGCTCGAGCATTTTGAAGATAAGGAATTCGGCGGGATGTACTGGATGGTCGATGCGAAGGGCAAGCCGTCGCAGACGAAGAAGCAAGTATACGGGCAAGCCTTCACCATCTACGCGCTGTCGGAGCTCTACCGCGCAACAGGCAAACAAGCCGCGCTGGATAAGGCCATCGAGTTGTTCCGCTTGCTCGAGAAGCACAGCTATGACCCGATTCATCGCGGCTACGTCGAAGCGCTTGCCCGCAATTGGGAAGCGACCGGCGACCTCAGCCTCAGCGGCAAGGACCTGAATGAGAAGAAGTCGATGAACACGCATCTGCATGTGCTGGAAGCGTACACGAACCTCTATCGGGTCTGGCAGACGGAAGAGCTGGAGATGAAGCACAAGGAATTGATCGAAGTGACGCTCGACCATATCGTGGATCCCGATACGGCCCACTTCAAGCTGTTCTTCGACGACGAATGGGTAAGCAAGAACGACCATATCTCCTACGGTCACGACATCGAAGGCAGCTGGCTCTTGTACGAGGCTGCCGAGGTGAACGGCGATGCCGCCTTGCTGGCCCGCGTGAAGGACACGGCGATCAAGATGGCGGAGGCCACGCTGAACGAAGGCGTGGACCCGGACGGCGGCATGATCAACGAGGCGGACTCATCCGGCTATACGGATACGAACAAGGATTGGTGGCCGCAAGCCGAAGCTGTCGTAGGCTTCTACAATGCCTATCAGCTGACAGGCGACGAGAAGTTCAAACAGGCAGCTTGGAACTCCTGGAGCTTCATCGACCGCTATATCGTCGACAAGGCTGACGGCGAGTGGTTCTGGAGCGTGACGCGCGACGGCAAGCCGACGATCGGCCATGGCAAGGTGAACGCGTGGAAGTGCCCGTACCACAACAGCCGCGCCTGCTTCGAGATGATCGAGCGACTGTCCGGCGGCCATCAATGAGCACACCTATAAATACCGAAAAGCCCGTCAAGGTCCGGTTACCTTGACGGGCTTCTTCGTGCTTAAGGAATTACGACTTGACCGCCCCGCTCGTGACGCCGCTGAAAATATAGCGCTGCATGAACAGGAACACGACCGACGTCGGGATGAAGATGAGCATGATGTAGGCGGAGATGACCTCCAGCCTTGCCGCGTTCGGACCGACGAATGATTGGATCGCTGTCGCGACCGTTCGGAGTTCCCTGTCCGGCATGTACAGGTAAGGCACATAGAAGTCGTTGTAGATCGCGATGAACTTCAAGATGACGACCGTAGCCGTCGCCGGACCGAGCAGTGGGAAAATAATCGTCGCGAAGATCCGAAACAGTGACGCTCCCTCCATCATGGCGCTCTCGTCCAGTTCCTTCGGAATGTTCTTGATGAACTGAAGGTAGATGATCAGTTGAATAACGTCCGCGCCGAGATACAGCACGATCGGCGCCCCCATCGTATTGTAGAGCCCCAGCCCCTTGATGACCGAGTACGTCACGACCTGCGTCGTAATGAGCGGAATAACCGCCGCGATCAGATAGGACGTAATAATGATCTGCTTGCCCTTGAAGTCGAACCGCCCCAATGCATAGGCAGACATCGTGCCGATCATGATATTGCCCACGATCGATACGACCAGGATAATGCCCGTGTTCCCGAGTGCCAAGGGAAGATCCCCCTTGTCCCAGGCCGTCGCGAAGTTATCCAAGCTCCAGGAGGACGGCAGCGCCAGACGATTCTCGAAAAACTCCTGCCGATCCTTGAAGGCGCCGACGAATACGGAGTAGATCGGGAACAGCACGACGAATACGCCGGCGAACAATAGCGCGTACTTGACCAGGTTAAGTATATGCTTCATCGTCTTACTCCTCCTTCAGCACGACGCGCTGCAGGCCGACGACGATTGCAACCATGAGCAGCAGCACGACGGCAAGCGCCGATGCGAGTCCGAATTGATTAAACTTGAACGCCACATCAAGCGTCTTCATCAGGAATGTAGACGTATCATTCGCGCCTAGCGTCATAATGTACGGCACCACGAACGCTTGCAGAGCTCCGCTGAGCGTCAGGATGAGCATGAGGTTCAGGACGCTCTTGATGCTCGGCATCGTAATGTGCCAGAATTGCTGCCAAGCGTTCGCCCCGTCGATGCGGGCCGCCTCGTACCAATCGTCCGAGATCGATTGCAGCGAGCCGAGGAAGATGACCATGTTATAGCCCAAGTACATCC
>JAEWJS010000072.1 GCA_023386495.1 Bacillota bacterium | reverse complement strand
GCATAGGGATGGTACAACGCTGGATGAGGAAGAACTGGAGGATTTTGCGGACGCGCAGATGGTTCCTGTCCTCGAATATGTGCTCGCGACTCAGCACATGGGTTCTCTGAAGTCTCAGGGGGATAAGGCGAAGGCGATTCGACAGATGAAGACCATTCTGACCCGGTTCATCTATCTATGATCGGAAGTGCCGTGTGGATATGCCTGTTAACCGTAACGAATGGGGCGGTCTATCTCTTCCTGGCTGACGTGTATCGCCGTAAGGCGTATCGGGAGCGATTCGGCAAGTCGCTGATCGTGATGATGATCGTCACGGTCATTGGCGAATGCTTAGCGTTATATGACTTTATGATGATGTCCGAACTGTTATAATTGAATTGCTGCCAGTCGCAGTGAATGGTTTGATGAATTGACAAGGAGTTGATCGAGCTGGAGAAGAAATGCGTGCATTACGGCTGCAACCAGCCAGTCTACTACGAGGGCGCGACCTTGTGCGCGGCGCATCTTCAGCAGGAGAATGCCAGACATACCGTTGAGGGAGATAACTTCGTAGGCAGAGTGCTATCCTATATCGGCGTTATGGAGATTGCGGCGAGCGTCATCCTGGCCATCGTGCTGGGCTTCCGAATCGGTACGTATGATAGCGGGTTTGCGCCGGGCATCTTCTTCCCGATCTTGTTCGGCGGAATCGTGAGCGGCATGCTGTTGATCGGCCTGGCCGAGGTCATCCGACTGCTGCAGAAGATCAGCGATAAGTAAGTGAGCAAGGCATGGCGAAGAGGGCATTCCCTGAGCAGATCCTAATCCGCTTAGGGGATGCCCTTGCTGGCATCAATGAGGGAGGATGAGAGCATTGCACAACCAACGACGCATCACGATTCTTTTGTTACTGATCGCAATATGCATAACGATGACAAGCTGCAGTACCGATTATCCTAATCAACCATACACTGGACGCGATTTGAGTATCGGTGTCATCGGCGCGCCTCCTTATATAGAAGAGTCTGATAAGGTCACGTTCGTCTCCATCGACTTCGAAGATATGCTGAGAGGAAGTCATCGTATACATGATGCTGTCTTCGTGATGCAAGAACGATTGGCAGAAGCAGCCGATGATCAATATTCGGAAGTGTATTCGAGGCTCGGACTGCCGGTGATCTTCATCGGGGCGAACGCGATGTATCCCTTCACGACAACCGATCTGGCGTATCAGCATAACGACGGTTATCGGCCAGGGACATCGTACGCGGTCGGCATTGTCAAAGGCGAGGAATATGGATGGGGCTTGTACAAAGATGTAGAACGTAAAGAGACGATTTCACTGTTTTATTCCGAGCTCTTCAGATTAATCGAAAGATAGCGGCGGTCCACTGCAAGGATATCTTTTCACACTGACATTCTATGTCATACTGGTTCGTTTATGATGGACGCAAGACATGAAGGGAGTGTTGGAAGATGAGATTAACAGTCGCCGCAAGTGACGATAAGAATCAGAAGGTGCTCGAGCTGGCGAAAAGACGTTTCGAAGAAAAGCACAATGGCGCGGAGATCGAGATTGTGACGCTGCCCAGGGAGATCATTACGCGCTCCGTTCAGGAGGGCAATTCCCCTGACCTGCTGGATTGGGACGGACTCAACATCGGGGGCCTGCTGGATCGAGAGATTGTACGGGATCTCGCTCCGCTAATGGAAGACGGATCCTATGATATGTCGGACTTATACCCAGCGGCACGGGAGGCCGTGTCGGACAAGGGGAGGATCGGCGCGATTCCGGTCATGGCGGAGGTACCGGGGGTCTTCTATAACAAATCCCTGTTCGACCAGCACGGTATCGCGTACCCGCAGCCGAACTGGACGTGGGATGATTTTGTGAAAAAAGCCCGGGTGCTGAACAGCTATGATGCGGATGGCGAAGTGGTGCGTTATGGGGCGTATCTGGTCCCGAGGCTGCTTCCGGTCGAACCGCTGGTGTGGAGCCGGGGCGGGGCATTTTTATCCGAGGATGGGACAAGAGCGTGCGGTTATCTGGATTCACCGGAGACAGCGGAGACGATCCGAAGGTATCTGGAGATGTATCACCCGCTCGAGGTTACGCCGTTCGAGGATGTCGGGGCAGATACGTGGGTGGCGTGCTTCATGCAGCAGCGCATGGCGATGTATTATGATGCGAGCTGGGCGATCAAGCCGATGGGCCCGGAGCACCGGGAGCAGTTCGGCGTCGTCATGCCGCCGCGCATGGGAGAGGAGCCGCTCCGCAACATCGTGCAAGTCTACGGCTACGCGATATCCGCGCAATGCCGGAATGTGCCGTTAGCTTGGGCGTTCCTCCAGGAAGCCGCGTCCCCGCACACCGAATCGGGAAGAGAGTGGGCCAAGCATAATCTTGCGGTATCGCGCACCGTTGCTGAAGCGAGCGGGCAGCAGGCTGATCCGTTGTACCGGCCATTCCTGGAATCGCTGGAGCATGCCAAGCAGGGGGCATTCGATGTATCGAGCCTGCGACTGTGGGATTATTGGAACAATGACGTGTTTCAAGAATGGATTCTTCGCGAGAACAGGATCAATGTAGAGGAACGGCTCAGCCGCATCGCCAGAGCGTACGACGACAGCCGATAGAAGCGAGAAGGTGTGGTGAGCACAATGGGGAACATGCATCGGATTCTATGGTTCGACGAGCAGGTGCGTTATGGCAAATACCCGAATAGCGGCCATCTGGCAGAGCGCTTCGAAATCTCTGTTCGGCAGGCCTGCAGAGATATCGAGTATATGACGGATTCGCTTCGGGCGCCGCTCACTTATAACGCCAAGAGGCGGGGCTATCAGTATGCGGACCGCACCTATGCGCTGCCCGCGCTCATGCTGACAGCCTCCGACATCCAGATGATCCGGGACATCATCAGCCATCTGGAGCATACGGCAAGCTTGTTCGGAGCGTCTGCATTCTCGGAACGGGCGGTGGGGCTGCTGCAGCAGATCATCTCGCAATCTTCGATGGATGATCGGGTGAAATAATAGAGGCTGCCGGATTCGGCAGCCTCTTCTTTCATTATCGGGGAAATCTCGCCGAGCGTGAGCGATTAGCTGCATTTCCTACCATTATTTTCGAGCGTTGTCTGTGATTCTGGAGATTAATGCAAATAAATACCACTAATTCGAGCCAGATCGCTATTATCGGCCGAAAGGCCGAGAATAGTTGTACTTTTCTACACTATATACGATAAACCTATAACCGTTAAAAATTAGATGTATAATTTGACCTTATTCCTGATTCATACCGTCTAGCGAAGCCTTGAGTTCGATCGGTGGAAAATGATTTCGAGCTCTATTGTTAGTCTAGCGGAGGGAAAACATAAGTCTATAAATATGTTGCTCTTCCATGTAATGTAGTATGTGACCTGGCCGGGATCCGATACGAATGAGGGGTTAATATGGACTCCGCGCTTGCGACAGTCTCCCCTCTATACTGAACCATGGCGACTTATCTACCAAGAATGTAATGGTTGATGAACGCGGCGAACTTTCGTTGATCGATTGGGATGATGCCATGGCTTACAATTGGGTCGCCGATATCGCGAGAATGACTTACTGGATGAAATTCCATTACGATGAATATGAATACGCCTTGTCTCGAAATGCCTTCTTGGAGCGTTATGCAACTGACAACTCCGTGCGTGACTTCGATTCCCTCGAAACAACGTTCCATGCGTGGATTGGTCTTGATCATTTGGATTATTTCTACGGTCAGACGAGGTATGAGCGCACAATGCGGTACTTCAAGGATAACGTAGCCAAGTTGAATTTGTAACGGTTGAAATGTAATTGTCAGTCTAAATCGTGTATGATATGCTAAACATAAGAAAAGGAAGGTGCGACCAACACCTTCCCCTGCATAGACTTTCTTGTCCTCCCAGTGAGTCACTGAGCAGAATAACCACGCCAACTTGGCCGTTCAACCTAGGGCGTGGTTATTTCTTGTTCGTGAACGTCAGCACCGCAAGGACAAGCATTGCGAATAACAAAACGTCTTGAAACGAGAAGATAGCCATGGCTCCACCCCCTTTCAGGGAGGAGCCGCGCCCAAGTTGTTCCATGCCATCCTATTATATCAAACTTAGTTAATAGGAAAACAGCCCCTATCACTCCTTGAGGAGAGTCAGGGGCTGTGCCGTCTTATGCCTTATAAGGGTCGATCGTCTGGATCGTGCCGTCTGCGTTGTAGTGGAGCTCGGTGAACTTCACGCTGCGCTTGTGGTTGATGCCGTCCGACATGGAGCAGTCGTGGTAGAACAGATACCATTTGCCGCCGAATTCGACGATCGAGTGATGCGTCGTCCAGCCGAGGACAGGCGTCAAGATCGTACCCTTGAATTCGAACGGTCCCTTCGGGCTGTCGCCTACGGCGTAGACGAGCTTGTGCGTCGTGCCGGTCGAGTAGGACAGGTAGTACTTGTCGTTGTACTTGTGCATCCAAGGGCCTTCGAAGAATCGGCGGTCCTCGTCGCCTGCGACGATCGGCTTGCCGTTCTCGTCCACGATCGAGATTTCTTGCGGCGCTTCGGTCATCTGAAGCATGTCGTCCGTCAGTTCACCCACGCGCGGGCCGAGTGCAGGCGCGTCAGGTGCTGGACCTTCGGCGTCAGGCTGGAAGCTGCCGGTCTGCCACTTCTCGAGCTGGCCGCCCCATAGGCCGCCGAAGTACATATACGCCTTGCCGTCGTCGTCGACGAACACGGCCGGGTCGATGCTGAAGCTGCCTTCCATATAGTTCGGCTCTGCCTTGAACGGGCCTGCCGGCTTGTCGCTTGTCGCTACGCCGATGCGGAAGTTGCCTTCGTGGTCGCGCGCCGGGAAATACAGATAGTACTTGTTATTCTTAAACGCGGCATCCGGAGCCCACATCTGCTTGCTCGCCCACTTCACGTCGCGCACGTGAAGCGCTTCGCCGTGATCGACGACTTCTGCGTCAGGGTTGTCCATGGACAGGACATGGTAATCCTCCATCGCGTACTGGTCGCCGTTATCATTGCTCTCCATGTCGTGGTCAAGGTCATGCGAAGGGTAGATGTAGATTTTGCCTTCGAAGACATGAGCGGATGGGTCAGCTGTGTAAATATGCTTAACCAATGGTTCGTTCTGTTTAGCCAATTGTGATACACCCCTTATGTAAATATTGGCGGTTCGTTGCCATACCTATTCATTATAGCAATAGCGGGATGGCGGTCAAACCTTAGAAACTATAGATATGCCTGTGGGAATTAAAGAAACATTGTGGATACAAAAAAGACCGTCAGGAGAACACTCTGACGGTCTTTAGCCGGGATATGCGGTTAAGCTGTCTGCGGACGGACGACTTGTCTCGTGGCGACATTCAGCCGGTTCCACAGGTTGGCGGTCGCGATGCCGGCGATCAGCGTGGCGATTGCCTGCTCGCCGTAGTGACGGGCCACCTCGTCATAGATCTCATCCGGCACAGGATCGGGTCGGTCGCTGATCCGGGTAGCCGCTTCGCACAGTGCCAGCGCAGCACGCTCGGCGTCTGTGAACAGCGGCGTCTCGCGCCACGCCGATACGTTAAGCAGCCGTTCAGCCGACTCCCCTGCGGCGAGCGCATTGCGCGAGTGCAGGTCGACGCATACGCTGTCGCCATTAATCTGGCTGACACGGTAATACATCAGGTACAACGTTCGCGTCGGCACGCCGGCTGCGGCGGCAGACGCGAATAGCGCTTGACCGAGCGCTTGCAGTGCCGGCATCGCTTCGGGTACGATCACTGCGGGACTAGCCATTCTTGACTCCATTGTATACACTCCTTCGATCATGTAGTCGAGCCGTTCATTCGGCCCTTCACTACTATGACGAATGGGGCCGCCGTGAATGTGACAGAACCGGTTGTCACATCCAATGGCGTGAAACCGTCAATATAGTAAGAAGGAAGGTGCGAGAAGATGAGCGACAAGGAACGGCTCGCGGAGCAATTCGAAGCGCACCGGCATCATCTGCTGGCTGTAGCATACCGGTTATTGGGATCATGGGATGAGGCGGAGGATGCGGTGCAGGAATCGTGGCTGCGCTTGAGCCGGACAGAATCGAGCGTCATTGTTAACCTCGGCGGATGGCTGACGACCGTCGTATCGCGACTATGTCTCGATATGCTGCGCTCTCGCCGTTCGAGACGCGAAGAGCCGATGGAGGCCTATACATCTGAGGCGCAACTCGCTCGCGAAGCGGAAGGCAGTGCAAGCGACCCTGAGCAGGAGGCGCTGCTAGCTGATTCGGTCGGCGTTGCGCTGCTCGTCGTACTGGGCACGCTGAATCCGGCAGAACGCGTGGCGTTCGTGCTGCACGATATTTTCGGCATGCCGTTCGGGGCAATTGCGCCTGTCGTCGGACGATCCGAGCAGGCAGTCAGACAGCTCGCCAGCAGGGCCCGCCGCCGCGTACAGGCTGGGAAAGGGGAGCCCGATGCGGATCTTGCAGGCCAGCGGAAGGTTGTCGATGCGTTCCTTGCAGCGGCACGGAGGGGAGATTTCGACGCGTTGGTGGCAGCTCTCGATCCGGACGTTGTCGTTCGGGACGACCGAAAACCGGCAGCGTCCAGCGTAACGCACGGAGCGAGAGTGCTTGCGGAGCAGATCGCGGGTCGTGCGCAGGCGGCTCAGTCCGCGCTCGTGAACGGTACGATCGGGGCGATCGCCGCTCCTGGCGGACAACTGCTCTACGTCCTCCGATTCACGATCCGGGACGGATTGATCGCTGAGGTCGACCTGATCTCGGATCGCGAACGCATCCGCGAACTCGATCTGGCGGTATTCCACGATGATGCGCACAAATAACCGGCGGCAGTCTAAGATCTCGGTCTTAGGCTGCCGCCGGCTCATTTCATGCTCTAATATCCCCTTACTTACTGCTTGAACGTCGGGACGCGGAATTGCATGGTGGCATCCGTGACGTTGATCTTGAACTTCTTCTCGATCATGTTGTGCATCATGCGCACGGCTTCTTTCTTGTCCTTGATCGAATACGACTTGACGAATTCGTCCAGGTCCACGAGCTTGCCCTTCGCGTTCGCCTTGTGGCTGGGAGGTGTCACGGTCATCGTGGCGTCATGGACGTTCACGCCGAGCTCACGTTCAATAAGGCTGTGAAGCATTTTGACGGCAGTCGCCTGCTCCTTAATGTCCCACTCCGCCGCGAATTTCTTCAAGTTCAGCACATCGTCCGCAGGTGCTGGTGCCGGGGTCGGCATCGGCGTCGGTTTTGGAGCTGGCGTCGGTTGTGGTGCTGGCGGAGCAACCTTCACCTCATAAGCCCCGATATCCGGGGCTTGTCCGTCGTATGGAAGTCCGACATTCGCACCCTTGTCCACGAGCGGGCTGCTGCTCGATAAGCGCAGGAAGCTGGACGACGACGGGTCCGTGCTGCTGAACTTCGGATCCGGTACGTTCAGATTCCAGCTGTTATTCTTGTCGTCGACGCTGGAAGCCAGGCTGACGGTACCCGTCCCTGCCGAGATCGAGTTGCGAATGACGTCGCCGCTGTTCTGCATGCGGTAATTCGTCTTATTGTTGTACGCCGTTGTATTATACAGCGTGTTCTTCAAGGAAGCCGCGTTCCAGTCGAAGCCTCTCGAATAGTTGTTGTAAGCGACGGAATTGATGACGAGATTGTCGCCGCTTTTCTTGCCGGATTTGGAACCGCCGAGCTTGTATCCGTTGCCGTCTGAGCTCGAGGTCCACGGTTGTCCCGGTGCCTTCAGCCCGTTATTGAACGCAGCACTGCCGGCGATGACGTTGTCGGTCGCTTCCCAGAAATCCCAACCGTCGTCCGAGTTGTTCCACGCTTGGCAATTGATGAATGTATTGTGGTGCGAACCGTGCTTGCTCGCGAAGCCGTCCGCATTCTCGCCGCCGGCTTGATCATCGTAGTTGAAGTAAGAATTGACGTTCACAACCGTGTTGTTGTTCGCGCCGTCCTCGAAGCTGAGGCCTGTACCTCGGTTGTGATGGGTATCCAGGTTCGCGATGCGGATATGATGGGCGTTATCTTGAATGCCGATCGCGATCCCTTGCGCCTTCGTGACGTTGATGCCGGATACGTTCCAGTACGATATGTTGCTGAAGCGCAGCACCTTCGTGCCTGTACTGCCGGCCTTAGAGCCGTCGAGCGTAACTTTCTCATTCTTATAGTTAGCAAGCGTAATCGGATTGCCTGAAATGCCGCTGACCTTCGGGTTGACGGCCGACGTCAGCTGATAAGTACCGCCGCGCACATAGATCGTATCGCCGGCTTTGACCGAAGCGACCGCTTTGTTCACCGTCTTGAAGGGAGACTCGAGCGAAGTGCCCTTGTTCGAATCGCTGCCGCTCGGCGAGACATAATAGACCGTCCCGTTCCCGATGACGACATCGGCAGATGCTTGCTTCACTACGCTTAGCGCGGTTGACACGCTGACTGCGGCTTGCGCTTGGAACGGCAGAGTCACCATCAGGGAGGCCGCGATCGCGGTCGATAGCAGAGCTTTCCGATTCTTCTTCATGTGTCGTATGCACCTCTTGGGTAGTAGGATATCTTGCCACAAGTGCAATATAACACGAACGATGTCGAATAGGGGCGAAAATGAGCGACATTTAAGAGTGGATACCCTTTCCAGTTTCTCCGAGGTGCGGTGCAACCGTCTCTAGTTCGGATTTGCCAACTTGGATGCTCCGCTCTCGCTGCAGCTTGTCTGCAGTTCAGATTTGCCGAATTGTAGCGCGTCTTTCGCACAAGTGGCACCCGTATCCCCTCATTAGTTCGGCGAATCAACACTACAACAGCGCTTGATAGAGGGCGGTCGTCTGTAAGTCGACAAATCCGAACTAACAGGACGGGGAGGGGGAGCAGCAGGGGCAGCAGGAGCAGCAGGAGCAGTAGGAGCAGTAGGAGCAGTAGCAGTAGCAGTAGCCAGCACCAGCACCAGCACCAGCAGGAGCAGCAGGAGCAGTAGTAGCAGCAGGAGCAGTAGTAGCAGCAGT
>JAEWJS010000005.1 GCA_023386495.1 Bacillota bacterium | reverse complement strand
CGAGCGGAAGAAGGCGACGCTGGCGCGCGCGCTGATGGCGGACCCGGAGCTGCTTATCATGGACGAGCCTTGCGCAGGCCTCGATCTCTATGAGCGGGAAAAGCTGCTTGCGGACCTCGAACGGCTCGGCGGTCGGGCGCAGGCGGTGCTGTACGTGACGCATCACATCGAAGAAATTATCCCGCTCTTCACGCATGTGGCATTGGTCCACGATGGGAAAATCATAGCCGCAGGCCCGAAGCGGAACGTGCTGACGCGCGAGGTGCTGGGCGGCGCCTATGACCTGCCGATCGAAGTCGACTGGGTGCATGACCGCCCTTGGATTCGGGTCGCGCCGTTAGGAGCTGCACGCTGATGCGCTTCATCGGAACGGCCAACCACGGGTTTGCGAACTTCGCCATGGAGGAGCTGCGCCGGCTCTTCCCCGGCATCGCCTTCCAGCAGCTTGCAGCGGGTGAAGTATTCTCCGCGGAGGTGGCTGCCGAGCGCGAAGAGGCGCTGCATACGATTCGCGCGCGCGAACCGATCTTCCTGCGGCATGTGCATCCGGTCGATCGGACGCTCCCGATTACCGGCGGCGCCGACGATCTGCAGCATCTGTCCGACATGGTGCGCTATGCGGCCTCGCTGTTCGCCGATCGGCGCACGGCGGTTCATATCCGCCGAACGGAGAAGAGCCCATTCCCGTATTCGCCTGCGGATACGAAGGCGGTGCTCGATGCGGTGCTGACGGAGATCGGCAGCGAGCCGGTCGTGCAGGAAGCCGAGATGATTCTCTCGGTGTACGCGACCGGCGAGCAATTGCTGGCGGGGTGGGGCACGCCGGACGAGATGCTGTCCGACTGGCCGGGCGGCGCGGTGCGCTTCCAGCGCGAGGAAGGACAGATCTCGCGCGCCAAGTTCAAGCTGCTCGAAGCCGAGCGGGCCTTCGGGCTGCGCCTTGGCGCATACGCGCAAGCGCTTGATATCGGCGCCGCGCCTGGCGGCTGGACCTCGCTGCTGCTCGAGCGCGGCACGGCCGTTACGGCGATCGACCCGGCCGAGCTGCACCCGTCGCTCGCGGGACATCCGCGGCTTACTTACCTGAAGCGCAATGCGAGCGAGGTCAAGCTCGCTGCCGAATCATTCGATCTGCTCGTCTGCGACATGAGCTGGAGTCCGATGCTGATGGTGAAGCTCGTGCTGGAGCTGGAGCGTGCGCTGAAGCCGGGTGCGGAGGCGATCATTACGGTGAAGCTGATGCACAAGAAGCCGATGCAGACGATTCGCGACGTGATCGCGAAGCTGGAGACGGCATTCGTCTTGAACCGCGCGAAGCAATTGTTTCACAATCGGGACGAAATTACGCTATACTTAACGAGACGATAATGTTGCGTGTCATGAATCAAATAGCATGGCATCCCGGGAAAGCATCCCGGTTCGGACCTATATTGGGACCGGACCGGGATTTTTGGTATTTACGCGGCATGAGGAGGGCGATTCGAATGGATAGCAGGCAGGAAAATAGGACGAGCATCAAGCCCGGCGATCGCGTAGCGGGGCGATACGAGATCATCAAGCCATTGGGCAAGGGGGGCATGGGCCAGGTGTTCCTGGCCTGCGATCTGAGGCTTGGCCGCAAGCTGCGTGCGGTCAAGCTGCTGCGACTGGCCGAGGGAATGGCGGCACAGGCCGATGCCGAGCTGCGCATGCTGCTCGCTGTCAATCATCCGCGCCTGCCGCAGATCGTGGATTATGTGCCGCCTGATGGCGCGCGTCCCGCTGCGCTTGTGACCGATTATGCCGAAGGCGAGAACATGGCCGTCTGGTTCGAACGGCGCGGCAGGCGGATCGATCCGCTGGAGGCGGTCGGCATCGCCAGGCAGCTGTGCGAGGCGTTAACCTACCTGCATGAGCTGGCGCCGCCGATCGTGCATCGGGACATGAAGCCGGCCAACGTAATGATCGACGGCGCAGGCTTCGTTCGCTTGATCGATCTAGGGATCGCTAGATTGGTGAAGCAGGGAAGCGGGCAGGACACGCAGCACCTGGGTACGCCGGGCTATGCTGCTCCGGAACAGGGAGACCCGAACGGGCATAGCGATGCGCGAACAGATCTCTACGGACTGGGCGCCTTACTGTTCTACCTGCTTAGCGGAGGCCGGACGCCAGCCGGCAGCGAGTCGGAAGGGAAGACGGCAAGCCTCGATCTTCCTGCAAGCCTGCAGTCGTTAGTGGCCTGCCTGCTGCACCGAGACCCCGATAAGCGGCCTGCGAACGCAAGGGAAGTCGACCGAATGCTGGCCGCTATACAAGGCGAAGCGATTGTGGACGCAACCGCACATGCTAGCGGTATAGCGAGTGCAGGCAGCCGCATGGCTGACGCAGTCCAAGCGTCCAGCGTCGGGACGATGCGCGTGATCGCGGTCGCCTCGTACGCGCCGGGAGCCGGCGCGACCTTCCTGGCGGTGACGCTCAGCAGGCTGCTTGCGGCACGCGGCGTGCCATGCGTGCTGGTCGAGCATCCGCTGCTCGAGCCGCAGCTGTTCGCGATGCTGTCGCACCATAAGGGAGCCGGCGCATTCGTCGGCGACCGCGATTATATTCCGCCGCTGGATCAGCGCTACATCGCGCTGCGGAGCGCATCGGTCATCGTCCATGCGCTTCACCCGGACCAGCAACTCCCAGTCCCGGCTCGTCCCGAACGACCCGATGCAGCGCGCAGCCGTCTACAGCTGCATCACTTGCGTGCCCTGCAGCTCCCGCAGCTTGCGGCGCAGCCAGCTCGCAGGCCGGTCTGCATCGTCGACCTGTCGAGCGCTTGGCAGCACGAGGCCGCCTATGAGCTGGCGGCAGGCTGCGACGAGTGGATCATCGCCGCCGATCCGTCCGTCGCCAGATGGACGCCTCGCCGTGCGGCTGCTTGGCGGCAGATCGCTGACGAGCGGGACAGGCGCGCGATCGGCGGCAGGAGCGGCCTCTGGCTGGCGAACCAAGATACGCCGTTCGCCGGCAGGCGCGAGTGGCTGCAGCATATGCCGCAGAAGCCGATCGCGTCCGTGCCGCTGCTGCCGGCCTCGGAATGGCGCACGCTGCAGTACGCGAACCGATGGGCAACGGACGTGCCGGAATGGCGCCGGGCGCTTGAAGATGCGCTGCTGCCTGTTCTGAGTCGTTTTTAATACAAATCCGACGATTTATTCCATCAGGTATGGTACAATGTTGTGCGGCGGAATGTAATGCCGCGACAAGCACAATGGATTGGAGCCGGGGAAATGAGCTTATTGACTGTTGAAGATTTATCGCATAATTTCGGGGATCGGACGTTATTCAAGAACGTGTCGTTCCGATTATTGGCGGGAGAACACGTCGGATTGGTCGGCGCGAACGGCGCAGGCAAGTCGACGCTGATGAATATATTGACCGGCAAGCAGTTGAAGGACAGCGGCAAGGTCGAATGGACGCCGAAGGTTCGCTACGGCTACCTGGACCAACATACGAACCTAACGCCGGGCAAGTCGGTCCGCGACGTATTGAAGGATGCCTTCCTGCCGCTCTTGGAGCAAGAGCAGGAGATGAACGATATCGCCATGCAGATGGCAGATGCCGATCCGGATACGCTGGAGCTGCTGCTCGAGCGGATGGGCGAAATTCAGGAAGCGCTGGAGATCGGCGACTTCTATCTCCTCGACGTGAAGGTGGAGGAGATGGCGAACGGCCTCGGCATCGCGGCGATCGGGCTGGAACGCGACGTCGCGACGCTGAGCGGCGGACAGCGGACCAAGGTGCTGCTGGCGAAGCTGCTGCTCGAGAAGCCGACCGTGCTGCTCTTGGACGAGCCGACGAACTATCTGGACGAAGAGCACATCACTTGGCTTACGACCTATCTAAAATCGTATCCGTATGCCTTCATGCTGATCTCCCATGATACGGGCTTCATGAACGAAGTCGTCGATGTGATCTACCATCTGGAATTCGCGAAGCTGACCCGTTACACGGCGAATTACGAGAAATTCCTGACGATGGCGGACATCAACAAGAACCAGCATATCGATGCGTACGAGAAGCAGCAGGAATTCATCAAGAAGCAAGAGGATTTCATTCAGCGCAACAAGGCACGCTACTCGACGTCCGGCCGCGCGAAGAGCCGTGAGAAGCAGCTCGACCGCATCGAGCGGATCGACCGTCCGGAGGAAGCGATGAAGCCGACGTTCGGCTTCAAGGAAGCGCGCACGAGCGGCAAGACGGTATTCGAGGCGAAAGGTCTCGTCATCGGCTACGACCGGCCCCTGCTGCCTCAGATGGACGTGCTGATCGAGCGCGGCGAGAAGATCGCGATCGTCGGCATGAACGGCGTGGGCAAGTCGACGCTGCTCAAGACGGTGCTGGGCAAAATCCCTCCGCTGGACGGCAAAATATACCGCGGCGACTTCTTGCATCCGGCCTACTTCGAGCAGGAAGTGAAGGCGCAGGCGATGACGCCGCTGGATGATGTCTGGAACGAATTCTCGTTCATGAACCAGCACGAAGTACGTGCCGCGCTGGCACGCTGCGGACTCAAGAACGAGCATATTACGCGCAACCTGAATCAATTGAGCGGCGGCGAGCAAGCGAAAGTGCGCTTATGCAAGCTGATGCTGCGCGAGAGCAATTGGATTCTGTTCGACGAACCGACGAACCATCTGGACGTCGTGGCGAAGGCGGAGCTGAAGCGTGCGCTGCAAGCGTTCAAGGGCACCGTGCTGCTCGTCAGCCACGAACCGGATTTCTACGAAGACTGGGTAACCAAGGTATGGGACGTCGAGTCTTGGTCTGTGAACCGAGTGTGATCGCGATGTAGCGCTGCTGCGAAGCGCTGACAATCGGTCTGATTAAACTTATGTGACGGAGCGTGATGGGATGCGGTTTGAACATCGCGGCACGGTAGGGGAAGTGTTCTTGGCAGCACTGAAGCTCGGGCTGACATCTTTCGGCGGGCCTGTTGCGCATGTAGGGTATTTTCGCAGCGAATATGTCGAGCGGCGCCGCTGGCTGGATGAGCGCACGTTCGGCGACCTGCTGGCGCTGTGCCAATTCCTGCCGGGTCCTGCCAGCAGCCAGCTCGGCATGGCAATCGGCATGGGGAGGGCAGGCAGGCTTGGCGCGATCGCGGCTTGGCTCGGCTTCACGCTGCCGTCCGCCATCGTCATGATGCTGTTCGCGCTCTGGCTCGGAACGGGGATGGACGTCTCCGATGCCGGCTGGCTGCGCGGCCTGAAGCTGACCGCGGTCGCGGTCGTCGCCCAAGCGGTATGGAGCATGGCGCAGTCGCTTGCGCCTGATCGCCCGCGCGCGACGATCGCGCTTGTCGCGGCCGGATGGGCAGTGCTCGTCCCAGGCGTAGCCGGGCAGCTCGCACCGTTGGTTGTCAGCGCGGTTATCGGCTACTGGCTGCTCCGCCCTCCGGCGAAGACTGCCGCTGAAGCCGCCGCTGCCCAGCCGGCAGAGCGCCGCGGAGGGCGGGCGGCAGCCTTGCTGCAGCTCGGCATCTTCGCCTTGCTGCTCCTGCTGCTGCCTGCCGCATCGCAGCTGCTTCCTTCGAGCCAAGCGCTCGCGCTCGCTGACAGCCACTACCGCGTCGGCTCGCTCGTCTTCGGCGGCGGACATGTCGTCCTGCCGATGCTGGAGGCCGAGGTAGCAGCCGGCAGCGGAGGAAGCATCCCCTCGGAGACGTTCATGGCGGGCTATGGCGCCGCTCAGGCCGTGCCGGGGCCGTTGTTCACGTTCGCCGCATTCATCGGCGGCTCATTCGCGCCGGGCCTGCAAGGGGCTGCGTACGCCGCGCTTGCACTGACGGCAATCTTCATCCCGTCGTACTTGTTGTTGGCAGCGGCCTTGCCGTTCTGGAGCAGACTGAGGGAGAATCGGATGGCCCGCGGCGCGCTGAACGGCGTGAACGCGGCTGTCGTGGGCATCCTCCTCGCAGCGTTGTATGACCCTGTCTGGACAGATACGGTCGGATCGGCTGCGGATTTCGCGTTCGCGGCGGCGGCTTTTCTGCTGCTGCAGGTATGGAGAAGGGCACCGTTGCAAGTCGTGGTGCTGTCTGCTCTAGGCGGGTGGGCGCTCTGGCCATAAATGACGACAAATATGGCATCCTACCATTAAGGAGTTGGTGGTTACCATGAAGGAACGATTGTTAATCGTGGAAGACGAAGAAGGCATTGCCCGAATTCTTCAGCTGGAGCTGGAGCATGAAGGCTATGAGGTCGGGCGTGCGGAAGACGGTCGCACCGGGCTTGAGATGGCGCTGTCCGGCGAATGGGATCTCGTGCTGCTGGACGTCATGCTGCCCGGCATTAACGGGATCGAGGTGCTGCGGCGGCTGCGCAACAGCGGCAACCCGATTCCGGTCGTGCTGCTCACCGCGCGCGATACGGTGCCGGATAAGGTCAGCGGCTTCGAGACCGGTGCCAACGACTATATTACGAAGCCGTTCGCAATGGAGGAGCTGCTGGCCCGCGTTCGCAATCTGCTGCGCATCTTTCAGCAGCAGGCGAAGGAAGGGGAAGGCTCCGACGTGCTGCGCGCGGCCGACTTATCGATTGAGCTCCGCTCGCGCAAAGTATTCCGCAAGGAGCTGGCGATCGAGCTGACCCCGCGTGAATTCGACCTGCTCGTCTACTTGGCGGAGAATAAGAATCAGGAGAAGACCCGCGAAGAAATATTGACCGATGTATGGGGCTATGACTTCATCGGCGAGACGAACCTGGTGGACGTCTACATCCGTTATCTGCGCCAGAAGCTGGATCGCGGCTTCCGTTATAAGCTGATCCATACGATCCGCGGCGTGGGCTATATGTTGAAGGAGCCGGACGCATGACGCTTCGCAAAAGATTCACCCTGTTCACCATCTTCTGGCTCATCTTCATCCTGATTCTGTTCAACATCTTCGTCTATTTCTTCGTGATCCGCATCACGACAGGCAGCGAAGAGCAGCTGGTGGCGAACAAAGTCAATCTGCTGCTCGAGGACGCGAAGATCGACACGGTCAACCGCATGTCCGATCCGGATCTGCTGTCGGAGTTCTACAACGTGAACGAAGTGATCCGCATCGTCGATCCGGCAGGCAATATCGTCAACCAGCTAGGGACGGATAGCGATCTGTTGAATCGGCAGGCGACCTTCAGCCGCACGCATGAATCCGGCATGTCGACGGTGGCCGGGATGCGCGTCTTGTACATGCAAGTGCCGCTGTACGACGAGCTCGAAGTGATCGGATCGCTCGAGATTACGCGGAAGCTGAGCTTGTTGGACAACTACCTGCAGGTGCTGGTCGCGGCGCTGACCGTCACGAGCGCAGGCGCGGTGTTCTTCGCGATATTCGGGACGTATTGGTTCACGTCCAAGCTGACCGCGCCGATCCAGACGATGGTGCAGACGATGCGGGAGATCGACCGCAGCGGCAAGCTGCGCATGATCGAAATTAAGGAGAAGGAAGAGTCGGCCGAGCTGCTCCAACTGATCCGCGCTTTCAATCAGATGATCGAGCGGCTGGACCGAACCTTCGCCGGGCAGAAGCAATTCGTCGCGGACGCCTCGCACGAGCTGAAGACGCCTCTGACGGTCATCAGCAGTTATGCCGGCATGCTCAAGCGATGGGGACGGGATGACAGCAGCATTCGGGATGAAGCGATCGAAGCGATCGCGAAGGAATCCGAGCGGATGCAGAATCTGATCAAGTCGATGCTGATGCTCGCCGAGGCGGACCAAGAGGATTGGCTGAAGCCGGAGGTATTCGACGTCGTGCAGTTGACGGACGAGCTGTCCTCCATGCTGCAGAAGACGTTCACGCGTCTGATTCGCATCCATGCCGACGCCGAATCGACCGGCATTCGGATTAATGCCGACAAGGACAAAATTCGGCAGCTCATGACAATCCTGATCGATAACGCCATTAAGTACAGCAAAGAGCCGATCGACATTACGATCAGCCAGACGCGTCAGATGGTGCGTATTCTCGTATCGGACAAGGGGATCGGCATCCCCGAGCACGAGATTCCGAACTTATTCGAACGTTTCTACCGCGTAGACGGCGCACGCCGCCGCGCAACGGGCGGAGTAGGGCTCGGTCTATCCATTGCCAAGCGCATCGTGGATCTGCATGACGGTCATATCGACGTCTTCAGCAAGCCCGACAAAGGGACCACCATCGCCCTCCAATTCCCCAAAAAATAACAGCTGACAGGCATAGCCCGTCAGCCGTTTGTTTATCAGTTAGATATGCTACCTAACGCTAAGTCAAGCGTTGTTCCCATGACCGGTTGTCAGCATCGAGAAGGTTGGACGATAGTAGCAATTGAGGAGCGGAGCGTAGACAGATCTACGTGAGCACCGGAAATTGCGCTAGCGTTCAAGATTCGAAGTCGAATAAGCTGCGAAGCTCAACTTCATGATCACAATCGGTCCTACTTAAGGCGGCGGGCTGTTACGTAGGAGTTCTTCCAGTAGGCCTTATTAATGCTGGTGAACTTGACGCCGCCGGCGCCGTACGTGTGCAGCATCTGGCCGTTGCCGGCGTAGATTGCGACGTGTCCGATGCTCGTCGCGCGTCCCGGCACCTTGAAGAACATCAGGTCGCCCTTCTTCAGGTTCGATCTCGACACGCGGTAGCCCTTCGTCGATTGCTGCTTCGCGGTACGCGGCAGCGAGATGCCGTGACGCTTGAATACATACTGCGTGAACGACGAACAATCGAATTCGTACGTGACGCCCGACTTGGCGCCAAAGTCGTAAGGGACGCCGAGGTATTTTTTGCCCGTGCTGATGATGCTGTTCGCCTTCGATGTCGTTACGGCGCCTGCCGGCTTAGCTTGTCCGAATCCGAGTGCTGTTAATCCTATGGAGACGCACAGACCGACAGAAAGCGTCTGGCGAATAAGAGTACGTGTATTGACTTTCATGATCTATCGACCTCCGTATAGTAAGTTCGTAATTGGCGATGTTCCCTGCTGCCTGACTTACTATAACAGAGATTCGATTCCCTAATCGTTACCACGGAGAAGCTCACGCGGCGGCCGTCCGCGAACGGTTAGGCTTTATTAGAATGAGATGAGAATACGCTCATAATACCGCGAGGAGGCGCTCATGCGTAAAGAACTTGTCGTATATGCAGACGAGAAGCCGGTTCCGCTGACGATCCGCAACTACTCCCGAGAAGACTTCGACGGCTTGATCGACGTGCAGCGGGCAAGCTTTCCGCCGCCGTTTCCTGCCGAGCTATGGTGGAACGAGGAACAACTGTCGGAGCATGTATCGCGTTATCCGGAAGGGGCGCTGTGCGCGGTAGCGGGCGGCCGGATCGTCGGCTCTATGACAGGTCTCCTCGTCTCCGAGGAGCAGCTTGCCGGCAAGCATGACTGGGCGACGCTGACGGATAACGGCTACATCCGGAACCATGATCCGGCCGGCAGCACGCTCTATGTCGTCGATATATGCGTCATGCCTGCTTACCGCAAGGCAGGCGTAGGCAAATGGCTGATGCAGTCCATGTACGAGACGGTCGTGCAGCAGGGCAAGCAGCGGCTGCTGGGCGGCGGGCGCATGCCGGGCTATCATAAGCATGCCGCAACCGCGACGCCGGAGCAGTATCTCGAGAACGTCATGGCAGGCTTATGGCATGATCCGGTGATCGGCTTCCTATTGCGGTGCGGCCGGCTGCCGGTCGGAATCGCGCATGATTACCTAGAAGATGAAGAGTCTTGCGGCTATGCGGCACTGATGGAATGGCGCAATCCGTTTATCCAATAGTAGAGGAGAGAAGCGATATGGAGTATTACCGCATTCGATCGATTGAGGATGCCGCATTCGCGGGGATGCATCGGCTGATGGGAGAGATTTTCCCGCCGGAGGAGGTGCTCGCCTATGAATTATGGGAGGGGCCGCTGCAGGACGAGGGCATCCATGTATATGCCGCGATCTTGGACGGCGAGGTCGTCGGAGCGACGGAATATCGGTATTTCTCGGAACAGCGCGTGGCGGTGACGGATTTTACGATTATCGGAAAAGCTGGCCTCGGCATCGGGCGATTCCTCGCCTCGCGCAGGCAAGCAGATCTGCAGCGTCTCGCCGCTGCAAGCGGGACGGACCCGCTCGGCATGTTCGCGGAAATCTACGACCCGTACCGGACCGACTATCCGTTCGGCGGCGTGTCCCCGATGAACCCGTACGTTCGCCGCGAGGTGCTGTCGCACATGGGATATTTACGATTGGACATTGACTATGTCCATCCTTCGTGGGACCATGAAGGGACAGCGGTGGAAGGGCTTGACCTGTGCTTCCTCCCGGCGGACGAGTCATTGGCTTCGCTGCCGTCCTCGCTGATCACGGAATACCTGGAGCGCTATTACGCGGCATTGCCGAACAAGCCGGCTGCCTGGCACGCGATGATGGAAAGGTTGAAGAACCGGACGGAGGTTCCGTTGTATCCAATCTAGTGGGAGGTGGGTACGCTGACGACGATTACGTTCCATGGGACAGGCGATGCAATGGGTGTCCCGAGAGTCTATTGCGATTGCGAAGTGTGCGAAGAGGCAAGAAGAAGCGGCGCGAATCGGCGATACCGCTCGCTTCTTCAGCTGGCAGAACCGATGAGCGGTATCACGTGGATCGACGGCGGACCGGATTGGGGCAGGCAGATGGAGGCCGCGGGCCTGCGGTGGATCGATCGGATGTTGATCACGCATGCGCATTTTGACCATATCGGCGGCCTGCCGGAATGGGCGGATGCCTGCAGATGGCTGGGGAAGCGGGGAGAAGCGTATGTGCCGGGCGAGGTGCGGGAGGAAATTCTGATGCGTTTCCCTTGGCTGGAACGGCAGATCGAGTTCCACTCGGCGGACCGCAAGTTCCGTGTCGGGTCTTGGGAGGCCAAGGCATGGCGGGTCAATCACGGGAAGAACGGCTATGCGTACGCCTATCGGTTCGTGCAGCCGCATTCCGGCTATGCTTGGGCGTATTGTTCCGATGCGATCGGCCTAAGCGAGCTCGAGATTGAGCCGCTCAGGGGTCTTGACCTGCTTGTGCTCGGTACAAGCTTCTATCATGAACCGTATGCATACGAGTCGCGATCTGTCTATGACGTGAAGGAAGCGCTCGAGCTGCTGGAAGCGATCGAGCCGGGCAGGACGCTGTTCACCCACCTGTCGCATGACATCGACTTAAGACGCACGTATCCGCTCCCGCTTGGCGTGGGATTCGCCGAGACGGGTTTAACGGTGCAGATCGGCGCGCCGGATAGCGCTTAGCAAGAGGAGGAGGCGGATTACCGCCTCTTGCCAATCCATTGCATGATGCTGAATGCGATCTCCTCCGGGAGATGCGCGATATGGAAGCTCGCGGCTGCGGGTCCCGATGCCAGGGATACTCGCAGCGTCGCGAGCTTCTTGCGCATCTGGAACGGCGATACCCGCGTTCCGTAGATTTGCACGCGCCTCCGGGGCACTAACGCGATGCTGCGCGAGAATGCGCCGTAATGGATTGCGAGCAGCTGGCCGTCGATCTTCCAGCCGGTCTGCTTGAACCGCAGCCAAGACCAGATGGCGGTGCAGAGCGGAAGAACGAGCAGCACCCAGCCGAGACCGTACGGCAGCCAGATGATGCCTGGGATGGCAATGAGCAATGATATCGCGACCGGCAGCGTCACGAACCCGCCGACGGAACGGCTGGTCAGCCGATCGACTTGGTCGGGGACATAGTAGCCCGGCGCGAAGCGGGCAAGCAGCGCATCTGCGTCGCTGCGCTTCACGATCGGGCAGAGCAGATGCGACTGATTGAGCTGATCGACGGAGCCTGCGGTCACGATATGAATGCTGACCAGCCCCAGCAGGCGTCGCAGTGCGTTCTGCTTCATATAGACGGATTGGATTCGCTTGAGGCTGACGGTTGCTTGCTTGCGCTCGATCAGCCCGCGGACGGTGACCAGCTTGTCGTCTTGCAGCATGATCGTGAAGCCGTATTCCTTCGCGGTCGTGAGCGCGACGCCGATCAGCCATGCGATGAAGGCGCCGGCTAGTACGACGGCGATGATCTGTCCGACGCCGAGGTCTGCCGATGCGAACAACGTGTCCCAGAGCTCCGAGGATTCGATCCAGTCATCGAGCTGCGAATATACGGCGCTTAGTGCGGCAAGCGCGAGGAATACGCGTCCGGAAGTCGCGCTGTAGAGCAGAATCGCGCGGAGCGGGACCTTGTGCGTCGGGTATTGAGGCGCGAGCAGCGGTGCAGGCATTGGCGGTTGCGCTGCCTCGATGGCTTGTTCGTCGTCCGGCGACAGCACGGGAGCGGAAGACGCATCGGTCTCAGGCGCGGTCTCAGGCTGTGCCTCATCCGCATGAACGCGATGGAGTTCTGCCTGCAGCAGCGCGGCTTCCTGCTTGTCGATCGCGCTGAGCGTCACCTCGGGCTTCGTGCCGCCGGCCGTCTCGATCTGCAGCTTCAGGACGCCGAACAGGCGATGCACGAGACCGGCCGACATATCGATGGACTGTACGCGCGAACGCGGAATGGACAGCTTCTTGCGCACGATTAGTCCGTGCTCGACATGCAGGTATCCGCCCTCGAACCGATAAGTGAAGCGCAGCCAGGATAAGATGCCTGTCGCAATGCTCACGATCAGGAACAGAGCGGCTCCGCCGTATACCCAGATCGGCTGCAGGTCGTCGCGGACGATCGCGGATACGAGGAAGGCAAGCAACGGATACAGCAAGTTTTTCACGATGGCCGCGATGAAGAACACGATCGAGATCGGATGCTGGCGGCGGATGGACGGTACGGGAGCGTTAGAGTTCGTCATCGGTAATCCTCGCCAGCTGTGCAATTTGGCTGCGGACGGCTTCGGCTGTCGATTCGCGCAGCGCCGGAATGAAGTGGCTGCCCGCCGCGGTCGAAAAGGTGACGGTGGCCAGACCGTAGCGGCGCAGGATCGGACCTTGCTTCGTATCGACATGCTGAACCTTGACCATCGGGATCAAGACGCGCTTCCGGATCAGCAGACCGTACAGCAGGTCGATCTCCTGTTCGCGAATCGCGTAACGAAATCGTCTCCAGCGCAAGCTAGGCAAGAGGTACGCTTCCAGATAGGAACCGGCGACGGCAAGCACAGCGGCAGCAGCCGCGATCCAGACCGGCCAATCGAAGCGCACGGTTAACCAGATCAGGCCGATGACGACGATCGCGTAGACGGCCGCAGAGATGCTGCCTGTCAGTCGCCATGCTTTCAAGGCATCGGCATCGATACGGTGTTCGGGCGGCTCTATAATCATGTATGAAGCACCTCGCTGTCAACAATTAGGATATGGACGTTATAACTATAGCATAGGCGAAGGCGTCTTGACGCGCTCACCTGTTAAAGTTATGATGAAATTAACTCGACTTAAGGGGAAATTTTCATGATGGTTGCTGTTCTTAACTCCTAATTGGATAATCCGGAGCAAGCGCAAGGCCTAGAGGGATGATCTGCATTTGCAGATGGTCTGTTCCTTTATGCCACAGTGCGCTGACTGCTTCCGATCCATGAGTTAAGAACATGCGGATTTCGCCTATGTCTATTGACCGGCGTATCACCGTGCTCTTGGTGCACGGTTTTTTTGTGCCCGGAATGACGGACCGATACAGCTGATCGAAGGCAGGATGGAACGCGTATGCGTTCTGTTCTGCCTTTTTATTTTTACCTATAGGAGGAGGAACTGAGCACGATGAACGACATGAGCATGCATCAATTGGAATGGCACGTCATGAAGAATAAGCTGATCGAGATGGCGGTATCGCCTGCCGGCAGAGCGCTCGCGGCCAAGCTGTCGCCGTCAGTCGACATCAGGCGCATCGAGGCGATGCAGCTGGAGGCGGAGGAAGCGATGAAGCTGCTTCGCGCAGGCGCAAGCATACCGCTCGCAACATTCGAAGGAATGGACAATTTCTTCGCGTTGCTAGGCAAGGGCGTCATCTATACGGTAGCGGATCTTACGCAGCTGGGAACATGGTTGTCGTCGGTCGGGCAGATGAAGCGGTACATGGCATCGAAGCAGGCGATCGCGCCGACGATCAGCGGCTATGCGGACAACCTGACGGAGTGCCCCGCGCTGCGAAGCGAGCTGGAGCGGTGTCTGCGGCATGGGCAGATCACGGATGCGGCAAGCCCGCAATTGGCCAAAATCAGGCGGGGGCTCGCGGCAGCGGAGGAAGCGGTCAAGCGAAAGCTGGAGCAGTCGATCGGCAAATACAAGACCTACCTGCAGGATCCGATCGTCAGCAAACGGAACGGGCATTATGTCATTCCGATACGCAAAGAGCATCGAAAGCATGTTCAGGGCACGGTGTGGGATGAATCGGCCTCCGGACAGACGCTGTTCGTGGAACCGGCTGACGTCGCCGGCCTGCAAGCCGAATGGGAGCTGTGGAAGGCTGACGAAGGACGGGAGGAATCGATCGTGCTGGCGCGATTATCCGAGCTCGCGGAGCAGCACGGCAGCGAACTGCAAATGAATGTTGAGGCGATGGCCTCCTTCGACTTCTTGTTCGCGAGAGGGAAGCTCGGCGTCACGTATGACGGGCACAGGGCAGTCATGACGCGTGAGCCCGTATTGAAGCTCGTGCAGGCCCGCCATCCGCTTCTGGGCTCAAAGGCGGTACCGCTCGACGTCGAGATCGGCAGCGCGTACCGGCAATTGGTCATTACCGGTCCGAATACAGGGGGCAAGACGGCTGCGCTGAAGACGCTTGGCCTATTGGCGCTCATGGCGCAGGCAGGGTTGCCTGTGCCTGCCGATCCAGCGAGCCGTTTCGGCGTGCTGCGGCACGTGCTGGCCGATGTCGGGGACGGCCAGAGCTTGCAGCAATCGCTTAGCACCTTCTCCGCGCATATCGCGGCCGTGAAGGAAATGCTCCAGCAAGCCGATGAGCGCTCGCTGCTCTTGCTTGACGAGCTTGCCGCGGGGACCGATCCCGGCGAAGGCATCGCGCTGTCGCTTGCCATACTGGAAGAGCTGCTGGAACGCGGTTCGCTGGTCGTCGCGACGACGCATTTTAACGAGATCAAGAGCTTTGCGCGCGACACGGCAGGCTGCCAGAATGCTCGAATGGCGTTCGATCCCGAATCGCTCCAGCCATTGTATCGGCTCGAGATCGGAGAAGCGGGCGACAGCTATGCCTTCGCGATCGCGCGCAAGTACGGCATGCCGGACAACATTGTGCGGCGGGCGGAGGATCGCCAGCGCGCGCGGGTTCGGCAGGCCGATCATGGTCAAGATGCCGCCTGCGCGGCCGATGGGAAGCACAGGCTCGGAGCCGGCCCGGCCGAAGCCGAGTGGCAGGCACGGTTGACGAAGGCGAAGGAGAAGGAACTGAAACGAGCGAAGCGTGCGGCGGCACAGACGGAGGCTGCAGCGGCATCCCGGCCGCTGCAGACGGGCGATTGCGTATGGGTGTACCCGCTGAAGCGGACCGGAATCGTCTATAAGCCGTCGAATGAACGCGGGGATGTGATTGTGCAGGTACAGGGGAAGAAGCTGACGTTCAATCGGAAGCGGCTGGCGCTTCGCATCCCGCGCGAAGAGCTGTACCCGGGAGAGGATTATGACCTCGATATCGTGTTCGAATCGGTGGAGAATCGCAAGAAGCGCAAGCTGATGAACCGTAAATATGCGCCCGACACCGTCATCGTGACGCCTCCGGAGGAGCAGTATGATTAACGCCGTTAATCCTTGCTCTGTACGACGAGGAGCCAGCCGTCGCCTACGGTGATGATGCCTTCCTCCTCCTCCAGCACATTGCTGATGCCGAGCGACTGGCCCATCGCGAGCACGGCGTCGGTGAGCGGATAACGGAAGCCGGACAGCGTGATGCCAGTTACCCGCGGCATGAGCGGCAGGAGAGAGACGTTCGAATAGCCGGTGCCGCGAATCGCGAGCCGGTCTGCCGTCAGGCGGATCTCGTTATGTTCATCCGCGATCGATGCCGGGATGCCGTGCTGCATCGCCTTCACGAGCAGATGAATGTTCGCGAGGGAATGGTCGAAGCGCGTCCCGAGTGCGCCGACGAGTATGACTTCGTCCGGCCGGATCTCGAGCGCGCGCTCGAACGCAAGCTCGGTATCCGTGTAATCCTTATCGATCGGATCGTAAGCTTCGGTCTTGCGGCTTCCTTCGCGGATCCGAATGAGCTGCTCCGGCGTAACGGAGTCGAAGTCTCCGACGGATAAATAGGGCACGAAGCCATGCTCGACGAGGAACAGCGCGCCGTGATCGGCGCCGATCAGCAGGTCGCCTTCCCTGACATGGGCAAGCGCCCACAGGTCAAGCTGTCCTCCCGAGAAGATGACGACTCTTGTCGATGCGTTCAATGTTTAATCCCTCCGATTCATGGGCGTCCGATACGAATTTCGACCGGAATCAATTGCTTACAAGTATACAGCTGTGTCGAAGCACTTGGCAAAATCGTTATTGCGCCGCACCGCGCTCGCCGATACAATGGGGAAGGACAATATCGGACAACATTCGCCACGCGCAGGCGTTCAGAGGCTTGCGTGAGGGAATCGGAGGGCTCGGCTGTGGATCTGGAAATATTCAGCGTGTTCAGCATCATCGGTACGATCGCGTTCGCGGTCAGCGGCGCGATCGTCGCGATGGAAGAGGAATACGATATACTGGGCGTACTCGTGCTCGGCCTAGTCACCGCGTTCGGCGGCGGCGTCATTCGCAACCTGTTGATCGGCGTACCCGTGACGACGCTATGGACACAGGGGTTGCTGCTTAAGACGGCGATCATCGCCATCGCGATCGTATTCATTCTGCCGGCGACCTGGATTCGCCATTGGCGCCGCAGCGAAGCGTTCTTCGACGCGATCGGCCTGTCCGCGTTCGCGATTCAAGGCGCGCTGTATGCGACGCAGCAGAACCATACGCTCGCAGCGGTAATGGTTGCCGCAGTGATGACCGGGATCGGGGGCGGCATGATTCGCGACGTGCTGGCCGGGCGCAAGCCGCTTGTGCTGCGCGACGAAATTTACGCGGTATGGGCAATGGCGGCCGGCGCCGTCATTGGATTGGGGTGGACCCAGCGGACGGGCGAACTGCTGGTATTATTCGGCATCGTCATTATTTGCCGCATGCTCTCGGTACACTACAAATGGCGATTGCCGCGTCGTTCGCTGCGCTATGCGTTGTCCGAATCGGTTCATGCAACGCAGTACCAAGCAAGCGTGGAGCCGAAAGAATTGGAGCGTTATGATTCGAAGGGAGATGTCTAGCCATGGTACGCATCTTGTTCGTATGCCTAGGCAATATTTGCCGCTCGCCGATGGCCGAGGCCATGCTGCGGCATCTGGCAGAGCATGAGGGGATGGGCGGCAAGCTGAGTATCGATTCGGCCGGCACGGGCGATTGGCATATCGGCAAGCCGCCGCATGAAGGGACGCGCGGCGTGCTGGACAGAGGCGGCATTTCGTACGCAGGCATGAAGGCAAGGCAATTCGACGGCGGCGATTTTGCGGCATTCGATTATATTGTCTGTATGGATGCACAGAATGAGCGTGACGTGAATGCGATCCGGGCACGGACCGCGGGAGGCGATGCCAAGGTGCTGCGGTTCATGGACCTGGTCGCTGACGCGAAGTCGACGGACGTGCCGGACCCGTATTATACGGGGAATTTCGATGAGGTATATGAGTTGGTGCAAGCGGGGTGCGCAGAATTGCTGCGGCGCGTGAAGGCCGAGCCGGCTTAGGGAAGAACTGCAAGAGGGAATTCGCTGGCAGCTCTGGCCGTCCTTAGGGACGGTCAGGGCTGTTTTGTCGAATGGGAAGTAGGTGTCTCGATTTCCTTCCGACCACTATCCCTTGCGCTCAGAAGGTTGCGAGCCATATGGAAATTCACGCCAATAGTGGTTAAATTAGGTAATTATGAGAATTGATTGGGAATATAGATTGCCGCATCAATTGAGGATTTGTGAAGGCAGACGGCTTGCATGCAATAGCGTAGCATTTGCGTTGCTAACGTATACCGATGCGCTATTTCAGGGGCTTCACTCCTTGTAGATGCCCCAAATGGCTTGAGATCGCTAATTTGCGAATGGACGTGCGCTATTAAGTGCATTCGGTTCGCTATTGGGTGAGGAGGAGCGATTAGGCCTTATATTAGCGCACGCACGTACCCTTAGCAGCGCAATTGCTTCGTTAATGGCCCATAAACCTACTAGAGAGGCAAACCGCTTCTATCGTACGCTCTGCCTCTGTTCGCGATAACTACGAGAGTTATCACCAATTCACGGCTAGGCTTGTTCCGGTTACCCCGCGAACCATTGGAGCGCCTCGGGGAGGTCACGCTGCCAATAGCCCCACAGATGCTCGCCGTCGCGCTCGATATAAGTGAGGCGCGCCCCTCGCGCTTCGAGCAGCGCCTTCGCCTCACGATTAAGCGCCACGAAGTCGAATACGCCGCGGTCCGTCTCGAAGGCCGTCTCCTGCAGACCGATCGTCATGTACAGCGACAGCCTGGACAAGTCTGCCGCTCCGGTGCGGATGCCGTCTAGCGATGCCGGATAGAATGCGCCCGACATCGTCAAGATGTTGGGGAACCGCTCCGGGTAACGGAGGGCGATGTGCAGCGACACGGTGCCGCCCAGCGAGTCGCCTGCAAGCAGCGTATCCTCCGGCTCGCGGCGTACCGGGTAACGCGATTCGACGAACGGCACCATTTCTTCCGCGAAGAAACGCACATAGTCATCATGCAGATCGCCGTCGGGAGCGTATTCGCGCGTGCGGACGCTTTTGTCGACATCGACGCCAACGATAATGAGCGGCTCCAATTCGCCCTCCGCGATCAGGTGGGCCGCCTGAGTAGCAATCCGGCCGAAGTTGAACATGTCCTCGCCGTCCTGCGTATACACGACCGGGTAG
>JAEWJS010000150.1 GCA_023386495.1 Bacillota bacterium | reverse complement strand
GCCGTAAGCTGCCGATGCGTGCCTTGCTCGCGGATCATGCCGTCCTGCATGACGACGATTCGGTCCGCGTCTTGAATCGTCGTCAGACGATGCGCGATGACGAGCAGCGTATGTCCTCGCTCGCGCGTGCGGCGCAATATCGCTTCCATCACCTTGCGCTCGGTCTCTAGATCGAGCGCTGAGGTCGCTTCGTCCAGAATCCACACGGGACGGTCCGCGAGGATGGCGCGCGCGATGGCAAGCCGCTGCTTCTGCCCGCCGCTGAGCGACTCGCCGTGCTCCTTAAGCGGCGTATCATAGCCGTGGGGCAGCGCATGGATGAATTCCTGCGCTTCCGCAGCACGGACGGCAGCAGCTAGCTCGGCATCATCGGCATCCGGCTTCGCGGCGAGCAGATTATCCCGGATCGAACCCGCGAACAAGTACGGCGACTGCGGAACGTATGCGACCATGCGCCTTGCGCGCTCGGCATCGACCTGTGGCGAATGGCCGAGAATGGTCGCGCTCCCGCTGCCGGGATAGAGAAGACCGGCACCGATCTTCGCGGCGGTGGATTTGCCGGAACCGCTGGCCCCTACGAGCGCCGTGAAGGAGCCGGGTAGCAGCGTAAGATTGAATCGCTTCAGCAGCGGCAGCGCATCTACCGATGCAACTGCTGGCATGGCCGTGTCCGCTTCCTGCAGCCCGCCATTCTCGGGATAACGGTACGATACGTCCTGCCAAGCGACGGCTGCATCGTTCTCTGCATGCCTCGTGCCCGTTGCCGCTGCGGCGTGAGGCGCCTGCGGTTCCTTGCCTGCATCCCACAAGGCAAAGACGCGCTTAGACGCGCCGAGATTCTCCTGCAATTCTCCCCACATCCGGCCTAAGTTCAGCATCGGATTGAAAATCCGCCATACCAGGATGAAGAAGGCCATTAGTGCCCCGACCTGGAGCTCACCCTGGATGGCCAGCCACGCTACGAATAGAATCGATCCCCAATTGATCAACAGCGCGAAGCTCGTCGATAATGCATTCACGAGCTGCTGCCACCACATTCTGCGCATATAGAGCTCGTTCAGCAGCTGCCGTTGCCTGACGAAGCGCTCCGTCATCCAGTTCTCGGCCCCGAAGGCGCGGATCGTCTCCATATTCTGTAGCGCATCTTGCTGGCATTGCTTCACGACGGCTTCTTGTTCGCCGACGCGCCGTCCGATATCGCGAAGCCGATAGCGCAGCAGGTGACTGGCCAGTAGTCCGAGCGGCATCAAGATCAGTATGGCCAGCGCGATCTGCCAATGCAGCCAGAGCATATAACCGGCGGCTAACAGCAGCATGGCAACTTGCGTCCCCATGCCGTGGAACAGCGTCGCGAGCAGCCAGGACGTCTTGTTCGAATCGTGTTGAATCCGCTGGGCAATGTCGGCGGAATGCGAGGCTTGCGCCGTCGTGAGAGGCAAGCGCTGCGCATGGTCCGCAAGCTCGAGCGTCACTTCGCGATGGAGCGAGCTCATCGTGTTCTGCTTCAGGTAATGCCCAACGGCACCGAGGGCGAGCAAACCGGCCACGATGGCGGTCGAGAGCAGGCAAAGTCTGCGGATGTTAGCGAGATTGCCGCTCTCCATGTTGTTGAAGAACGTCTCGAGCAGCACGGGGACAAGCATGTTGATGATCATCTCGCTCATGCAGAGGATGATCGCGACGACGAAGAGCAGCCGCCGCGGTCCGAGCCGGGACCACAGCATCGGGATGAGCTCGCTCAGGCGCGGCGTTGCTTGCGCTGCGCGAGAGGCGTTGATGGATGGAGCAGCTTTCAATGGACGACACTCCTCTCGCTTTCCTGGGACCAATCGCCTGCGCGCACGAGCAGGGCGTAGCGGCCGCCAAGCTGCATCAATTGGTCATGGGTTCCGGACTCGAGCACCTTGCCTTCCTCGACGTAGAGGATGTTGTCTGCATGCTGGACCGTGGACAGCCGATGCGCGACGACAAGCACGGTACGGCCTTGCATAATCGCGTGCAATGCCTCCTGCATGAGCTGTTCGTTCCAGCTGTCCAGCGCCGAAGTCGGCTCGTCGAGGAGCAGGATGCGCGGGTTGCGGACGTAGGCGCGGGCCAATGCAAGGCGTTGGCGCTCGCCGCCGGACAATCGCTGGCCGCGTTCGCCGAGTCGCGTGCGGTAACCTTCCGGAAGCGCTGCAATGAAAGCATCCGCATTCGCGAGCCGAGCGGCTTCGATGACCTCGTCATCGGTCGCGCCTAAACGGCCGATGCGGATATTGTCCATGGCAGTCGCATCGAACAAGGCGGCATCTTGGGGCACATAGGCAACGTGTTCGCGCCAAGCGGGCCAATTATCGGCATGAAGGGCGGTGCCGCCGCATCGAATCTTGCCGCTGTCCGGTTCATGGAGCCCAAGCAAAAGCTTCAGAATCGTGCTCTTACCGCCGCCGCTCGGACCGACGATCGCCGTCATGCTGTCTTCGCGAACGATCGCAGAGAAGCCTTGAATGGTCGGCGAATCCGAGCCGTCACCGTCATATCGGAATCGAATGTCGCGAAGCTCAATATCCCCGGAAGGGGGCAGGAGGGCAGGGTCCTCTTGCTGCGTCTCTTGCAGATGCAGTTGCAGACGAAGGCGGAGGTCTGGATCGACGCGGCGACGGTCCATCGGATTCGTCATCTCGAATACGCGGCCGGCATGCGCGATGGCATCCTGTACGGCAGCCCAAGCGTTCACGATATGCGCCATCGGGAAGAACAGACGCTCGTAAGAGAGCGTGAAGGCCGCGATCGCGCCGATCGCGAGCTGGCCGCTGACGACGAGCCATCCGCCCATGAGGAAGATGTAAACCTGGCCGAGCCAGAATCCGAGGAAGATGGCCCAATTGTTGCCAGCACGCAGCATGTCGGTACGCAGCCAGCGGACACGCGTGCGTTCGACATGCATTCGCCAGCTGGCGTTGAATGCGCTGCGCAGTCCGAAGCTGCGGACAACCTCGGCGCCCTGCAGTTGATCGAGCAATCTGGCGTCGGTCTCCGCTTGCGCTTCGTTCGTCTTCTGCTGCCAGCTCCGGATGGGCTTGCCTAGCAGATTGCCGAGCATCGGCATGAGAAGCGCAACGACAAGCGAGCCTGCCATGAGCTCCCAGGAGAGAACGGTCAGATAGATCGCCAAGAAGAGGATGGAGAGGACATGCTTCAGCAGCTCGGGAATTTTCTGATTGACGCCTTCTTGGGCGGACGCGGACGATTGATTCAGCCGCTGCAGCTTATCGCCCGTATGCCACTTCGCGTAGCGCAGCAGCCGCATGATGAATAACCCGTTCAACACCTCGCGTTGCAAATCGAGCGTCGTGCGATTGGACAGCCGCGTCATCAGTAGCGCTTGCAGCAAATTGGTCGCGAGTTCGGTCGCGAACAGGCATCCGATCCAGATGCCGGCAGCGAGCAGGCCGTCCATGCTTAATTGACTGGCAGCATCGAACAGCCTGCGCAGCGCCTCGGCCCAGCCGACGGGGAGGAGCGCGGATAGCAGGATGATTACGCTTACGGCTGCGTAAGAGAGCCAGTATCGGCGAGCCCATCGCAACAGCGTCAATAGCGTTGCCAATGGCTTCATCGGTTGAGTCGTCTGGCCGGCAGACGGGGAATCGGGACGGTTCACGGGTTCACCTCCGCTTGGATATCGAACAGTTATCTCCATCATCGCAGGTTTCGCGAACGCTGCATATGGACCGCAGATAGATTGTGATCTCCTTCTAGAGACGGATTCGCGCAGGCAACGGCAAGAGACCGTATCCGGAATCGGATACGGTCTCTTGCGGGTTGAATATGCTTGATTGCGATTGCGTGATTAGCCTGCGGATGCAGCCTTGGCAGCCGTTTCTTCGCCCAGCTTCGCGATGTTCTCGTAGGCTTTCTCGACCGACTGCTGACCGAAGGCGACCTGTTCCATCTGAACTTTGAAGAAGTCGACCCATTCCGTCCAGCCTGCAGCCGCTCCGTAGAACGGAAGCGCCTTGTCGACGGAGACGTCGTACAATTCTTTGCCGAGCTTATCTTTCGCTTCCATTGTAGGCTCAAGCGCTTTATAGATCTCTTCGTTGATTGGTACGCCGCGCGTCAGGCCGAGCGCCGTGCCTGCTTCCGGATCCGTGATGAACCATTTCACGAATTTTTTCGCTTCTTCCGGATTCTTGGAATCCGTGCTGACCGAGAGGAAGATCGTCGACTGCGCCCAGCCGCCGCCTGCAGGTCCGTTCGGCGTATTGACGACGCCGACTTGACCTGGCATCAGCTGCTCCAGCGCCGCGACCGAACCGACCGTCGCGCCGCGCGTCATGACCTTGCCGGACGCCATCGGATCGGCTTGCGGATCGTTCTCGAGGAACGTTGCGCCTAGATCGGCCGGCGGCACGATGCCTTGCTCGCGGAATTCCGCGAACTGATTGAAGAATTCCATGAACAGATCTTTGTCTAGGTTGAATGTTTTGCCGCCGTCCTGCATGATCGGGCCCTTGCCCATCGCTGTTTGATAATATTGGAAGCCGTCCCACGTCGTCACATCGCCGATCGGGTAGACGCCTTCCGGCAGCTTCGCGCGAGCATCGCGCGCGAACTGGAAGTAGTCGTCCCACGTCCAATATTGCTTCGGAAGGGCGATGCCGTACTCTTCAAGCTTCACCTTGTTGTAGGCATACCCTTGTGCATTCAAGCTAAGCGGAATGCCGTACAGCTTGCCGTCGATCTTCAGGTTCTCGATGACGCTGTCCGCTACGATGCCGGAGAGATCGATATCCGTCAGGTCCGCGAGTACGCCGCGCGACGCATAGTCCTGAATGAATGCTGCGTCCATCTGCAGAATATCCGTCACGGTTTTCGATGCTGCCAGCGTTGGGAGTTTCTGCCAGAACGCGTCCCATGCGAGATATTCGGCTTTGAACGTAATGCCTGCATTCTGCTTGCTGTAAATATCCAGTGCTGCAAGCGTCGCCTCATGGCGAGCGTCTGGTCCCCACCACATAATGCTCATCTCTGTCGGTTTACTGCTAGACCCGCTGTCTGCGCCGTTTGTTTTGCTGCCGCTGCTGCTCTCGTTGTTGCCTCCGTTGCCGCTGCTGCACGCCGTTACGACCAGCGTGAATGCGAGCATCAGGAAGGTCAAGCCTTTTGTCCATTTCCGCTTCATGTTTCTAGTCCCCTTTCGAGTGTAGAAAATCATTGCGATGTGACTTGTCTGAGCTGCAGTATCATTGTAAAAGCGCTTTCATACTTAACTATAATGGACCGAAACGCGGAATTGCAGAGGATAGATTTCAGAATTGTTGGATATTGATTAGAAAATTGCGGCGTGTGGAGGGGAAGGGCGGACGGCTGGCAGGCTGGAGAAGAGGATGTTAGTGACTGGCAGCTGGCGAGGACAGACGGCACTCGAGGTGGTAGACGGATGGCGCGGGACGGATGGCAATCGGGGAGGCGGAGGGATGGAACGCGAGGCGGCGTTCGGCTGACGGCGGGGAAATGGCGATCGATGTGTCGAACGGCTGAATGCGGGCAATGGCAAGTGAGTAGCGTACGGCTGGTGGTGGAAAGGTGGCGATCGATGTGGCGCATGGCTGGCGGCTGGCAGATAGCGATCGATGTGGTGTGCGGCTGGTGGAGGAAAGTTGGCAATCGATGAGGCGTACGGTACGCGGAGGACAGATGGCGATCGATGTG
>JAEWJS010000129.1 GCA_023386495.1 Bacillota bacterium | reverse complement strand
GTGCCGTGTGCCGTGTGCCGTGTGCATCCACTCCCCTTCGCCACTATCCCGTTCGATCAGGAACATATGGCGATCACATTTTGGACACATATAGCGAGAAGGATTCTCAATAAATGATTGACGCGGTAATTGAGAATGTTTATCATTGACTTCGGAACTGTTACTCACTAGGGGGAAATCGGCATGAAGAAGCGTACACAATGGTTAGGGATACTGATGGCAGCGTTGATGCTGGTCGTAGCGGCATGCGGCAGCGGCAACAACAATGCAGGGAATGCGGGCAGCAATGCAAACGCACCGACGAACACCAATAACGAAGCGGCTGCGAACAATGCAGCGGCAGACAATAGCGCGGCAGCGAACGCCGGCGAGACGGCTGCGGCCGGTCCGATCGTCATCAAGACGGCGAAGGGCGACGTAACGCTGGACAAGCCTGCAGAGCGCGTCGTCTCGCTGGAATGGACGTACACGGAAGATCTGTTGGCAGTCGGCGTACAGCCGGTTGGACATGCCGATCTTAAAGGCTACAAAGCCTATGTGAATATTCCGGTCGAGCTGTCGGCGGATGTGACCGATGTCGGTACGCGCGCAGAACCGAACATTGAGGCGATCATGGCCCTGCAGCCGGATCTGATTATTGCCGCATCGTTCCGCGTAGCGAATAACTACGACCTACTGGCAGCTATCGCTCCGGTGCTCGTGTTCAATGGCTATCCGGAAGAAGGCACCGTGGACCAGTACACGGAGATGGAACAGACCTTCACGGAGATCGCCAAGGCAGTCGGCAAGGAAGGCGAAGTCGCCGGTGTGCTTGCGAAGCTGGACAGCGCCTATGCGGCAGCGGCAGAGAAGTTGAAGGCGGCGGGCAAGGATGGTACGGAGATCGTGCTGACGCAAGCGTGGAGCGCGAACAACGTGCCGGAGTTCCGCTTGTTCACGGACAACTCGATGGCGATTCAGATTCTGGACCGGATCGGCCTGAAAAACGCGCACAAGAGCGACAAGTTCGAGGTATACGGGTTCTCTTCGACGTCGGTGGAAGGTTTCACGGCTTCACAGCATGCGAGCGTGCTGCATATGGTCCAAGACAACGATAACGTGTTCGAGAACCAATTGAAGGATAACGCGGTATGGAAAGAGCTGACCTTCGTCAAAGAAAATCGGATCTACGGGCTCGGCGGCGACACTTGGCCGTTCGGCGGTCCGCTCGGCGCCGAGGTATTCGCGAACAAGACGGCTGACCTGCTGGCGCAATGAGCAGGCATGCACCGATAATACGCAATGAGAAGCCATCCAATATCGGGCGGGGCCGTGAGTGGCTCCCCGGATTGGTTGGCTTTCTTGCCCTGCTGGCCGTATGCATGCTGCACCTCGTGCAGGGAGAAGCAGGGCTCGCGCCGGGAAGGGTGCTGCAGGCGATTCTGCAGCCCGCAGGCGAAATGGAAGATCATATCGTATGGTCGCTGCGGCTGCCGCGTACCGTAATCGGTCTATTGGCCGGCGGCGCGTTAGCCGTTGCTGCCGTTATCCTACAAGGGCTGACGCGCAACCCGCTCGCATCGGCAGGAACGTTCGGCATCAATGCAGGCGCGTACTTGGCCGTCATTCTCGCGACGATCTACATGCCGGCATGGGCATCATCCATCTCGCTGCTGCTCGCGTTGATCGGCGGCGGCGGGGCTGGCCTTATGGCTTATCTGCTCGCGGGCGGTTCGCGCTCGACGCCCGTTCGCATGGCACTCTCGGGCATGATTGTCTCGCTCATGATGTCGGCGGTGACGAGCGCGCTTCAATTGCTCTACGAGAATGAGACGCGCGGGCTTTTCCTATGGGGATCGGGCTCGCTCGTGCAGATCGATTGGAGCGGCGTCTCCTATGCGTGGATCTGGATCGTATTGGGGACGATCGCTGCATTCCTGCTGGCGAGGCCGCTCGATATGATGGCGCTTGGAGACGAGACGGCGCTATCGCTCGGCAACAATATCGGCCGTCTGCGCGTGGCAGGTCTGCTGTTGGCCGTCCTGCTCGCCGCGATTACGGTCAGCGTGGTCGGACCGATCGGCTTCGTCGGCCTGATCGCACCGCATCTGCTGCGGCTGCTCGGCATCGTACGGCATCGAGTGCTCATTCCGTCGTCGTTCATCTGGGGCGCGATGATCGTGCTTGGCGCGGATACGATCGCGATGATGTTCCAATCGTCGATCGGGCAACTGCCGGTAGGCGCGGTCACTGCGCTAGTCGGCGGGCCATGGCTGATCTGGCTGGCCGGACGCGTCGGAAAGGGTAAGGGAGCCGAGGCGCCTAAGTCGGCAGGACAGCACACAGGTCCGTCGCTGCGGGAGGTCCCTTTTGCCGGATGGCTGTGCGGACTCTTGGTCTTGCTGGCGGTCATGATTGTAGCCGGACAGGCGTTCGGCGGCGTGAAGCTGCCTGTTCGGGAGGCGGCGTCCGCTTTATTCGGCGCCGGCAGCGATATGGCGCAAGGGCTCGTCTGGCAGCTGCGGCTGCCGCGCACGCTGATTGCTGCGCTTGCAGGTGCGGCGCTGGCGCTCAGCGGCCTTCTGCTGCAGGGCGTCGTGCGCAATCCGCTGGCGGACCCGTCGATCGTCGGCGTCACGCAGGGCGCGGGCGTAGCCGTCCTCCTCACGATGGCTGCGGTTCCTGCCGCTGGAGGCGGATTGCTGTCAGCCGCCGCTTGCATAGGAGCAGTCGTCACGGCGGCAATCGTCTACGCGCTGGCGAAGCGTTCCGGCCTGAAGCCGGCCGTCTTGGCGCTCATCGGCATGGCGGTGTCCGCGATGGGCTCGGCTGTCATTACGGTACTGGTCATCCAGTCCGGCATGAGTTCGGCCGCGGCGCTGGCCTGGCTGGCTGGCAGCACGTACGCCCGAGGCTGGGATGAGCTGCCGCAGATGGCGATGTTCATGCTGGCGCTTATCCCGATCGCGCTATGGCAGGCTCGCCGCCTGGACATTCTGCAATTCAGCGACGAATCGTCCGGCGGACTCGGCATCGTGCCGGCACAGTCGCGGCTCTTAGTCGGGGCGGTCGGCGTGCTGCTGGCTGCCGCTGCCGTCATGACGGTCGGCACGGTCGGCTTCATCGGCCTGATCGCGCCGCATGCCGTGCGGCTGATGACCGGTCCGAACCATCGGCGGCTGGTGCCGCTGGCTGTTCTTTTCGGTGCGGTGCTGCTTGTGCTGGCAGACTTGGTCGGGCGCACGGTGCTGGCGCCGATCGAGATCCCGTCGGGGCTGATATCCGCGCTGATCGGGGCGCCGTACTTTGTGTGGCTGATGTACGCCAGCAGCCGTCGATCGGGAAGCGTGGTGTAGCGAGATCGCTGGCTCATAGATCGAAGTTGATTACGAATAGCCTCCACGCTGGCAAGCGTCAGGAGGCTATTGTCGTCGTGAGGCCTGCGAAGAGGTGGGGGGTGCGCAGTCCTCTGGCCACTATCCCGTTGAATCAGGACTGGGCCTGACGGCGAGTCCTGATCGAAAGGGATAGTGGCGAAAGGGGCGGGCGGAGTACTAACCCTGGCCCATCCTGATTGAAAGGGATAGCGGCGATATGCCGCGAGCTACACACTGCTATGCCCAGTAAGTCCTGATCGAATGGGATAGCGGTGAAAGGATGGACGGACAAGTATTGTTCCGCTATAACCGTATTGCGTCTTGACAGCACAGGGCATCCTTTTTATGATGGATGTCATTATAGAGAGCCGGAGGTAGCTGCATCATGATACGCCGTTTTATATCTTATTATAAACCGCACACAAGGCTGTTCTACCTCGACTTCTTCTGCGCGGTAGTCGTGGCGCTGCTGGAACTGGCCTTGCCGCTGGCCGTGACCTGGCTGATTAACGATCTGCTGCCGAGCGGCAACTGGGACGCGATCGTGACCGCAGGCGCTGTGCTGCTTGCCGTCTATCTGTTCGCGATGGCGCTAAATTTCATCGTGAGCTACTGGGGCCATAAGCTCGGCATTAACATCGAGACCGATATGCGCCAACAGGCGTTCAACCATGTGCAGAAGCTGTCGTTCCGCTACTTCGATAACACGAAGACCGGTCATCTGCTCTCGCGCATGACAAACGATCTGTTCGAGATCGGCGAGATGGCGCATCATGGACCGGAGGATTTGTTTATCGCGGTGATGACCTTTGCCGGCGCGTTCAGCATCATGTGGTCGATCAACTGGCAGCTCGCACTGATCACGTTCGCCGTGGTGCCGGTACTCGTCTGGCTAATCGCCTACTTCAATATCCGATTGAACAAGGCGGCTACGCAGATGTTCGCGAGCATTGCAGAGGTGAATGCACGCGTCGAGGACAGCATCTCGGGCATCCGCGTCGTGAAGTCGTTCGGCAACGAAGATTACGAGATCGAGCGCTTTCGCCACAACAACGCGATGTTCCGTCTGGCGAAGCTGCGTTCCTATCTCGCGATATCGTTCAGCTCGTCCGGCATGTACATCCTGACGCGGCTCATTACATTGATCGTGCTAGTCTGCGGTGCTTGGTTTGCCTACAGCGGCGAGCTTAGCATCGGGGACCTCGTCGGTTTCGTGTTGTACGTGCAGATTTTCCTCAAGCCGATCGATAAGATCAATGCCCTGATGGAGTCGTATCCGAAGGGGATGGCCGGGTTCAAAAGATTCTGCGATCTGATCGACACCGAGCCGGACGTGAAGGATGAGCCGGGCGCAGTCGACGTAGGCGGGCTGCGGGGCGATATCGAATTCCGACAAGTGTCGTTCGGGTACGAGGACCATGCTCGCGTGCTGGAGCACGTCGACCTGAAGGTGAGAGCCGGCGAGACGATCGCGCTTGTCGGACCGTCTGGCGCGGGCAAGTCGACGATCTGCAGCCTGATCCCGCGGTTCTACGAGGTGAACGAGGGCGAAATTCGGATCGACGGCATGCCGATTCGCAGCATGACCCAGCAATCGCTGCGGGCGCAGATCGGCATCGTGCAGCAGGACGTGTTCCTGTTCAACGGCACGATCCGCGAGAACATCGCGTACGGCAGATTGGACGCGTCCGAGGCCGACATTGTAGATGCGGCAAATCGCGCGCACCTGGCAGCGATGATTGCCGGGCTGCCGGAGGGCCTCGACACGGTCATCGGCGAACGGGGACTGAAGCTGTCCGGCGGCCAGCGCCAGCGTCTCGCGATCGCGCGCATGTTCCTGAAGAATCCGCCGATTCTGATTCTGGACGAGGCGACGTCCGCGCTCGATACCGAGACGGAGAAGGTGATCCAGCAGGCGCTTGAGGAGCTCGCCGTGAACCGGACGACGCTCGTCATCGCGCATCGTCTGGCGACGATTCAGGGTGCGGACCGGATCATCGTCGTGACCGAAGACGGGATCGCCGAGCAGGGACGGCATGAAGAATTGCTGGCGCAGGGCGGCGTCTATGCACGTCTGCACCGCGCGCAGTTCGGCTCGACAGTTCACGCATAACCAGACGGTAGAATACGAAGTTAACGGGATGGCGTCTCCTTCGGGAGGCGCTTTATTGCGCAATAAGGAGGCTTGGGAATAATCTGGAAGCCCGAATCGTATCCTAATGAAACCGGGTTGCACGATGCAGATCACCGGGCACAAAATTAGCAAAGTGAAGTGCGCATAGACGTTCGTGGAAGCATTTGCTATAATTGTGGAGGTTATTTTGAAAGGAGTCGTCCGCCCCAACAAGAGACAGACGGCTAATCATGAACGTACGCACGGAGGCGATGGTATGGAGAAGTACATCAACAACTACGTGATCGTATCCATCTTTATCCTGCTCGGCATTCTGCTCCCGATCGTGGCGCTCGGGGTCGGCAGGCTGCTAAGGCCGAGCAAGCCGAACACGGAGAAACAGACGACGTACGAGAGCGGCAACGAGCCGGTCGGAGCGGGGCAGGTGCGGTTTAACATCCGCTATTATCTGTTTGCCCTGATGTTTGTCATTTTTGATGTGGAAACCGTTTTCTTATACCCTTGGGCCGTCGCATATAATCAGCTCGGCCTGTTTGTGCTAGTCGAAATGCTGATCTTCGTTGCCTTGCTGTTGGTTGGCCTACTATACGCTTGGAAGAAGAAGGTGCTGAAATGGGATTCGATTTAGCGTCGATCACGCCGGAGGAACGGCAAGAGCTGGAACGCAACGTATTCATGGGAACATTGGACCAACTGAAGGCATGGGCGCGGAGCAACTCGCTGTGGCCGCTGACGTTCGGTCTGGCTTGCTGCGCGATCGAGATGATGGGCACGGGCGCGTCGCACTATGACCTGGACCGGTTCGGCGTTATTTTCCGGACGTCGCCGCGTCAATCCGACGTCATGATCGTAGCCGGCACCGTCACGAAGAAAATGGGCCCGCTGCTGCGTCGTCTGTACGATCAGATGCCGGAGCCGAAATGGGTGATCGCGATGGGGTCGTGCGCGACAGCGGGCGGTCCTTACGTCCGTTCGTACGCCGTCATGAAGGGCGTCGACCAGATCGTGCCCGTCGACGTGTACATCCCAGGCTGTCCGCCGAACCCGGCGGCGCTGATCTACGGCATTAACAAGCTCCAAGAGAAGATCCGTTACGAGGCGAAGACCGGGAAGCGGGTGACGAATCGGTGAGCGAGGAGAACAAGAAGAACGTCGAGGGCGGGGAGCCTGAGACGTTGAAGGATACAGAAGCGCAAGCGCCTGGCAGCGAGAGCGGTTCGGGTGAGGCAAGCGCGAGCACGGGCGATAGCCAAGGCGCAAGCGCAGGCGAAGGCGCGAGCAAGGCCGCGGAAGCGGGTGCGAGCGCGCCGGAGGCCGGCAATGCGAACGAGCCTGCGGGTACGGAAGCGGTTGCAGGCACGGAGCCGGCAGGTGCGGATGCGAAGCATCCGAATCAGCCGCAGCCGCAGGCGGCTGTTGAGCCTGAGGCGGACGCCGCGAGCGCGGGTGCGGGCGAGAGCGCCGCGCCGAGCAGCGGCGGTGAAGCGCCGGCGGCAGCGGAGCCGAGCGCGGACCCTGAGCGCGAGGCGAAGCTGAAG
>JAEWJS010000061.1 GCA_023386495.1 Bacillota bacterium | reverse complement strand
GGTCTCAGCGACCGGCGGCTTCTTGGCGTTACAATTAATTCGTCGATCTGCGCAGCAGGAGGCAGGAACTGAGCGCGAGCAGCAGCGCGAGGGCGAATGCCCAGCCGGCAAGCGCGGCAGCCGACAAGCTGCCGAGCGCTTCAAACAACGCGGGCCACTTCTCGTAATAGCCGATGAGGAACATGCTGATCGATGCGACAGCGACAAGCGCGATCGAGAAGGCGTATAAGCCGATCGTACCGAATCTGCGATAGATGCAAGGGAAGAGGAAGCCGATGAAGAAGCAGCAGAGCATGATCGCGAAGTGGAACCATATTTGCGCGATGGCCGTCCCGTCGCTCACATAAGGCAAGTGGAAGAAGTGCAGATCGGAACCCCAGCCTTGTGTGGCCGCTTCGGTGACACCCATAAGCCAGAGCAGCACGGCATTCACCAGGCTAACCCCGCCGATCGTGGCAGTTGTCCCGAAGAAGTAGTCGAATCGCTTCACGCTGAATCCGATGGCGAAGCTGAATGTCTGCGTCACGTTGGTGATGCCGATGACGAGCATATAGATATGGATCGTAGCGATCCCCCCAGTATACATCACCTCATCCACGAAGAACGTACCGATCACCAGGTTGATGAAGAAACTGATGGACATGATGATCCAAGGCATTGCCAACCAGTTGAATTTATCCGTAAGATGCATCCTTGCAACGGCAGTTATCCGATTCATTGACCGATCACATCCTTTCTGTCCCACTTGCCGTTCGTCATATGGACGATCATCTGCTGCAGCGATACCGGCGTAAGCTCCAGTCCTGCTTCTGACACGGCATGCCGATCCTGCTCGGTAAGCTCGCCGACGATCGTCGTCGACACCATGCCGCCGAGCGGCGCGCGATGGATGACTTGCTTGCGACCGACGAAGCGATCTACCTTCGCGGCTGGACCAGTAATCGTCGTCGCTCTGCCGCGCAGCGATTCTGCGTCCTCGTCCATGATCAGGCGGCCGCGGTCGATTACCATGACATGTTCGAGCAGTTGGCTTACCTCATCGATGAGATGCGTGGATAAGATAACGGTACGCGGATACTCGGCGTAATCCTCCAATAGCCGGTCGTAGAACAGGCTGCGCGAGACGGCGTCCAGGCCGAGGTAAGGCTCGTCGAAGATCGTAAGGGGCGCGCGGCTCGCGAGCCCCACGATGATGCCGACAGCCGACAGCATGCCGCGCGACAGCTTCTTCATCTTGCGCTTGATCGGAATCTGGAAGTCCTCGAGCAGCGAATAGGCGTATGCACTGTCCCAATTCGGGAACAGCAGGCTCGCGGCACGCAGCACATGGCTGACGCGGAACGTCTCCGGGTAGCGCTGGCTCTCCTTAATGAAGCAGATCCGTCTGAGCACGCGATTGTTCTCGAACGGATGCTCGCCGAATACGGCAAGCTCGCCGCTCGTCGCGAAGTTCTGGGCCGTCAGGATATGCATCAGCGTCGTCTTGCCTGCGCCGTTACGCCCGAGCAGCCCGTAGATCTTGTTCGCCTCGATCGTCATGCTGACGTTGTCAAGCGCCTTCATGTCGCCGTAAGTCTTGGTTAGCTTATGAACCTTCACCACTTCGTTCATTTGGATTCCCCTCTCCGAATCATCGCGGTCAATTGCTCGACGCTGATCCCCAGCTTCTCGGCTTCCTTCACCATCGTGACCACATATTGTTCATAGAAAAGCTCTCTGCGTTTCTCCATCAATCGGGCTCTTGCGCCTGCTGCGACGAACATGCCGATCCCTCTCTTCTTGTACAGAATGCCTTCATCCACTAACAAATTGACGCCTTTCGCAGCCGTTGCGGGATTGATCTGATAGTAGGCCGCGAACTGATTCGTGGAAGGGACCTGCGTCTCTTCGGGCAGCCCCTCTTCAAGAATGTCGTTCTCGATGCGTTCGGCGATCTGGACGAAGATCGGCCGGCTGTCGTCCATGCGGAAGACCATTGGATCACCTCCAGGTTCATTGGTTTACTGGTTAGTTAGTTATGTAACTAACCATACCACCCTGGGTTCGCAATTGTCAACAGGCTATCGCTAAAATAGGAGAAAGTTGGGTATGCTAACCTGTTGAGGGGGCTGCATCGAAGGTAGGAGAGGGGCAAACATGTTGCAGGGGGGCATAAAAGCACGCCCTGTGCCAACACTGTTTCTCTAGACCCACACGAGCTTCGTCAGGTATGATACCCGCATATGGAAAACTTGGGAGTTGGGGTGAGTAAGCTGGATCAGTATCAAGAGATCAGAGCCGGCGAGAAAGGCGCATGGGTGAGCATCGCGGCTTATCTGGTGCTGTCGGCTGCGAAGCTGGTCGCGGGTTATGTGTTCGTGTCCAGTGCGCTCGTTGCGGACGGCTTTAATAACCTGACGGATATCGTGGCGTCGACCGCCGTCTTGATCGGACTGCGGATCTCGCAGAAGCCGCCGGATCAAGACCACCCGTACGGACATTTTCGCGCGGAGACGATCGCGGCGCTTATCGCCTCGTTCATTATGGCGACCGTAGGCTTGCAGGTGTTGATCGGAGCGGTCCGATCGTTATTCGCCGGCTCGCACGTTGTCCCGCATCTGACCAGCGCTTGGATTGCGCTAGCGGCATCGGCCTGCATGCTGGGCGTCTATATGTACAATCGCCGATTGGCGAAGCGAATCAACAACCAGGCGTTGATGGCTGCCGCCAAGGACAACCTGTCGGATGCGCTCGTAGGGATTGGCGCGGCCATCGGCATCATCGGCTCTCAATTCGGTCTGCCCTGGCTGGACCCGGTCGCGGCAATCGCCGTCGGCATTCTCATCTGCAAGACGGCATGGGAGATTTTCTACAGCTCGACCCATGCGCTTACGGACGGGTTCGACGAGAAGGAGCTGCACACGCTGCGCAGCACGATTGAGCGTACGAAGGGCGTCCAGACGATCAAGGATATTAAGGCGAGGGTGCACGGCAGCAATGTGCTCATCGATGTGATCGTGCAGGTCGATCCGACGTTGTCGCTTATCGAAAGCCATCGCATCAGCGATGATATCGAGCGTCGAATGGAAGGCAAGCACAATATCATGAACGTCCATGTCCATGTCGAGCCGGCTGCCTTGACAAGAGAGGAATAGGGGAGGAGTCGGCATGATCAGCCGCGCAGGTCCGTACATGAGGGCTTGCGCGGTTCTTTGCGTTGAACGGTCCTATACGAGATGAGGGCTTGCAAGGTTGCGAGTCTATGCATGCCAAATACTTACAAGTCCCGGTTGCGCGGAGGGGTGCATGGAGCTTAAGCACTAGGAAATGGATAGGCTTATAATGGACGCAATAGGGACTGTATCCAGCCGAATAACGCGCCAACACTGGATTATCTGCCAACCTTTATGCCGTTTGTCTATCGAATGGGAATACGGGGCGTGCGAACATGCGGCAATGCCGCACAGTTGGTCCTCGGTGGAAATTAGGGCTGGCGGTGGATGTTGACCCGTGCGGACCGGGCTAGAATGAGAGTACGGACAAGCAATGAAACTATCAGCAATGGAGGGTACATCATGAAAAAGTGGTCCGCATTACTAGTCGCTTCCGCACTGTTAGCAGGAATGCTGCCGTCTTATGCCTCCGCGCAAACAAGCCAGCAAGGCGAAATTAAAGCATCTGTCAGCTTCCGCGCCGCACCGAGCACGAGCGGCAAGTTCATCCGTTACTTAAAGAATGGCGAAGACGTTACGATTATCAGTCAACCGAATTCCTACTGGTACGAGGTTCGGGATGCATCGGGCAAGACCGGATATGTATCGTCCCAAGCCAAGTACATAAGCGTAACAACGATCGAAGATAGCGGCAACGACAAGGCCGAACAGGACGTACCAAAGAACGACGAAGCTGCCGTCTCGACGAATGGCGAGATTCTGAAGTCGGTATCGTTCCGCAAGGCCGCATCCACGAGCGGGACTCGCATCCGTTATCTGTCCAAGGGCGAGAAGGTCACGGTGACCGGACAGCCGAGCAAATATTGGTACGAGGTCGTGGACCGTTCCGGCGTGAAGGGCTACGTGAGCTCCGACGCCAGCTATATTCGGACAACCTATGAAGTACCGGCAGATCCGGTACTGTCGCTGCCGTACAACGAACGCGTGGAGCGTACGATCGCGGCTGGCATGAACTACTTGGGCACGCCGTACGAATATGGATCCGACCGCGGCAACACGCTGACCTTCGACTGCTCGGACTTTACGCGTCAAATCTTCATGGAAGGCATGGGGATTACGCTGCCGGCCGATTCCCGTCAGCAGGGTACTTACGTGAAGGACAAGGGCGCTGTCGTGAAGGATTGGCAGAAGCTCAAGCGCGGAGATCTGATGTTCTTCATGTCCTACAAGGGCACGAAGGAATCGTCCTACAAGGGCGTGAACAAGTCGACCGCTACCATCACGCATACCGCGATCTATCTCGGAGACGGCAAGATCTTGCATACGTACTCGAAGGAATCGGGCGGCGTGAAGGTGGATTCGATCGATAATAAGCACTGGGAATATCGCTTCCTCTACGGCGGCTCCGCCTAGTGACCGCTTGTGATGACGAAGTGATGCTCCGGGGATTATTCGACATCGAATCTTGAACACTGGCGAAAATTCCGATGCTCATGTAGCTTTGACTACACTCCGCTTCTCATTTTCTACCATTGTCCAACCTTCTTGGTCCTGACAACCGGTCCTGATGAAATTTAACCTTTGGTTTTTCTCCTCTATTTATATATTTAAGGATCGCCCCGATATGGTGGCGGTCCTCTTTTTGTTGGATGTCGGGTGGAGCGCCACCCGCCACCCGCCAACCGTCAACCACAAAGCGCCAACCACAAAGC
>JAEWJS010000052.1 GCA_023386495.1 Bacillota bacterium | reverse complement strand
CCGTTACCGGCTGTTAGGCGTCCGTTAGCCGTCTCAGTCGTTTAGGTGAAACGGGCAAAGCCGTATCTAACAAGAGAAACGTTTTGTGAGTATATATCTGGTCTGTGGGGGAGTTTAGGAGCCGGGGTAATCGGCTCCTTTTTTGACTTGACTGGCTAGACAACCATTTTCTTTGCGATTTGACCGATGATTTGCGATACACGACTAGGGCTGATGGAACGTGCCAAGCGATCACTAATTTCCTTTGGTTTGCGGCCCCGTACATAATGCCATTCAAATACGTATTCTTCGCGTGGGGTAAGGTTATTAGGTTTATTCATATTAGTTCGACCTCCGTTGGATAGTGTTGCGTAGGCGTTGTCGTTACGTCCACCTGAATTTAATCATGTACTTATTTCCGTATCAATGAGCGGAAGGGGGCGCAAGATGAAGTAAGTTGAAGAATAGCGAAGATAGCAAATAGAGTGGTGCAAGGCGGTCATCCCGCCGACGAGGGGACGGAGCAATTTGACTAAAAAATTAAAATCGCTATATCGCCTAATTTCGAGTTTCCGTTTTATGAATTATTCTCTCGGGAAGTACACCCTCGGAGAGCGTTGAATTTGTTGGCGAAGGCGTGGAACGTTTCAGATAAACGCTCTCGGTCGCTAACGGCACCCTAACAGAGTCAAACAGCAATAGTGCGTTCAAGTTGGTTTGCGTAAAATGTGTGTAACGAAAGCAAACAAGGCCGAGTCACCGACCGGACCCTTGAACCGTTTTTTTACGGTGGTTCTTCGCACTTTGAAAACCATCTTTAGCAGCTATGCAGACTAGCATGACGAGCATGACGAGCTATCCGCGCGCAGCGCAAAATAATACCGCCCCTCCCACCCGCATGCGGATGAAAGAGACGGTCGTCGATCAGCGGAACGATTCCAGGGGCACGAACAAGATGTTGACGATGTCGCCGTCCTTCGCGCTGTATTCGAACAGCTCCAGCGTCAGCGTCCCGTTCACCGGGAGCTTCTCCTCCGGGACCGTCAGCTTCAGCGTGAAGGCCGACCAAGCCGGCGCGCCTTCGTTCAACGTATGAAAATCCTTGATCAGGTAATCATGCCCGTCCGACACCGCGTACTGCATGACGGCCTCGAACACCCGCGCTTCGCCGGTAACCGTGTATACGCCGCCTTCGCCTGTCACCTTCACCTTGCGGAAGGCGGTATTCTGCTGGGCCGGCGTTCCTTCGCCATACCGGATCTCCGCGCGCTTCCAGTTCTCGTTCCAATGAACCTCCGCGCCGAGGATTTCGCCTACCGCCCGCATCGGAATGTAGGTATGCCCTTCATAGTTGAGCACGGGCAGTTCCGGGTTATTCAGCTCCGATCCGTTGACGACGATCGGGTATGCCGCCTTCGTCAAGATGTATTGCTGCACGCTGCTGGCTACGACCGGTATCGCGGCCATCAGCAGCCCGCCCGCCAAGAGACCTGCCGCGAACATGCGTATGCTTCGCCATTTCATCCGTATCCCTCCATCGATTCACCTATAATGGCCGTCTCTATCCATTAACGCCATTCCATGCGCCTGAATCACGCAGAAGCGCCGCTCCCAAATTGTTACAGGGGCGGCGCTGACAGGTGACGCTATTCTACTCGGATCGGAGGAAGCTCTGGATTCGGCAGACGTCCGCCGTCCTCATCGAGAGGCGGCATCATCGCCGTGTCGGCTACCAGCTTCGTCTGCACATCGGTCACGAGCCAGCCGCGGAAGGCGTTGTAGTTCGTGTCGCGCGTGCGGAATTGCAGCTCGATCCGAATGGTTTCCCCTTCGAATTCGGACAGGTCGTACCGATACTCGACCCAGATCGGCGCGGCACCGAGTCCGCCGGACGTCTGAGGCGTCGACGCGGCATTTTCCTCATCCTCGATCGTGTCATTCAGCGTGCCGAGCTCGATTCGCTCATCGCCTGCAGTGACCGCGTATACTTCCATCTGATCGTAGCTGATCGGATCCTGGCCCTCGATCTCCCACCAGGAATTGAACGTCAAGTAAGGCTTGTAACCTGCCTGCGCGCTGACAATGAACGTCGGCGACAGAATCGAGCCCTCATGCGCCGCTGCGGAACTGCCTCCGCTCATGCTCATCGAGCCGTTCCACACGTTCAGGTAGTTGCCGATCTCGTAAGTCACGCCGCTGACTGTCTTCCCGTACCACAGCGCATGCGTCGAGGTCGAGCCTGCCGGCCGGTCCGGCAGCGCGCCGTTCGACGTATCGCCGGGCCGCGTCGTGGACAGCGTGCCGTAGGCGCCGTTCACCAAGCCGCTGCCGAACTGCAGCGCGTTCCACAATCCGCCGGTCTCACCGAGCGTCCATTGCATCAGGTCGCACAACGGTCCGCTGCAGCTCGGCGCATTGCCAGACAGCGCTGCGACCTTCACGGTGTAGTTCGCAGATTCCGTTCCGAGCGTTACGGTGTAGACGACATCCGTGCCGAAATCGTTCGTCGTCACGCCATTAACCTGCGGTACCCCGCCGACTGTGACTGTCGCATATGGCGACGTCTCGAACACGGCGACCAGGTTCGTCGGATCCGTCCCGTAAGGGACGTACACTTCGATCGTGTTGTCATTGTAGACGGTACCGGCAACCGTCGTATTGCCGACCAGAATGCCGAAGGAATACATCTCAGGCGTCTCGGTCGGCTCCTCGCTCTCGCTCTCGGTTACGTTGACCATGTACGTCACGGTCCGCCCGTCGCGCATCAGCTTATAGACGACCGGTTCCGAGTAATCATTGGCCGTCAGGCCGGGGATCTGGGCAACGCCCTCCACCGTGACGGCAGTGCCGGGCGACACTTCATAACCGGCAATAAGACCGCTTAGCGATGTCCCGTGGGGAACGACGACATCGATTGTTCTGTCCGTCTCGTTAATCGTACCCATAACCTGCGGAGTCGTGTTCACGAATCCGAACGCATGAATGCCCGGTTCGACAATGACATTCACCGCGTAGACGGTCTTGCGCGAACCATCGCTCACCTCATAGAATACAGGACGATGGAAGTCGTTCGCCGTGCTTCCGCTCGTCTGCACAATGCCGCCGACACTTGCCGTGACGCCTGCGGGCACGCTGAATTCGCTCCGCAGCGACGCGAGATTCGTGCCGAACGGGACAACGGCCTCAATGTAACGCTTCGCATGGTCGACCTGCACGGATAATTCGTCAACCGTCGCGAAGCCCGTCCAGCCGAATTCTGCCGCAGCCACCGGGTTCGTCCGGTTCAGCAGGTCGCGCATGAATCCAGATACGCCGCCGGGACCGTACTCGAAGCCCGCTAACTGCTCGGACTGCCTGACGATGCGCACGACATCCTGCACGTTGAAGACATCGTCGCTATCCACATAGACCGGTAAGCGCACTTCCTCACTCGTGATGTCCGAATATGTGGCTGACAGGCGCAGCAAGTGAAGCTTCGCCTCCAGTGCCGGCAGCGTTACGCCGACTTTCTGTTTCCCCTTGCCTATTGTGCTTGCCAGCTCTGTTCCGTTCGCATCCTTCACAAGGAGCTCATGGCCGCTCGGCGCTTGCAGCCATAGCTCCGGCGTCGTATCCTGCGTAATCAGCAGCGCAGCGGGAGACAGCACGACGGGCGGCTCCACTACAGGCATTGGCGTTACAATCGCAACAGCCTGCGCCGCCCCTGCCGAGAATAAGAGCGTGGACAGCATGCACAGCGTGAGCATGAGCGCCAGCTTCCGTTTCAGGAAGCGATATTGGTTATGCATCGTCATTCGAATCATACACCTCGCCTAATCTAGCAAATCTACCCACTATGATAGCAGATATCGCGATTTGGTAGTGTAACGAAGGTTACAAATTCCGATGACATTCTGTCATGAAATGTCGACTAATCGGTCCAATTGCTCGACTAACGGCTCCTTAGCAAAATGCTCCCCGATCAACACGACGACATCCCGAGCCTCCACGTCGGGAGCCAGCCGCATGAAGTCGGATTCGCGGTAAGCGAACTGGAACAGGAAGCGGCCGCCGGTATCGCGGAACGTAACGATCCCCTTCGCCCGATACACGTCGTTCGGCAAAGCCGCGAGGAATGCTTCGAAAGCTTCGCTGTCGACAGCGCCCCGCAGCTCATGCGTAAGCGCCATGACATGCGAATGTCCGGCATGCCCGTCTTGCGGTTCGCTTCCACTCATTCGAACCGGTACCTCTACCTCACCGCCGGCATCAAACAACGGCTTCATATCGATCTCGCAGCGGGTCGCCACAGTCAACGACGCTGCGCCGTTCCAATCCCGGATCGTCTGCTCGAGCAGCACGCGCTCCTCGGGATAAAGCTTGTCCGTCTTGTTCAGCACGATCGCCGTCGCTGCGCGTATCTGATCCCGCATCAGCTTATAGGTGCGGCCCTTCCCTCTTCTGCTATGCTCCAACAGCCCTGGGCCGTCGACGACCGTCACGATCAACCGCAGCGCGATCGGCACCACCAGCGCCGCCTCCGTGATCCCGTCGATCGCCTCGAGCGGATTGGCTGCCCCCGTCGATTCGATCCAGATCGCATCTGGCCGGTGCTCTTTCACCAGCATCTCGATAGCCCCTGCCGCATTGCCGCGGCTCGAGCAGCAGATGCAGCCGCCGAGCAGCTCCGCCGTCGGCACCGCGCTGCCGAGCGCCGCGCCTTCCACATTCGCCTCGCCGAGCTCGTTCATGATTACCGCAGCCTTGCGTCCGGTCGTCTCGCAGTATGCCAGCGCCCGCTGCAGCAGCGTCGTCTTGCCGCTGCCCAGGAAGCCTGTCAGCAGGTAGACCGGTGTTATCGGTGTCACAGCCATTCTCGCTTCCATCTCCATTCGTTCGTCAACCTTATATAAACCGCAATGCGACTTCACCCGCAGATGCACCCGGTCGGCCCTAGCTATCCCATGGCGCATCGTAACACCGCCCAAAAATAGTGCATAAAACTACCACTAAACTTGGACAATATGCGAATTACCTGGAATTTGTGTAGTTTTATACCGCTAAAACTGTCTATTTTCCAAAAATCAATGATTCTCATTTGATTAATGGTACTTTTACACACTACGCCCCATTGATCTCGATCATCGTGCTAAATAACTGTAACAAATCCCACTACTCCATTCAAACTCCCGTCCCATCGCCTGCAATCAACAAAAAGCAGCCCCGAATTCCGGAGCTGCTGCCTTGCCGTCCACCATTAGATCCCCGGGATCGGGGCACGCTTGTGCTCCGTGATCCGATATTTCTGCTCCAGCTTCTCCGCCATGGCAGGATCGATCGCCTTGCCTTCGAGGTAATCGCTGTTCGCCTCGTACGTGATGCCGAGCTCGCCCTCGTCGGTCTGGCCTTCCCAGAGACCTGCCGTCGGCGCCTTATCCAGCACGCTCTGCGGAACGCCGATCGCGCTCGCCAGCTGCCGGACCTGCCGCTTGTTCAGCGTGCTGAGCGGCGTCACGTCGACCGCGCCGTCACCCCACTTGGTATAGAAGCCCGTAACCGCTTCGGAAGCATGGTCCGTGCCGACGACCAGCAAGTTCAGGTCGAACGCAAGCGCGTACTGCATAACCATCCGCGTCCGCGCCTTCACGTTGCCCTTGCCGCCGCGGCTAATATGGCGCGACATGCCGATCGACTTGAAGCCGTGCTCGACCTCGAGCGCGATCTCGTCGACGGCTTCCTCGATGTTCGTCTCCATCTTGTACTTCAATTGGAACGCCTCGGCAACCGCATAGCTGTCCGCGATGTCTTCCTGCTGCCCATAAGGCTGGAAGACGCCGAGCGTCATGTATTCCTTGCCCGTCTCGGCCGTCAGCTCGTCGGTCGCCAGCTTGCACAGCCCTGTCGCGACCGCGCTGTCGATCCCGCCGCTGATCGCGATGAGCAGCCCCGTCGTGCGGGATTCCTTCACTTGCGCCTTCAGAAAGTCGACTCTGCGCCGAATTTCCTCCTGCACGTCGATTGTCGGCTTCACGCCCAGCCTCGCGATAATATCCTGCTGCATGCCCATGGCCCGACTCCTCTCTCTGCCTTAGCGGCAGAACCGATCGAATGCGCTTGTCAGATCAGCCGCAATCTCTTGCGCGGAGCGGTTCTCGACCTGGTGCCGCTCGATGAAGTGGACCAGTTCGCCGTCCTTCATCAACGCGATCGATGGCGACGACGGCGGATACGGCGCAAAATATTCGCGTGCCTTCGCCGTTGCTTCCTTGTCCTGTCCCGCGAATACGGTGAACAAGTGATCCGGCGTAATGTCATGCGCGAGTGCCTGGGCGACGCCCGGGCGGCATTGTCCTGCAGCACAGCCGCAGACCGAGTTCACGACGACAAGCGCCGTCCCCTTCGCGTCCGCGAAACGCTGCTCCACCTCTTCCGGCGTGCGCAGCTCCTCGATCCCGAGACGCGTAAGTTCATCGCGCATCGGCTGAACCATATCCAGCATGTATCTCTCGAACGACATCGACATCGTTATCCACTCCTTCATAACCATTAGAATTTGGTTACTATTATAGACCTACCATAACAAAGAAACAACCGGGCTTAAGCGTCCGGTTGTTTCTTCGATGGCTGGCTTCCGCTGTCGTCATCCGCATTGTCGCTCTGACGGTAGGCTTCGAATGCCGCATCCTTGTCCGGATGCATGAAGATGCCTGCCTCAGGCTGTATGCCTTGCTCGAACAACTGCCGATTCTCCTCGGTGTGGAAGCCGACGTCCTTGAACGGATGGACCCAATCGTCCCCGCTCATGATGGCCGGATCCGTCTCCTCCGTCCAATTCTCGAGCGGCGAATTCGGCGAAGCGTAGTCATGGTCGCCGATCACGACGCCGTGCTCGTTCACGAAAGGTCCGCTCGGTCCTCTTCCCTCGCGGAACTCAGGGAGGAACTCGATCTCGAACGGATCCAATTCAGGGTCGTCCCGAAGCGCCGTGAGGTCGGGAGGCTCCGGCTGCTTGCGGGGCTTATGCTCCGACTCGCGTCCCATAGCTGTCACCTCCAGCTAAACCGAAGGCCGATTCGGTCCGTCTAGCTTCTTGTCGTAGCCTGGCGTTCCCGGCTCAGCGGAACCGCTCCGCCCTTTGCCGGATTTGCTGGGTCCCGTATACGTTTCGGCGCCGCTTTCGCGCTGATTATGCTTAGGCATGATTACCGCCTCCTTCCGATGCTAGTATGCGCACCTTGGGAAGCGGTTATCCCGTCCGCTCCTTCGCTGCCTGCAGCAGGATGCCTAGCAGACCCGTTCCGATCATCAGCCACTGCCGATCGGGCAGCCCGAGCCATTCGATCGGCGGAGCGAACGGCGGTGGAGGCAGGAATAAGCTGACGGCGAGCATCCCTGCGCCGAGGCCGTAGCAGCATGCAATCGCCGTCCCGCCGCTTCCTTCGCGCTCGTCGACCCGCTGCCGGAACAGCCGATACAGCACCGCAGCGCAGACAATCGCATACCCCCAGCGGTAGGCCGGTGCCGACAGCAGGCACCAGACGCTAATGCCGCCCGCGATCGCAACGGCCAGCGCATCTGCCGCGAGCCAGAAGGGCAGCTTGCGCTTCCTCGCCGCCAAGAACCAATAGGGGAACGCGAATAAGCAGC
>JAEWJS010000038.1 GCA_023386495.1 Bacillota bacterium | reverse complement strand
GGTGTAGATCTCGTAGTTGATAATGCCCATGCGTTCCGTGCGCTTCAATTCATTGACGATGTCGCGGTTCGGCAGCACCAGCGCGAGGCAGGCGCCGAGCATGACGGCAGCAAGCGCGGCCGATGCGATCCGGGACGTGCGCGAGGGCTTGAAGGAAGCCGCCCAGCGGCGGAACCCCCGGTGCCAGACGAACAGCCCGGCCATCACGAGCAGATCCGTGAAGATCAGCAGGAAGTAGGGGTGCATGAGCTGGAATACGCTGCCCTTCACCTCCGTCACTTGCCCGACCTGCGACAGGGCGTGGTAAGTGACGATAATTCCGAAGTATTTGTAATACATAATGACGGCAAAGTAGATACAAGTGAATAGCAAGTTAACGGCTGCGTAGGCGGCGATTTTGCGTCTGGACGCGATCAGCTCGATCAGCCCGAAGGCGGCCCACACCGTCGGCAGCGCCGTCCACAGCGGGGTCCAACCGACGTTGCCCCAGATGACGGCCGACGTCATATAGAACTTCGCCGCCATCAGCAGCGTGAACAGCACGAATGGGCTGCGAAGGGCAGTCTGTACAGAATAAGGCATAACGAATCGGTTCCTCCAATCGATTGCTCTTCACATTGTAGCGCAACACGGCATGATGAGAGAAGTCTGTCCGGTTAAATATTGCCTCAAATTTCTCCGCATTCGTACAAGCTTGCGTATCGCATCCCGTAAATCAGCCATACTACAAGAGATATAAATCCTAAATTTTAGGAAATATGGGGTGTTCAATCCATGGAGAGCGAGGCTCGAGCCCATCGGCCATTCGGCAGCGTCGGCCCGGCAGGCATAACGTTTCTGCATCCGCACAATCCGAATGTCGTCGCGTGGTGGTCGGCTGCGTTTCCCGGATTCGGCCATCTGCTGCTTCATCGATACGTGATCGGTGTCTTGCTCACGATGGCGGAGTTGATCATTAACACGCTGGGTCACGTGAACGAAGCGATGGTCTATTCCTTCTGCGGACAATTCGAGTTGGCGAAGCAGGTAGTAGATCCGGAATATATGTATGGTTATGTAGCCATCTACTTCTGGTCCATCTGCGACAGCCGCAGGAACGCGAATGAGATGTGCCGGCTTAGCGAGGCAGCCGCATCGGAACGCAACGGAGCAGCGAGGACGTACCGGCTGTCGATGTGGGGCATCGATTACCTGGCGCGCAGACGGCCCGCGCTGGGCGCTTTCTGCTCGGCGATATTCCCCGGCCTAGGCCAATTGTACAACGGCAGGTTGTTCATTGCCTTCTATGCGATCTTCTGGTGGTGGATCTACGCCGTGAATTCGAACGTATACCTGGTCGTGCTTGATCTGTTCCACGGACGCGTGGCAGGCGCTTCCGCGACGTTGGATCCGCATTGGCTGCTCTTCATGCCTTCGGTCATGGGAGGCGCGGTCTATCACGGCTATTATGCTGCGAAGGAGAACAATCGCTTCTTCCGCGCGGAGCAGCGCCGCTACCTGGAGGCAGAATACCAGTCGACTGCCATCCTGCCGATGCGGCATGCCGGATAGCGAGGTGACGTGATGCTGGTATTCTGTACATTCGAGCAGTCCTTGGAGCTGGAGTCCGTGCTTGCGAGGCTGGAGGGCATCGGGATCGCCAGGGAGGATCTGCTTGCCGTACCGATGGATCCCGTGTCGGTCGAGGCAGCGGGGAGCATCATTCATGCCGAACGCGGCACGACGGTGTTCGATGTCGGCATGGCGACCGCGACGGCTGCCGCGGTCGTCGGCTTGAGCATGGGCTTCGTGCTGCCGTGGGGGCCTGTCATCTGCGGCATCCTCTTCGCGGTGGCCGGCTTTGGCGTAGGCGGGGCAATCCGCATGCTGTTGAATAAGCGGAGCATTGCCGTTCGGCGGGATCGGCTCGCCGAGAGCAAGGAGGTCACGGTCGTCATTCATTGCACCAAGGAAAAGCTGGACGTCGTTCGGAAAACGATCGAGCATTACGGCGCGATTACGGTGGGCGTGGTGCGTCGATGATCCGTTATTTCGGGCGCGGCAGCACTGCCTTATGCTAAAATAGTGGCAAATGGGGCTTGGGAGGCTGCGTGCATGAAGGGACGCGGAATCGCGGTTGTAGGAAGCTTGAACATGGATGTCGTCGTTACGATGCCGCGGCTTCCGCGCATCGGGGAGACGATGCGCGGAGAGGCTGTCCGGTACGTGCCGGGCGGCAAAGGGGCCAACCAAGCCTACGGGCTGGCGCGGCTGGAAGCGCCCGTGGCGATGGTCGGGCTGCTGGGAGCGGACGGCTTCGGGGAACGGATCCGCAGGCAGCTGGCCGAAGCCGGAGTGGAACTGACCGCCGTGGAGACCTCGGAAGCGCATGCGACCGGTACGGCGCATATCTCGCTTACGCGCGAGGATAATTGCATCGTTGTCGTGCCGGGAGCGAACGAGGGCTGCGATGCGGGCTATATCGAGCGGCATGCGGGTGCGATCAGCGGCGCAGCCATCACGGTCGCCCAATTGGAAATTCCGCTCGCGGCGGTGGAGCGGGCATTCCGCATCGCGAAGGAAGCCGGCGGAGTCACCGTGCTTAATCCCGCGCCGGCGGCAGTCTTGCCGGCATCGCTCCTGGCGGTGACGGATTATCTTACGCCGAACGAGACGGAGTGGGCCATGATCGGAGGCAGCGGCCATGAAGGGGACAGCCTAGGGGCTGCGGACGATGCCGACGCAGGCGCAGATGAAGCGGAGGACAGCCGTCTGGCGGCGTCGCTTCGCGCCTGGGAAGCGGCCGAGGGGGCGAACGGCACGTCATATGCGAAAGTGATCGTCACCCGAGGCGCAAGAGGCTGCAGCTTCCTCGAGGACGGGGAGCTGGTTACGGTACCCGCGCCGAAGGTGAAGGTCGTCGATACGACCGGCGCGGGGGACGCGTTCAATGCGGCATTCGCCTACGGCCTGCTGCACGGCAAGCCGCTGCGCGCGAATTGCGCATTCGCCGTGAAGGCCGCTTCGATGGCCGTGCAGGTATTCGGCGCGCAGGACGGCATGCCGCACCTGGAAGACCTGATGCGCCCATGACGGCCGGCAGCCGACGTTATGTGCGCGTCAGCGTTGCCGGGATGGCCGTCCTCCTCATCCTGTCCGTGGTCGGTGAGCTAGCCTGGCTGTTCGATCCGTTGAACTTGCCGGGCACGATGCGCTGGATCGATGCGCTGAATGCGCTGCCCTACCTGGCAGCCGTCGCGCCGGCGCTGTGGGCCTGCGGCGCATGGCTGCGCATCGCCGATCGAGCAGGCAGGGCCCGGCTGCGCTGGGGCAGCCGTACCGGGGCTAAGCTGGCTAATGCAGCCAGCCTGTTCTCCCTGCTGCTATCCGCGGCAGCCGTGCTTGCGATCGCCATGCTCGAGATGGAGCCGGATCGCATCATCCTGACAGTGGCCCTGTTAGCGGCAGCCTGGCTGGCCGTATTCTTCGACCTGGCTGCGGCCGAGTGGCAAGCGAGGCGCAGCTTCGCGAGGACGCTGCTGCTGCTTGCGGCGAATGCCGCGCTGCTCGCCTGCTTGTTCTGGCCGACAGGCTCGCTCGTGACCTATCCGGGCCTGACGATGGACATGAACCGGTATGCGGCAGCGGAAGATGGCGAACGTCAGGGGAGAGGGCGAATCGACGGCGTGCTGATCTTTGAACGGCCGGCATTCCCGATCGACCGTCTCTACGCCAAGCTGTTCCCGCATTATGCGTTCGAGCCGATCGAAGAACTCGGCATGTCGATCGGGGAATACGATGAGCTCGTCCGCGCGATGAAGCAGGATGCGAACGAGGCTGCGATCGCGATCGCTTACCAGCGGATCGGGCTCGGTCAAGGCATTCTCGCGCAGGGCGTGCGCATCCGGGCAATCGAGGCTGGCAGTCCCGTATCGGGCGTACTCCATGCGGGCGACATCATCGTCGGCCTGAACGGTCGCAAGGTGCTGTCGCTGATTGATCTGACCGATGCGATGGACGGCGTGCTGCCCGGCGAGCAAGTCCGGCTAGCGATCGTACGGGACGGCCGCGAGCTGGACGTGACTGCCGGCACCCGCGCGAGCGAAGACGAGCCGGACCGAGCCGTGTTCGGCGTATTGGTCGAGAACGTGCTCGTGCCGGACGCTGCCGGGGACGTCCGCTTCCGCCGCTATGCGGTGCACGAGGGCGGACCGTCGCATGGCGCCATGCTGACGCTGGCGCTGCTCGACCAGTTGACGCCCGGCGGCGTGACGGGCGGCAGGCACGTCGCCGGGACGGGCACGATCGGACCGGACGGCGTCATCGGCCGGGTCGGGGGCGTCCGGCAGAAGGCATATTCGGTGAGCCGCACGGGAGCCGAGGTGTTCTTCGTTCCAGCCGGATTGGAAGATGAAGCCCGCTTGGGCGCCCCGGGCCTTCTTATCGTACCGGTTCGGACGCTCGATGACGTGCTGAATTGGCTGAAAACGGGCGAATAGTCCCGCAATTCGCCCGCTTCTTCCCTTAAACGCGTCTACCTGCGGGTAGGCGCGTTTTTCATTTTCACAACGTCTGCATTACAATAGAATGAACTTTCATATGAGGTTCGAAACCCAGGTTCTACCAACGCAACAAGTCCAAGCATACGACCGCCTAGAGGAGGCAGCACGAGTCATGAACCTATCCCGCTTGCTGAAGGGTAAGCAGATCGCACCGGAACGTCGATTATCGCAGGAAGCCATCACGTCCATCACGATTCACAGCCTGTTTCAATTCGGCGCCTCGATGGCGGGCTTGTTCCTCAATCTGTATCTCTGGCGGCTGACGGAAGACCTGTTCGTGAACGGCGTGTACAGCATGTTCAACTATCTGCTGACCCCTGTGGGCTTCGCCGTAGGAGGCTGGATCGCCAAGCGGCGGGACCGGATGGTCACATACAGGCTTGGCATATTGATGATGGCGATCTTCTTCCTGCTCGTGATCATCACGCAAGAAAGCGTTGTCAATTACTATATCTTGTTCGCCGTGCTGAACGGCTTCTCGTCGGGCTTGTACTGGACCGGCTATCAAGTGCTTATGTATGACGTATCCACCGAGCAGAACCGTCTCCGCTTCCTAGCGCTCAATATGACGTTCTTCAATGCGGCAGGCCTCGTCGGACCGGCGCTCGCCGGCTTCATTATCGGCAGGAGCGAGGGGCTGCAGGGCTATATCGTCACGTTCATGATCGCCTTCGTCATGTTCGTCGCGGCGGCCGTCGTCAGCTTGCGCATTCGAGCGGCGACGAGCCATCACAAGACCTATTACCTCAATATGATGCTGCTTCTTATGCGTAAAAATCTCGTCTGGTTCCGGGCGCTCTGCGGGTTCTTCATCATGGGGATGCTCCAGGGCCTGATGCTGTTCCTGCCGAATATTCTGCTCTTCCGAACCGTCGGCAGGGAGGACTGGGTCGGCTATCTCGGCGTGCTGTTCTCCGGGCTCTTGATTCTCTCGGGCTACATCATCTCGCGGAAGGCAAAGGAAGAGGCCGGGAGACGCTATATGCTCATCTCCACGACAGGCGTCGTGCTCGGCGCGGCGTTCCTGCTCATCGACGTCAGCTTCTGGACGGTGGCTGCTTTCATGGTGCTGTTCTCGCTGTTCAATCCGCTCATGATGAACACCCTGACGACGTTCTATTACCGGATCATCAGCATGCTGCCGCTGCGCGGGCAGCTTCGGCAGGAGGCGATCGTCGTGCGCGAGGTATTCGTCAATGTCGGGCGCATGCTCGCGATAACGCTGCTCCTCATGTTCGCGCAGGATCTCGATTCGATCTGGCTGCCGATCGTTCTGCTGGCTGCGGCACTGCTGCAGTACGGCATCTACTTCTTGGTAAAATCCGCAATTCCTACTCCATCGACAGGACGGTGATCGGTAAGTTGGACGGACAGAGGCTGCTCTTCACGCACATTCGCAAATATATCCTCTTCTACATGCTGGCTGCGGTTGCCATTGCAGCGGCCAACGTAATCTACGCGCTATTCCCTGCCGTGCTCAATTCGTTCACGGATCAACTGCAGGAGGAAGGGCTGACGTATGCCGGCGTGCGCAAGCACAGTCTGGAGCTGCTAGCGATCGGGGTCGGCTACGGCTGCCTGTTCGGCATCGGTCAGTACGTGAACCATCGATTGGGACGGTATTTCGAATTTTCGACCAGGCAGCGGCTGTTCCGCCATTTCACGGGGCTGAGCGAGACGTATTTCTCCCGGAACGGCATCGGTAAGCTGCTCAGCTACATGATGAATGACGTGACGGCGGTCAGGGAATCGATCGCGAACGGCCTGAACCAGATGACGAACGCGACGGTGCTGCTCATCTCCTCGGTGACGATCATGCTGCTCAGCGACATCCCGCTCGATCTGATGGTCGTCAGCGTGCTGCCGCTCCTCGTCATCCCGTTCCTCGTGCGCTATTTCGGCCCCCGCATCAGGCAGCAGTCGCAGCGCGTGCAGGAATCGCTGGCGGCCATGACGGAATCGGCCGAGGAGCAGTTCGGCGGCATCAAGGTCACGAAGACGTTCGCGGCGGAGCCGATCGCGAAGAGCCGCTTCGGCGAGACCGTCGACCGCATCCGCGACAATCAGCTGCTGCTCGTGAAGCTGAGCGCGATGTTCCAAGCCGCGCTGCCGTTCGCCGGCGCGCTGTCGCTCGTCGTGGCGATTACATACGGCGGCGTCCTCGTGCTGCAGGACCGGCTGTCGCTGGGCGCGTTCGTCGCGCTTACGCTGTATCTGCGCATGGTGGTCAACCCGCTGCAGCAGATCGGCAACGTCATCAATACGGTACAGCGCGCCCGCGCGTCGTTGGACCGCCTCAATCAGCTGCTGGCCGTCGAGTCGGACGTGCGCAATAGCGAGGGCGCTATTGCGCTTCCGGCGGATGCCGCAGATCTGGACATTCGCGGACTGACGTTCCATTATCCCGAGAGCAGCCGGCCTGCCTTGCAGGATATCAATCTGACCGTCGGAGCAGGGCAGACCGTCGGTATCGTGGGCGCGACCGGCAGCGGCAAAACGACGCTTGTCAAGCTGCTGCTGCGTGTCTATGAGCCGCCTGTCGGCACCGTATTCGTTGCGGGGAGAGACGTGCGCGACGTGACGCTCGAGAGCCTGCGGACGGGCATCGGCTACGTGCCGCAGGACGGCTTCCTGTTCAGCACGACGATTCGCGACAACATTGCGTTCTTCGACCGGAAGAGCGAGCAGATGGCCGTAGAGGGAGCGGCGAAGCTGGCGGCCATCTATCATAATGTGGCCGACCTGCCGGAGCGCTTCGACACGAAGCTGGGCGAGCGCGGGCTGACGCTGTCCGGCGGCCAGCGCCAGCGAACCAGTCTGGCCCGCGGGCTCATTAAGGAAGCGCCGATCCTGCTGCTCGACGACAGCGTCAGCGCCGTCGATACGGTGACGGAGACGCGCATCATCGACAACCTGCAGAAGACGCGCAAGGGCAAGACGACGCTGTTGATTGCGCATCGCGTCAGCGCGGTCATGCACGCCGACCAGATCGTCGTGCTGCAGGAGGGCCGCATCGTCGAACGCGGCTCCCACGACGAGCTGCTGGCTCGCGGCGGTTATTACGCCGCGCTCTACGCGATGCAAGGAGAGGGGGCGGCGTCCAATGGCTGACCGTTCATCGAATGCGCCGAGCCGCGATGCGGCGCCGCAGCCGAGCAGGGACCCGCAGCAGAGCGCCCTTAACCGGCGGCAGGCGTTCCGCTCGCTGCTGGCTTACGCGAAGCCGCACCGCGCCACGTTCTTGCTCGGCTTCCTATGTACATTCCTCGCGATCGGCGCGGACCTGCTCCAGCCGCTCATCGTGAAATACGCGATCGACGACGCGATCCCGCTCGGGGAGAACGGCATTCCCGTCTTGGTCGGGCTGGGCGTTGCTTATGCCGTCATGGCTGTGCTTGCCTTCATCTTCACTTACCTGCAAGGCAACCTGATGCAGCGTGCCGGACAGGGCATCGTCGCGCAGCTGCGCAAGGATCTGTTCGGCCATATCTCCGGCCAATCGATGTCATTCTTCGACCGTCATCCGATCGGAAGCCTCGTCACGAACGAGTCGAGCGACACGGAGACGATCAACCAATTTTTCACGCAAGTGCTGCTGAGCCTCGTGCGAGACGGACTCTCGATCATCATGATCGTCGGCTTCATGTTCCTGCTCGATCCGACGCTTGCGCTGTACTGCCTCGTGTTGTTCCCGATCATCGCGGTGATCGCCGTGCTGTTCCGGAAGCTGCTGCGGGAGGTCTATACGCGTGCGCGTGCGCAGTATTCACGCGTGATCGCGTTCGTGGCAGAGAATCTGTCCGGCATGAGCTTGATTCAAGCGTTCCATCAAGAGAAGGAGCAGAACGAGCGATTCACGGAGGGCAATCGCCAATACTTGAAGGAATCGCTGCGCGAGGTGCGCGCGACGATTCTGTTCAATCGCTCGTTCGACTTGCTCGGCAACGTATCGGTCGCGCTGGTCGTCTGGATCGGCGGCTACGCGGTACTGAACAAACAGTTCGAATTCGGCGTGTTAGTTGCGTTCATCACGTATATCCGACAGTTTTTCCAACCGATCAACCAGATTACGCAGCAATGGAATACGCTCCAGTCGACGCTCGTCTCGATGGACCGGCTGTGGCGCATCTTCGGCATTCAGCCGGAGGTCCGCGACCCGTCGCCCGAGGAGGCTAGGCCACTCCGCAAGGATACCGTCAAGGGGCAGATCGACTTCAATCGCATCCGGTTCGCCTATGTCGACAAGCGCGACGTGCTGCATGACCTCGACCTGCATATCCGGCCCGGCGAATTCGTCGGCATCGTCGGCACGACGGGCGCGGGCAAGAGCTCGCTCGTCAATCTGCTGGCGCGCTTCTACGACGTGAAGAAGGGCAGCGTGCAGATCGACGGCGTCGACATTCGGAGGCTGCCGCTCGACTCGCTGCATCGGATCGTCGGCCTCGTGCAGCAGGATCCGTTCCTGTACTCGGGCACGATTCTGGATAACGTGCGGCTGTTCCACGAGAACATCTCGCGCGAGTCCGTCATCGATGCGTGCCGCCAGGTCGGCGCGGAGCCGATGATCATGCGCCTGAAGGATGGCTACGATACGCGGCTGTCCGAGCGCGGCAGCGGCTTATCGGCCGGCGAACGGCAGCTGATCTCGTTCGCGCGCATCCTCGTCTTCAAGCCGAAGATCCTGATTCTAGACGAGGCGACGGCGAATCTGGATACGCATACCGAACGGCTGATCCAGCAGGCGCTGGACCGCGTATCGCGGGGGCGGACGACGCTGGTCATCGCGCACCGGCTGTCGACAGTCATGCATGCGGACCGCATCATCGTCATGAAGGACGGCAAGATCGTCGAGGAAGGCGCCCACGACGGGCTCATGGCGCAGGACGGCTACTATGCCGAGCTTCACCGCCACTCCCGCCGCAAGCTGCAGGGCGGCACGCTGGTGTAGAGCGCGTGCCTGGCGTTGGCGTGGTGCACGTGCATGGGCGGTGCCGCATGCGGCTGCCGTGCGACGGCGCTGAATGCGCCGGCCGATTTGCGCTGCGGCGTGCCGGAGAAGGAACCGCATACGAACCTGCGTGACACCTGCTTTTCGGCGCGATGCGCGGGAGGCAGGTGTCATGCGTTTGGTGTTGTATCCGTTCCTGCGCTCATGCTCGCCAGCGTTCGTGCGTGGCTGGTGGTTACACGGTTGCATGGCGCGGTAGAGGATTAAGGGGAAAAAGTACAACTATTTTCAGCCATGGCGCCTGATTGCACCGATTAATGTAGAAAAGTACAGCTATTCCGAGTGGAAACCCCGATCTGCCTAAGTTCCGGCGGGAATAGTTGTACAAATTACCCTTATTGTTCGCCGCTGCTTGTAGGAATCAAGAATAGTGGTAGAAAATTACGCAAATACCCGCCAGACTCGTTCATCGTTGCCCCCAAGCCAACGGAACCTCAGCCCAGACGCTGCCCGGCACGAATGGACTGGATGCCCGCAGCCAGACGCTGCGAACGGCTCAACAGGCCAAGTCGTTTACGTGAGTAATTCCTGCCAATCCGGGTAACTTAACCGTATACTGGAATAGGAGAGATGCATGATGAGCGATGCGAAAAGGATTGCGTTCTTGCTGGCAGACGGCTTCGAGGATTCCGAGATGGCCAGTCCTTACGATGAGATGGTCAGGCAAGGCCATAACGGCGTCATTATCAGCCTTGAACGGGATCAGGAATTGAAGGGTAAGAAGGGGACGGTCACGTACCGGTCCCATCTGGCTGCCCGGGATGCGAAAGGCACGGAATATGAGGCGGTCATCATTCCGGGAGGCTCGTCACCCGCGCAATTGATGAACGACCCTGAAGTCCAGCGCTTCGTGAAGGAAGCCGACCAGGCGGGCATCACGCTGGCGGCGATCTGTCATGGGCCGCAGGTATTGGCGGCGGCAGGCGTGCTGCAAGGGCGTACGGTTACGGGGTACGCCGGCATCGCCGAGGAGATTACGCGTGCAGGCGGGACGTTCGTCGACCGTGAAGTGATGGTGGACGGCAACTTGATTACGTCGCGGAAGCCGGAGGACGAGCCGGCATTCATCGATGCGGCGCTCAATCGTCTCGGCACGAATGCGTGGTAGGATTGCTCATTCATACAGACATGCAGACGGGCCGCGCGATGCGGCCCGTTCTTCTGTTATAATAGTTCGGTCAGAGAGGAGGCTTGGCTCACATCCATGGCCAGACAGAGAATCGAAGAAATTACGCTGCTCCGCGCGATGGCCTTCATGGCGATCACGATGCAGCATTGCATTGCGGAATATATCTATAGGGCCGATATCCTGCAGCCGGATTCGATCATGCTCGCGATGCTGTTCCATTACACCCGTTTCGGGACGCCGACGTTCGTCTTCTTATCGGGCGTCATTCTAATCTACAACTACGCAGGCACGGCAATCCGATACGGCTCCTATATGAAACGAAGATTCATCGATATCGGCCTTCCCTTCCTGAGCTGGACGTTCGTCTATTGGCTGTCCGTCAGCCTGTTCTCAGGCCTATCGTTGACGGACGCAAGCGCATGGCGTGCGCTGGGCAGCCAGCTGTTGCGCCCGACCTACGGCTATCATCTATGGTTCATCTTGATGATCATGCAATTCTACCTGCTGCTGCCCGTATTCCTGCGCCTCGCGGAGCCGCTCAGGCGGTTCGCCGCGGACCGGCGGCCGGATCGAGCGACCGCTCGCACCGTCGGCATACTCGCGATTGCGGCTGTTGTATACGCCGCTCTGCTGTGGCTCTCGTATTACCGAGCCGGCACCATCGCGTCTTGGGGAGCGCCTTGGGCATGGCTGATGGAGCATCGATCCAAGTGGTTCATCTTCTATTTCTTCTACTTCATGCTCGGCGCGGTGTGCGCATATGGACTCGTGCGCTTCCGAGAGATTGCCGTTCGCTGGCTAGCCTTAAGCGGATTGCTGTTCATCGGCTGTTATGTATGGGTCGGATACGAGCTGCTCGGTCTGTCGATGGACAGCATGAAGCTAGGGCTGTCCACGTACCTGAGACCGGCCATCTTCTTATTGATCGTGACGCAGCTGGCTGCGGCCTATGCACTGTCCGTCTTGCTGGATCGTTACGGCGGCTGGTTCAAGCGGTTCATGCTGATGGTCGGACGGCATTCCTTCGGCGATTTCTTGGCGCATGCTTTCGTGCTGATGCTGGTCGCCAACGTGACGAGGCCGCTTACCTTGACCGGTTACCATCTGCCAGTGGCCGTCGCAACCTTCCTCGTCGTAGCCGCCGGCTCGATCGGGCTGGCGCGGCTTCTAGGCGAATTGCCGCTGGGGCATTGGCTGGTCGGCGCGCAAG
>JAEWJS010000021.1 GCA_023386495.1 Bacillota bacterium | reverse complement strand
TGCATGAGGTATGCAGATAAGCATGCACATTCTTCCGAAGTTCCGCATATGCATAGAGACACGGGTTTCGGCCGGTGTGCGTATGAGGAAGCGCGCCTCGAAGGCAGCGACACGGGAGGGATGCGGTTGGACGATGCATTGGAAAAATGGCTCGAACGGCGAGGCGTCACAATCCAACAGGTTGCGGAAATCGTGCATGCCCTGCAGCGCCCATACAACAGCAAGCTGACGATGGAGGAGTGCGTGGACAGCGTGCGTGCCGTGCTGGGCAAGCGCGAAGTGCAATATACGCTGTACACGGGAATCGCGCTTGACGAATTAGCCGAGCGCAAGCTGTTGCCGGAGCCGTTGCAGCAGATCATGGAGAATGATGAGTCGCTCTACGGCGTCGACGAGACGATGGCACTCGGCATCGTGCACGTGTACGGCATGATCGGCTTGACAAGCTTCGGCTATCTAGACAAGATGAAGCCCGGTATTATCGACAAGCTGAATCGCAAAGGCGAACGGATTCACGTCTTCCTGGACGATCTCGTCTGCGGCCTGGCTGCGGCGGCATCGGCCAGAATCGCGCATCAAGACTTGAACGCCAAGCGTTACATGCTGCCCGAAGAAGACGATGCGGAGCAGGGCGAATAGCGTACTTGCTATGAACACGTGCAAATGCTGACCGTCGGTGCCGAACGCCCCCGCCCGAGCGGGCAATCGGCAGGAACACGGGAGCGGAGAATGAGGCCGGATAAGGTGGCAGGACGCGGTCCGACGCAGGCGGCAGGACATGCTGTTTGTTGCGGTTTCAAGCGGTGTTGTGCTATCATTATGGCAATATGCGGCCTCATTCCGAGTGTTTTAGGGGGTACCTTTCATGTGGACGGTAATCTATATCGCTCCTACAGCCAAGATCTCGGAGACGATCCGAAAGCGATTGACCGAAGAGGGCTTTCTCGTACAGGTCCGTCCAATTAACCTCTCCAAGCAGCAATATGAGATATTGGTTCCTTCCGGTGAATTGGAAGAGGTGCAGGAAGTGCTGAACAGCATCCTGCATGCCTAGATGTTGCCCCCGGTTGTGACGGCAAGGCTGCTGCGAACAATACCGGCGCTGCTGGCAGCGCTTGCTCCGGCCAAGCCATCGTCACGATACTTATGCGTCTTTGAGAGGTGTTCCGATGTTTAAGGATTTATTTCATAAAAAGAAATACGCGACGGTTCCATCCTCCAGCGCGAAACGCGATATTCCTGAAGGTCTGATGAATAAGTGCCCCAAATGCGGCAATATTCAATACAGTAAGGAACTGGAGAAGAACCTTAAGGTCTGCTCCTCCTGCGGTCATCATTTCCGCTTGAATGCCTGGGAGCGGATTGCCATGACGTTCGACGAAGACTCGTTCGCAGAGATCGATGCCGGACTGCAATCGAATGATCCATTGGGCTTCCCGGGCTATGCTTCCAAGCTTGAGCAGCAGATGGCGAAGACAGGCATGAAAGAAGCGATCGTAACCGGACAAGGCACGATCGGCGGGTTTCCGGTCGTCGTCGGCATCATGGACGTACACTTTTTTACGGGAAGCATGGGGTCGGTCGTAGGGGAGAAAATTACGCGCGCGATCGAACAGGCCCACGCCGAGCGGCTGCCGCTTATTATCTTCTCGACATCCGGCGGCGCCCGGATGCAGGAGAGCATCTTCAGCTTGATGCAGATGGCGAAGACAAGCGCGGCCTTGGCCAAGTTCCAAGGCGACGGCGGCTTGTTCATTTCCATTATGACGGATCCGACGACAGGCGGCGTTACCGCCAGCTTCGCTAGCTTAGGAGACTATAATCTAGCAGAACCGGGTGCGCTGATCGGCTTCGCGGGACGGATCGTCATCGAACAGACGATTCGCCAGAAGCTGCCGGACAACTTCCAGACGGCCGAATTCAACCTGCAGCACGGCCAACTCGACAAAGTCGTTCACCGCAAGGACATGAAGGCGACGCTGACGAAGCTGCTTGATATGCACTGCACGGGGAGGACAGGCTAATGGCGGGTGGATTAGAATTCGAGAAGCCGCTGTCGGAGCTGCGCAGCAAGATCGATGAACTGAAGAAATTCGGGCAAGAGAAGGGCATCGATTTCTCCGACGAGATCGCGCGCCTCGAAGAGAAGTACAAGCAGATGGAGAGCGAGCTGTACAGCGAGCTGTCCGCGGCGCAGAAGATGCATCTTGCGCGGCATCACCAGCGCCCGACGTCGCTTGACTTCATCCAAGAGATTTTCGCGGATTTCATCGAGCTGCACGGCGACAGGCTGTTCGCGGACGATCTCGCGATCGTGGGCGGTCTCGCCAAGCTGGATGGCCTGCCGGTTACGGTCATCGGTCATCAGCGCGGCAAGGATACGAAGGATAATATCGCGCGGTTCTTCGGCAGCCCGCATCCGGAAGGCTTCCGCAAGGCGCTTCGACTGATGCAGCAGGCCGCCAAGTTCAATCGGCCGATCGTCACGTTCATCGACACGAAGGGAGCATACCCCGGCAGCGCAGCCGAGGAACGCGGACAAGCGGAAGCGATCGCGCGCAACCTGCGCGAGATGGCAACCTTCGGCGTGCCGATCGTCTGCGTGGTCATCGGCGAAGGCGGCAGCGGCGGAGCGCTTGCGCTCGGCGTCGGGAATCGCGTGCTGATGCTGGAGAACGCGATCTATTCGGTTATATCGCCGAACGGCGCGGCATCGATTCTCTGGAAGGATGCATCCAAGGCCGATCAAGCGGCCGAGGCGATGAAGATTACGGCGAAGGATCTGCTGAGCTTCGGGATCGTGGAAGAGGTCGTGCCGGAGCCGCAGGGCGGGGCGCATCGCGATATCCCGGGATCGGCAGCGGCGGTTCGCGAGGCGCTGGTTCGCCATCTGAACGAGCTCCGTGTCATGTCGCCTGATCAGCTGATCGAAGATCGCTATCAGAAGTTCAGAAGAATCGGCGTGTTCACCGCGCAGCAGCAAGAAGCGGCGGACGAAGCGGACGATCCGATCGTCGAGGCCGTTCGTCCCTAAGGGCGGAATGTTACGGGATCGAACATAATTTGACGTGCGCTGTGGGAAAATATACTGTACATGCCATGTCGGATCGTGTAATTTAATTGAAGGTGTGCAGTAGGCAGACCGGCCTCGTTCCTCGACATGTGAGGATCGTCAGCCGGTCTCCATTAGGTATACAGATAAATGGAGGAAACGACCAAATGCGCAAAACAAAGATCGTATGTACCATCGGCCCTTCGAGCGAATCGCTCGAGAACACGAAGAAGCTGATCATGGCCGGCATGAACGTCGCGAGGCTCAACTTCTCGCACGGCGACTTCGAGGAGCACGGCAACCGCATCATCAACATCCGCAAGGCATGCGCGGAGCTGGGCAAGACCGTTGCCATCCTGCTCGACACGAAAGGCCCTGAGATCCGTCTCGGCAAGCTGGCTGAAGAGCCGATCGAGCTGGTAGCAGGCGAGAAGATCACGCTCACGACGGAAGAAATTCTGGGCGACAAGAATCGCATTCCCGTTACATACAGCAATCTGCCGGCAGACGTGACGGTCGGTTCGACGATTCTGATCGACGACGGCTTGATCGGTCTGACCGTAACCGGCGTTCAAGGCACGGAGATCGAGTGCCAGATCGTGAACAGCGGCCAGATCAAGAGCAAGAAGGGCGTTAACGTGCCAGGCGTCGCGATTTCGCTGCCGGGCATTACCGAGAAGGACGCGAACGATATCGTGTTCGGCATCGAGCAGGGCGTCGATTTCATCGCAGCATCCTTCGTGCGCAAAGCAAGCGACGTGCTCGAGATTCGCGAGCTGCTGGAGAAGCATAACGCATCTCACATTCAGATCATCTCCAAGATCGAGAACCAGCAAGGCGTCGACAATCTGGACGAGATTCTCGAGGTGTCCGACGGACTGATGGTCGCGCGCGGCGATCTCGGCGTCGAGATTCCGGCAGAAGAAGTGCCGCTCGTGCAGAAGTCGATGATTCAGAAGTGTAACCGCGCGGGCAAGCCGGTCATTACGGCCACGCAGATGCTCGATTCGATGCAGCGCAATCCGCGCCCGACGCGTGCGGAAGCGAGCGACGTCGCGAACGCGATCTTCGACGGCACGGACGCCATCATGCTCTCCGGCGAGACGGCAGCAGGCAAATATCCGGTGGAATCCGTTATGACGATGTCCCGGATCGCAGAGCGTGCCGAATCTGCGCTGGAGTATCGCGAGATTTTCACGAAGCAGGCGAATGCACAGCAAGCGACCGTTACGGAAGCGATCAGCCAAGCTGTCGCGAATTCCGCGCTGGACTTGAACGCGAACGCGATCATTACCTCTACGGAGAGCGGATATACGGCCCGCATGATCGCCAAGTATCGTCCGAAGGCGCCGATCATCGCCGTTACGCCGATTGAACAGGTGCTCCGCCGCCTGGCTCTCGTGTGGGGCGTCATTCCTGCGCTGGGTACGCCGGCGACAACGACCGACGAAATGTTCGACATCGCGGTCGAAGGCGCGATCGGCACAGGGCTGGTACGTCTAGGCGATACCGTCGTCATCACGGCAGGCGTTCCGGTCGGCCGTTCCGGCTCGACGAACCTGATTAAGATCCACACGGTCGGCGACCTCGTTGCCAAGGGCCAAGGCATCGGCAGCCAAGCCGCCACCGGCAAGGTCGTCGTAGCCCGTACGCCTGAGGAAGCGATCGCGAAGACGAAGAGCGGATCGATTCTCGTGACGCCTTCGACGGACCGTGACTATATGCCGGCAATCGAGAAAGCGGCAGCCGTCATCACGGAGCAAGGCGGCATCACGAGCCATGCGGCCGTTGTCGGCTTGAATCTGGGCATCCCGGTCGTTCTCGGCGTCGAGGGTGCCACGGAATTGTTGACCGATAATATGGAAGTCACGGTGTACGCGGAATTCGGCGTCATTTATACAGGCCAAGCGCGCGTATTGTAATACGTGAGCCGCGGCTGTCAGTCAGGATAGGCAAGTTGGAGCGATGGTGAATCTACCGTCGCTCTTTCTTCCATTCTGGACACTACGCGATAAGGAGTGGAATTATGGCATCCTATTGGCATCTGCATCCGCTCCGGGTCCGCTATCAGGAAACCGATCAGATGGCGGTCGTCTACCATGCCAATTACGTGAACTGGTTCGAGATCGGCCGGACGGAATTCATTCGCCATGCGGGGATGACCTATCGCGATATCGAACAGGCAGGACTATTGCTTCCCGTGACGGAGCTCGCGGCGAGCTTCGAGCGGCCGGCCCGCTACGACGAGCGGCTGGCCATCTGCACGAGAATCGGCGAATTTTCCAAAGCCCGCTTGAATTTCGAATCCCAGATCCGGAGAATCGCGGAGGCTGAGGAATTCCCGAATATCGTTATCGAGGAGCGTGATCTTCCCGGAGAACGGCTCGTGAGCGGCGGGACAAAGCATGTCTGGTTGAACCGCGAATGGCGCCCGGCTCGCCTGGACAGATCGGCGCCGGAGCTCTACGAACTGTTAGGCAGACTGGTGGCGGTCAGCGAATAGGAGGCGTTCAGGTGGGTCAGCGGAGAAAATTCGGGAATGGGCTGCTGTTAGCGGTCATTCTCGTGCCGGCAATCGAAATATGGGGCATTATAGCGGTTAGCGATTGGATCGGCGGCGGGTCGGCATTTCTGTTGATGCTGCTGACGGGGCTGCTCGGCATCTATTTCATTCGCAAGGAAGGGGCCAGAGCGTGGCGAGACGCCCAGCACCAGATGCAGGCCGGCCAGCCGCCGGGCCCTTCGCTGCTGAATGGGCTGTGCATTCTGATCGGAGGCGCGTTGATGCTTCTGCCGGGCTTCGTCTCGGACGTCGTGGGGTTATCGCTGATTCTGCCGCCTACAAGGAAGCTGTACCGGGGCCTCATTCTCGGCTGGCTGGAGAAGCGGATGCGCAGCGGCACGATGACGATCCGCAGATGGTAGCCTGCGTCTTAATTTGTAAATGATGCCATTCGTTTACGCGGCGTTTACAATCGATTAACATGCCCTAAACAGTTGTGTCGGATAATGGGGACATAGTCAGGAGGGGAACGAATCATGACGAAGCATTTGTCCCAATATGTCAATCGCGACTTAAGCTGGATCGAATTCAATAGACGGGTGCTTGAAGAGGCCTGCGACGTCAACAATCCTCTCTTGGAACGGGCTAAATTCCTAGCGATCGTCTCGTCGAATCTCGACGAATTCATGAGCGTACGAGTCGCGGGCATCCAAGATCAGATCAAGGCGGGGTACACGAAAAAAGACTTCACCGGCTATACGCCGGGCGGACTATGGAAACGGCTGATCAAGCGAACGGCCACGATGGTGTCGGAGCAGTACCGGGCTTACCGCGAGGTCATGCGCGGACTCGCGCGGGAGGGGATCGTGCTCCGCGCATACGATGAACTCACCGCGAACCAGCAGAAGGCGCTTGAAGAGTATTACACCGAGATCGTATTCCCGGTGCTGACGCCGATGGCATTCGATCAGAGCCGGCCCTTCCCGCTCGTTCATACGCGCGAGCTGTACTTATCCGTGCTGCTGAAGAGCGACAGCATGGAACCGGATGAAGAGCCGTTTTTTGCGCTGGTGCAGGTGCCGTCGATTCTGCCGCGCTTCGTGCATATTCCGGGCAGGGCCGGCAGCAAGAAGTCCGAATACGTCCTGCTCGAGGAATTGATCGAGAAACATATCAATACGCTGTTCAGCGGCTACGAACCGATGGCGGTATCGCCGTTCCGCGTGACGCGCAATGCGGACTTGACCTTGAACGAGGAAGGGGCAGAGGACCTGCTCGAAGAGATCGAGAAGGAGCTGCGCAAGCGCAGGTGGGGCATGCCTGTCCGCATGGAGATTGCCAAGGGCATGCACCCGTACGCACTGGCGACGCTTCGCGAAGAGCTGGAGATCGGCGAGAACATGATCGAGATCGACGGTCCGCTCGACCTCAGCTTCCTCATGCGCTTCGCCGGTTCCCTCTCGGGCAGGGACAACCTCGTGTTCGAACGCAACGAGCCGGTCTACCCGCGTGAATTCGACCGCTCCGACGACATGTTCGAGGTGCTGCGCGAACGGGACGTGCTGGTCTATCATCCTTACGAATCATTCGAGGCGGTCGACGACTTCTTGCTGCAGGCGGCCGAGGACCCCGACGTGCTGGCGATCAAGATGACGCTATACCGGGTCAGCGGGCAGTCAACCCTGATCCAAGCGCTCGCGGGCGCGGCTGAAGCCGGCAAGCAGGTGACCGTGGTCGTGGAATTGAAGGCGAGGTTCGACGAGGAGCGCAATATCGCGTGGGCCAGACAGCTGGAGAAGGCGGGCTGCCATGTGGTGTATGGATTGGTCGGGCTCAAGACGCATGCGAAAATACTGCTCGTCGTGCGAAGGGAAGAGAATCGTCTGCGGCGGTACGTTCATGTCGGCACGGGTAACTATAACGGCAATACGGCGCGTCTCTATACGGATGTAGGCCTGTTCACCTCGCATCCCGTGATCGGGGCGGACGCTTCGGCGCTGTTCAATGAGATGACCGGCTATTCGACCCCATATGAATGGATGGCGTTCGGCGTGGCGCCGACCGGCCTGCGCGATAAGCTGTTTGCGCTGATCGACCGGGAGAAGGAGCATGCGCTCGCCGGCCGGCCTGCGCGCATCATCGCGAAGATGAATTCGCTGTCGCACCAAGACATCATCGACAAGCTGTACGAAGCATCGCAGGCCGGCGTATCGATCCAACTGATCGTACGGGGGGTATGCTGCCTTCGTCCCGGGGTCCCGGGTCTTAGCGACAATATTCGCGTCATCAGCATCGTCGACCGATTCTTGGAGCATTCGCGGATTCTATACGTGAACAACGGCGGCGAAGAAGAAGTGTACCTGTCCAGCGCGGACTGGATGACGCGGAATTTGACGCGCCGGATCGAGTTGATGTGTCCGGTATTCCGACCGGACCTGCGCAAGATCATGATAAATCTCCTGGAGCTGAACCTGCGTGATAACGTCAAGGCGCGCGAGCTGCTGCCCAATGGCTCCTATGCCAGGGTGAAGAACGAGTTGACGCCGTTCCGCAGCCAGTTCGAAGCCAAGGATATCCCGGCTTGGAAAGGGATGCTCCAGACGTAACCTATGCGAATAAGCGAACAGCCCGCCGATTGGCGGGCTGTTCTCATGTGGCGAATACGGGCGTCAGTCCCCATATTTTCTTGAAGTCGCCGGCTAGGTCCTCGACTTCTTTGCGTTCCATGGCGAGCGTCGAGTTCGCCTGAAGCGGCTGCAGCAGAAGCTTGCTGCCCTGGACGAAGGCGGACAATCTGCCGATGGATTGGGATTCGCTGCGGTCAAGCGCGATGGCAAGCTGCAGCAGCGTGCCGAGTCGGCAGATCGTCTCGATGTCCGCATCGTCCAGCAGCGGCTTATATTCGGCATGCAGCTGGCGGACGCCGCCGCGGTTCTTGTAAGCGGCGACCGCGGCGGCAATGAGAATGCCGCGATGCGTCAAGCCGTTCAGATGGACGTTCGTCATTAAGTAGAAGGTATGCTTCGCGTAGCTGTAGTAGTCGATGCTGCCGCCGATGCGGAACAGCATCGACGCAGCCTTCAGCCATACGGCGGCTTCAGACGGGAAAGCATGGTGGCTGAGCAGCGATTCGAATAGCTCACCCGACATGCGGGAGACTTGCTCCAGATGGGGGAGCGGGGCTCCGGGATACAATCTTACGAGACTCGCGATGCTGTAGTCCAGAATATCGTCGACCGGCGTACGGTCCGGCATCAGCGAATGGTAGAACAGGCCGTCGCGAAGCCCGGCTCCGCATATGACGTAGCGCGAAGCGCGGCAAGCCTCGTAGAAGACGCGCAGAATGGCGATGCCGGGCACGATCAGATCGACGCGTTCCTTGGACAGTCCGGGCATTTTCTTGCGCTTCTCGGGCGTCGCGCCGCGCAGGACGGCGAACAGCCCGTCCGTGTCGCCTGCGGCCATGCCGTAATTATGGGCCTGAGACAGCGGGTATTTGGCATGCGCTTGATGTACCTTGGCCAGCGCGCGCGCCGTTCCCCCGATACCGACGAGCGGCAAGCCGGGCGTCTCAGTTATCCAAGGCTCGGCCGCGATCGCTTCCCGGACGTCATTCTCCAGCTGCTGCAGCGCGCGGTCATCCAGCGAACCTTCCTTGGCGTAGCGCTTGGCCATATTCACGCACCCGAGCGGAAGCGATACGCTGCGCATAAGCTTGCGGCCGCGGAAAAGGGACAGCTCCGTGCTCCCGCCGCCGATATCGATTAGGAAGCCATCCTTGATGTCGATCGTGTTGACCATGCCAAGGAAGCCGTATGCGGCTTCCTCTTGGCCGGACAGTACCTCGATCGAGAGGCCGGTCGCGCGCCGCAGCTTGTCCAGCACGTCGGAGCTGTTCGCCGCTCCTCGAATGGCTGCCGTCGCTACCGTGCGGATCCGGACGGTTCTGTGGTGCGAACAGATTAGCTTGAAGTGATGCAGCACCTCGATCAAACGCTCGACGGCTCCGTCCGAGAGGCGCCCTTGCTCGTCCACCTGCTCGCTCAGCCGTCCGGCCTCCTTGCTGCCGTCGATGACATGATAGGCGCCGAGCGGCGTCCGCTCGTAGATGACGAGGCGGATCGAGTTGGAGCCGATATCGATAATGCCGATTCGTTCTTGCATGGGGGACTACCTCCGCTTCTCGACCGTGGACCGAGGTTTTGTCTTATTTTATCACGATTGGCGCGCTTGTCGAAAGTTCGGGCCAGATGGATGGTTAATTGCGGGTGATGCGGGGAAAAATGCGTTAGAGGCATGAACGATAGCGTCAAGTTATCGCCGAGCGCTCAAGTGAAAGATTTTATTTATCGAGTCGATAAATCATTTTTATGCCTGTATTTGTTCACATACCCGTTGAAATCCTTTATGATGAATAAGATGGAATCGGATCGAATGTAATGTTACCTATCATGAGTTGTCATATTTGTGTAAAAAGGAGAGAGAGAAAATGACTGCAACCAAAGGTCTTGAAGGGATCGTCGCGACGACTTCCTCGATCAGCTCGATCATTGACGGCGTACTTACGTACCGCGGGATCAATATCGATGAATTAGCGGAAAGCGCGACCTTCGAGGAAACGGCTTACCTCCTCTGGTACGGCAAGCTTCCGACATCGTCCGAGCTTAAGGGACTAATCGACGAGCTTAGCGCGTATGCTGCAGTGCCTTCGGAAGTACTGTCGCAGATGAAGCTGTATCCGAAGGATACGAATTCGATGGCGGCGCTTCGCACGGCGGTGTCCAGCCTGGCGCTGTACGACGCTGCTGCAGGCGATATGTCCGCTGAAGCGAACTTGAAGAAAGCGATCAAGCTTCAAGCGCAGCTGCCGACGATCGTTGCCGCATTCGCGCGCATTCGCGACGGCAAAGAGCCGATCGCTCCGCTGGCCGGCGTATCGGTTGCGCATAATTTCCTATACATGCTCACCGGCGAAGCTCCGGCAGATATCGCGGTCGAGGCGCTGGACAAGGCGCTCGTGCTGCATGCCGACCACGAGCTGAATGCTTCGACGTTCGCCGCGCGGGTAACCGTCGCGACGCTGTCGGATATCTATTCCGGCGTAACGTCCGCGATCGGCGCGCTCAAGGGGCCGCTGCACGGCGGCGCGAACGAAGCGGTCATGGTCATGCTCGACGAGATCGGCTCGAATGCGAATGTCGTGCCGTACATTAACGAGAAGCTTGCGAACAAAGAGAAGATTATGGGCTTCGGGCACCGCGTCTACAAGAACGGCGACCCGCGCGCCAAGCATCTTCAGCGCATGTCGCGCGAGCTGGGCAAGCTGACGGGCAACATGGAGCTGTACGAGATGTCGATTAAGATCGAAGAGCTCGTAACCGGCCAGAAGGGCTTGAAGCCGAACGTCGACTTCTACTCGGCCTCGGTGTACACCGCGCTTAAGATTCCGCGCGATCTGTTCACGCCGATCTTCGCGATCAGCCGCGTGTCGGGTTGGACGGCTCACATCCTGGAACAATACGAGAATAACCGCCTGATTCGCCCGCGTGCCGAATATACGGGACCTGCGGATGCGAAGTTCGTGCCGATCGAACAGCGCTAGAAGAATATGTTACAATAATGATCACATAAGATTGAAGGAGGATTACCATTCATGCAACTCGAGAAATTTGCAATGCCGACTGAAGGCGAGAAAATCACGATTGACAACGGCCAGCTTCAGGTGCCGAACAACCCGATCGTTCCGTTCATCGAGGGCGACGGCACGGGCCGCGACATATGGAAAGCGTCCAAGCGCGTTCTGGATGCTGCCGTAGAGAAAGCCTTCAACGGCGAGAAGAAGATTGCTTGGTACGAAGTGTTCGCCGGCGAAAAAGCGTTCAATACATACGGCGAATGGCTGCCTGCCGACACGCTGACCGCGATCCGCGAGTACATCGTCGCGATCAAAGGTCCGCTGACGACGCCGATCGGCGGCGGCATCCGTTCCCTGAACGTTGCGCTGCGCCAAGAGCTTGACCTGTATACTTGCCTTCGCCCTGTGCGTTACTTCGCAGGCGTACCATCCCCGGTTAAGCGTCCTGAGCTCGTTGACATGGTCATTTTCCGCGAGAATACGGAAGATATCTATGCGGGCATCGAGTACCAAGAGGGCTCGGAAGAAGTGAAGAAAGTGATCGCGTTCCTGCAGAACGAGATGGGCGTGAAGAAGATTCGCTTCCCTGAGACGTCGGGCATCGGCATCAAGCCGGTATCGTCCGAAGGCTCGAAGCGTCTTGCGCGCGCGGCGATCGAATATGCGATCAAGCACGGCAAGAAGACGGTAACGCTCGTTCACAAGGGCAACATCATGAAGTTCACGGAAGGCGCGTTCAAGAACTGGGGCTACGAAGTGGCTGAGCAAGAGTTCGCGGACAAGACGTTCACGTGGGGGCAATACGACCGCATCAAGGAAGAGCAAGGCGCGGATGCAGCGAACAAGGCGCAAGCCGATGCAGAAGCGGCTGGCAAGATCATCGTGAAGGACGCGATCGCCGACATCGCGCTGCAGCAAGTGCTGACGCGTCCGACGGACTTCGACGTCATCGCGACGCTGAACCTGAACGGCGACTACCTGTCCGACGCGCTGGCAGCGCAGGTCGGCGGCATCGGCATCGCGCCGGGCGCCAACATCAACTACCTGACGGGTCACGCGATCTTCGAAGCAACGCACGGCACGGCTCCGAAGTATGCGGACAAGGACGTCGTTAACCCTGGCTCCGTCATTCTCTCCGGCGTCATGATGCTCGAGCATCTGGGCTGGCAGGAAGCGGCTGACCTGATCTACAAAGGCATGGAAACGGCGATTAACAATAAGACGGTTACGTATGACTTTGCTCGTCTCATGGAAGGCGCGACGGAAGTAAAATGCTCGGCGTTCGCGGACGAAATCATTAAGAATCTGTAATTTCCGACCAGACCGATCACGTTGAACCGGCAGATGTATCCCCCTCCACCACGCTGTTGAACTCGTATCCTCTTGATTAGATAGTAGGTTAGGATACGAGTTCAAAGGCGGGACGTAAACTTTCCGGGGGACACACTGCCTACTCAACGTTTCGGAAGGAAATAACAGATGCTCACATTACTCTCGGCAGCTATGGCACGCCGGGATTTTACTTTGATTAGGGGGGATATTTAGGGAATGGCGATTAGGCGGAATAAGATTACGGTTGTTGGTGCAGGCTTCACGGGCGCTACGACGGCTCTTATGCTTGCGCAGAAGGAACTTGGCGATGTGGTATTGCTCGATATCCCGCAGCTGGAAGGTCCGACGAAGGGTAAGGCGCTTGATATGCTTGAATCGACGCCGGTGCAAGGCGTCGACAGCCGGATCGTCGGGACTTCGGATTACGCGGATTCCAAGGATTCGGATGTCGTGATCATTACGGCAGGCATTGCCCGCAAGCCCGGCATGAGCCGCGACGATCTCGTGAGCACGAACGCCGGCATTGTCCGGTCCGTATGCGAGAACGTAAAAGCGACGAGTCCGAATGCCTACGTCATTATCCTAAGCAATCCGGTCGACGCCATGACCTATGCGGCTTACCATGCGCTGGGCTTCCCCAAGAACCGCGTGATCGGCCAATCCGGCGTGCTGGATACGGCTCGCTACTGCACGTTCATCGCGCAGGAGCTGAACGTATCGGTCGAGGACGTCCGCGGCTTCGTACTCGGCGGACACGGCGACGACATGGTGCCGCTCGTTCGGTATTCGAACGTCGGCGGCATTCCGATCGAGAAGCTGATCCCTGCCGAACGCATCGAGGCAATCGTGCAGCGCACGCGCGTCGGCGGCGGCGAGATCGTCAATCTGCTCGGCAACGGCAGCGCGTACTACGCGCCGGCTGCATCGCTGGTGCAGATGACGGAAGCCATCCTCAAGGATAAGAAGCGGATCCTGCCGGTCATTGCGCTGCTGCAAGGCGAATACGGTTACGACGATCTGTTCATGGGCGTGCCGGCCGTGCTCGGCGGCGACGGCATCGAGAATATATTCGAGCTGGAATTGACGGACGACGAGAAGGCCGCGTTGGACCGCTCGGCGGAATCCGTACGAAGCGTCATTAAGATCGTTGCAGGCTAGAACGGCTCTTGAGCCATGACATGACAAGCTGAAGCACGGCTTGCGAGACCCTGACATTCATGCCAGGGTCTCGTCGATTTTTCGCCAGAGAGGACAAGAGGGGAGGTTCCGGGACAAGAGATGGAGACGAATTGGGAAATGAACCTGGAAGCGTACGCGATGGACGGCCATGCGGGACTGGAGGAGGCGTCAGCCTTGCTGAAGCGCATCTATGGCTACGATTCCTTCCGCAAGGGACAGGCCGACATTATCTCGGGCTTGTTGAACAGCCGGGATACGCTAGCCATTCTTCCGACGGGGGGAGGCAAGTCGGTCTGTTACCAGATCCCGGCGATGCTGCTGCCCGGCACGACGATCGTCGTATCGCCGCTGATCTCGCTCATGAAGGACCAAGTCGACAGCTTGAATCGGCTGGGCGTGCGTGCCGCGTTCTTGAACAGCTCCCTGAGCGCTAGCGAGTATCGGGACGTGATGCGGCAGGCGGCGGACGGCGCCTACAAGCTGCTCTACATCGCGCCAGAGCGATTGGATGCGCCTGCCTTCAACGGTCTGCTTGAACGGCTGCAGGTGCCGCTGATCGCGATTGATGAAGCACATTGCGTGTCGCAGTGGGGGCATGATTTTCGCCCGAGTTATCGTCAGCTTGCCGGCTGGGTAGCCCGATTGGCGAACCGGCCGCTCGTGGCAGCCTTCACGGCGACCGCGACGCCGGATGTAGCGGAGGATATCGCGGCAATGCTGGCGCTTCGCAGTCCGAACGTGTTCGTGACGGGCTTCGCAAGGTCGAATCTGTCGCTCTCGGTCGTCAGCGGCGGCGAGAAGCGTGCCTTCCTGCGGAAGTTCCTGAACGAGCGGAAGGACCAATCCGGCATCGTATATGCCGCGACGCGCAAGGAGGTCGAGGCGCTTCACGAGGAGCTGCATCGATGGGGCTTCGAGGCGGGCAAGTATCACGGCGGCATGAACGATGCGGAGCGAACGGAATGGCAAGAGAAGTTCCGCTTCGATGATGTGCGCGTGATGGTGGCGACGAACGCATTCGGCATGGGCATCGACAAGCCGAACGTGCGGTTCGTCGTGCATTACCAGATGCCGGGCGACATCGAAT
>JAEWJS010000108.1 GCA_023386495.1 Bacillota bacterium | reverse complement strand
ATGTGGACTCAAAACGCTATTGTAATCTGCATGCACATGAATGACGAACATCGGAAAGCCGTATGAGGGAAAACCTCACGTACGGTTTGATGAGGAGGGGCAGAAAATTATCTGCCCTTCACTCTAGTGCGCGTTAGCTGTTAATGTAATGGAGGAATATGGGTATATTGGCAGGGGTTTAGCGAGCGTTCTGGCACGAGAATGACGAAACTTGTGTTGCCGAGGTCCTGAATCTAATGTACTATATTAGTAGAAATACGAAAAAGGCAAACCTGTCGAAAGGCAGGGACGCAAAACCGCGGGTCTAAGGCGATGCGCTAGGACGGCTGGGTTACCGGAGGTGGCAATTAAGACCATGTATATGAGCAAACGTCAAGTGTTCAAGTTGTTAGTTGCATACAAAGCCGCGCAAGATCCGATCCTTACCGGGCTAATGACGGACATCTTGCGTAAGATGGACAGGGACAATACGAATGTGCTGCACATTCAGCTTCCGGATTCGATCGTGAAGAAAGTATCGTAACGTGAACGATTCCGGTCCGCGAAGGTATGGAGCATAAGGAAGGACAGCCGCTCAATTGTGCAGCTGTCTTTTTTTTGTATGATAGAGGCAGGCCATACTTCTTCGGGCACAAAAGGTTGCGAACTGCATGCCGGCCCCAACTATACTTGGATGCGAGAGGAGGGATCGAGATGGAATGGCTGGAGCGAATGAATCGAGCGGTCGACTATATCGAGTCGAACTTGACCGGGGAGATCGAGCTTAGCGAAGCGGCACGGATGGCCTGCTGCTCTTCGTACCAATTCCAGCGCATGTTCGCGTTCATAACGGACGTGACGCTGGCCGAGTACATTCGGCGAAGACGGCTGACGCTGGCCGCGTTGGAGCTTCAGCAAGGAGGCTCGGCGAAGGTCATCGATGTCGCGCTGAAGTACGGCTATGAATCGCCGGTATCTTTTGCGAGGGCTTTCCATGCATTGCACGGGATCACGCCGGCGATGGCGCGCCAAGACGGCGCGGCGCTTGTCGCCTATCCACGGATGTCCTTCCTTATCACGATCAAGGGGGCAGAAGCAATGAATTATCGGATTGAGACGAAGGACAGCTTCGAGGTGTTCGGCATTGAAGGGGTATTCCGCACGGACGGAGTAGGGGGAACGCCGGGGTTGCCGGAGACGCCGGCCAAGCTATGGGAACGGAGCCATTCGAACGGTGACGTGAAGCGGCTGGAGGAGCGCGCGGGCAAGCTCCCGTCATTCGTCAGTCCGCATCTGCACCGCGTGCACGCGGTATGCAGCTACAGGAAGACCGGGCCGGACACGTTCCCGTACATGCTGTGCGCCTTCAAAGGCGAAGGGAGCGATACGGACGGGTACGCAGCGGTGACGATACCTGCGCATACGTGGGCGATTTTCCCGTCGGAGCCGCATACATGGGACCAGTTCGATGAGACGATCGAGTCGCTGTACCGCCGCTTCTACTCCGAATGGCTCCCGACGGCCGGCTACGAGCAGGTGGACGGGATCGAGTTCGAAATGTACGGCGAGCGAGACGGTCTGAATTATGTCGAGCTATGGTTCGCGGTTCGCAAGGCGGAATAGCGGTAGTAAACGCAGTTAAAGATGCTTGTGCAGGGGCTGTCCCATCAGAGTTGAGCGCGGGCAGCCCTGCTTTGCAATAGTATCCATCGGACTTGGCTATTGCGACATGTCAGGGATTTCGATACACTTTACTTATACCTGTTCATCGTATGCGATTCGTTCACGAGGAGGGGACCTAAGGTGAAGCAAGAATATTGCACGTCGTCGCAGCATCCGAAGTGGTTCGGCCTGGCCGTTCAATCGCTTATTATTTTGTCGCAGGAGAACGTCAACACTTCTTGTCCGAGCATTGAGCTCGCCAGATACCTGCAGTCGGAGCCCTCGTTGTTGCGGCGCATACTTGCCGTGCTCGCCAAGGAAGGCTTCATCGGCACGCGCGAAGGCCGCGACGGCGGCTACCATCTGAAGCGGTCGGCCGAGACGATTCGTCTGGTCGATATTTACGATGCTTTTCGTACGGGCAGCACGCTGTGCTATGGGATCACGGAGACAGCGGGTACCCATCCGCTTGGCCAGAGCATGAAATCTGCGCTGGAGGATATTACCCAGGAAATGGATAATAGCATGCGCGACGTACTAAGCAAATACACGATCGCAGACGTCGCCAATCAACTGGAGGCGAAGCTGTAGTCAAGCCGCGAAGAGAAACAGTTGACAGCGGCTTGTTTTAAGTTTTATACTGTGCAATATACACAACAGTTAAGCGGGTCAACGAGATACGGCATATTTTTTTGAGATTAACTGTGCGTAAATCGCAACAGTATAGGAGGAATTTGTAATGACTACTTCGACAACAGCAACAACCGCAACGGCATCCCCGTTGTTCGCCGACGTGATTCGCGAACGCCGCTCGGTGCGGCAGTATGACACCTCGGTTCGGCTAACCCATGAGGAAATTAAGGAACTGCTGGCGGAAGCAACGCTTGCGCCGTCTTCTTCGAACTTGCAGCCATGGCGCTTCCTCGTGATCGAGACGGAGGAACTGAAGGCGAAGCTGCTGCCGATTGCCTGGAATCAATCGCAGGTTACGGAGGCCGCAGCCGTGATTGCCGTGCTAGGCGATACAGAAGGCTATAAGCGAGCCGAGGAAATCTATGGTGAAGCAGCCAAGCGAGGCTACATGCCGGAAGAGACGGCTGCTGCGTTCATCAAGAATTCGATTAACATGTACGGCTCGCTTCCGAAGGAAGTCGCGCACAAGATCATCCATACCGACGGCGGTCTCGTGTCGCAGCAGCTCATGCTCGTCGCCCGCGCGCACGGTTACGACACGGTACCGATGGGCGGCTATGACGCAGCCAAGTTCAAAGAAGCCTTCGGCGTGAGCGACCGCTACATCCCGATCATGCTGATCGCGCTGGGCAAGGCCGCGAAGCCGGGTCATCCGACGACTCGCTTGCCGATCGACACCATCACGTTCTTCAACGTAATGCCAGCTGAATAATCGAATCGACGCCCCGGCCCTCGATTGGGAGGCCGGGGTTGTTGTTTGCGCTTGGCAGCGCGCCGATTGGCATGACTCATCCCGCTATTCCGCTGAGTGTTTGCAACAATTTTGCAACATTTCTTAGGTTATGCTGTCGAATATTGCTTATTTATCCGAATGAGGCAGTTTATGAAGGGAGCATTCTATCGTGTACAAACGGTTATTGCTTATTATGCTGGTTGCAGTACTGGCGTTGACGGACTTGCCACACCAGATGAGACAGACGGTATCGGCTGCAGGCCCCGACAGTCACTTTGCGTTTGATTCGGCAACAGGTACGATACGTGGATACAGCGACCTTGGCCCGCGAGATGTCGTAATTCCTGCTGAAATCGGCGGTACGGTAGTCAGAGCAATCGGCGATGAAGCGTTTTTGGCCAAAAACGTATTGAGCGTCGTCATTCCGGACAGCGTGGAACAGATCGGAACCAGAGCATTCAAAGCGAATTTCCTGACCTCTGTAACATTGCCGGAAAGCCTTGCCAAGATCGGCACTGGGGCTTTTGAAAGCAATCATTTGACCTCGTTGGTCATCCCGAACCATGTGAAAGAAATCGGTACCATGGCATTTTTACAAAACGAACTAACCTCGGTTCACATACCCGATGGGGTTGAAATCATCCGGGATTCCGCTTTTTCTTTCAATAAGCTGACGTCCGTCTCTTTGCCGGACAGTGTGAAGACAATTGAAATCAACGCTTTCTTGGGCAATGAAATCGTCTCGGTTACTTTACCGGCACAGATTGAAGCGATAAATTCAGGTGTTTTCAGGCAAAATCAAATCACTTCCGTCGCGATTCCGAGTTCGGTGAAGACCATCGGGCAGGGAGCTTTCCAGTTAAATAAATTGACCTCCGTCGCGCTGCCTGAGGGCCTTACTTCGATCGGAAGACATGCATTCGAAAGCAATGAACTTGCATCTGTCGTCATACCGGACAGTGTAGTCTCCATAGGCGACGCCGCATTCAGGTTCAATCGCCTCGTTAGCGCAACGCTGCCATCGGGACTGGAGGCTATATCCAGCTATGCGTTTACGGAAAATGAGCTTATCGCGATAAATATACCTGACAGCGTCAAGACCATCGGAGATAATGCGTTCCACAAAAACCGGTTGACCGCGGTGGCCTTGCCCGAACAGCTTGAGACGATTGGAAATTATGCATTCTCCGAAAATGCGTTGACCGAAGTCAAATTGCCCGAATCGGTGACGGCTGTCGGCAATTCTGCGTTCTACACAAACCAGATTGCAAGCATTATTTTCCCTTCCGCTGCCGTAAACTTTGGATCCAGCGTTTTTGGCGTAAATAAGCTGACGGACATTGCGATTCCTTCCTGGATGAGTTCGATCCCGAATAATATGTTCTTGTCCAATCAATTGTCGTCGCTTACGCTTCCGGAATCGGTTCAGGATATAGGCAGCTCGGCATTTCGAGGGAATCTGCTGACAACCTTGCATCTGCCAAACAGCTTGAAAACGATCAACAGCCGAGCGTTCATGGACAATCAGCTCACTTCGCTTACGATACCCGCCAATGTAACAAGTCTGGCGCTGGCGGTGTTTAGTGCGAATGCATTAACGTCTGTCACGTTTATGGGCGGGTCGACCAGCATCGGCGGCAATACGTTTGCCAACAATCAAGCCAACCCGGAGGACTTGTATATTGTGGCACCAGGCGGTTCTGCGGCGCACACCTATGCATCGACTAACGGGCATTCGTTTATTGACTCGATGCTCTTCACGGTGGACATCGCAACGGGCGATATCACGAGCTACAATGATGCGACTGGACCGGAGAAGGTCGTCGTTCCGAGTACATTGTCGGGCATCATCGTGACCGGCATCGGGGATGGGGCGTTTCGAGATACGGAAAATGCAACCAGCGTAAGCCTGCCGGATACGGTGACCCGGCTGGCACCGTCGTCCTTTAAGAATTCAAGCATCATGCAGGTGAGCCTTCCGAACGGGTTGACAGAAATCGGACAAGGGGCTTTCTCGGGATCCAGACTGGCCAGCGTTAAGATTCCAGGCAGCGTGACGACCATCGGGGACAACGCATTCTATTATGCCCAATTGCGGGAACTGGTTCTGGCGGAAGGGATCGAGACGATCGGTACCGCGGCTTTCGGCAATAATCAGTTGGAGAAGGTGCTTCTTCCTTACAGTGTGAAAGAAGTGCAGGCAGGAGCATTCCAGCACAACGGGTTAACCGAAGTTGTCGTACTGAATAAAGACACGATGATCCAAGAGAATGCGTTTAGCGGCAATTCGTCCGAGCTGGTGCTGTACGGTCATCCGGGTTCCCATGCGGAGACATATGCCGTCGAGCAGCAAATGACGTTCAAGCCGCTGGTTGAGCTATCGCAATCGGGCCCCTATTCGTTCGCAGATGCCGCGCCGGGATATGCGCCGGCTGATCCGCTTACGGTAACGATTACGAAATGGATGCCGGGAAGCTTGGACAATCTCAAGGTGAATATGACCGGGGCGAATGGCGGCGCATTCGAAGTAAGCCCGCCCGGAGCCGCGAATCTGGATGAAGCCCATGCGCAAACCAGCTTTACTGTATCTCCGAAGGTTGGGTTGACTGCCGGGACGTACGAGGATGAGGTAACGATCATTGCGGATTACGGGATTGACCAAAGCTTCCAAGTCTATTTTACCGTGACATCCGCGTCGCCAACTCCTCTTGCGCTTACTGCAGAGATAGGGGACGGTCATGTGGACTTGAGCTGGAATTCCGTTACGGATGCTGTCTATTACAGCCTATATCGTAACGATTCATTCATGATTACATTGCCGGGCGATGAGAGCAGCTACCGAGTACAAGACCTCGAGAACGGCCGTTCCTATCGATTCCAGGTGATGGCGTTGGATGCGAGCGAACAAATCATAGTCCAATCCGAGCAAGTCAGTGCCACGCCGGCCACTGTACCGGGAACGCCTACGAATGACGGTGACAACGGCGGCAATACGCCACCTCAACCTCAACCGTCTTTGCCTTCTGCCGAGCCTGCGAACGAGGGAGTCGATGTGCTAGTCAATGGAAAAGCGGAGCGAACTGGCACGGCAATTGCAGAGCAGCGGCAGGGGCAACTAGTAACGAGAATCGTCCTAGATGAAGATAAGCTGACACAGCGGCTGGAAGCGGAAGGGGAAAGGGCGACCATTGCCATTCCGACCGGCGCGAAGTCGGATGTCGTCATCGGCGAACTGAACGGCCGGATGGTCAACAACATGGAACAAAAACAGGCGATCGTAGAAATCAAGACAGAGCGCGCTTCGTATACGTTACCTGCGCAACAAATCAATATCGGCGCCATTTCCGCCCAACTGGGCCAATCCATAGCGCTGCAAGATATTAAGGTGCAGATTGAGATCGCCGTTCCGACCGCCGGAACGATCGAGAACGTTAGGAATGCGCAAGAGAAGGGAACGTGGACGATTGTCGCTCCGCCGGTAGATTTTACGGTTAGAGCCATATATGGAGATAAGACAATCGAGGTATCGATATTCAACGTCTATTTAGAAAGAACGATCGCCATTCCCGGCGGTGTTGACCCGAACAAGATTACGACAGGCGTCGTCATCGAATCGGACGGAACTGCGCGCCATGTGCCGACGAAGATCATCATGATTGACGGCATTCATTATGCGGTGATTAACAGTATGACCAACAGCACGTACGCCGTCGTCTGGCATCCTGTAGAGTTCGAAGACGTTAAGAACCATTGGGCGAAAGATGCTGTCAACGACATGGGTTCGCGCATGGTTATTCAGGGTACGGGAGACGGCATGTTTGGTCCCGACCGGAACATTACCCGCGCCGAGTTCGTTGCCGTTCTTGTACGCGGGCTGGGACTCAAGCTGGAAAATGGCGCAACGGCATTCTCTGACGTGAGCACGGCAGACTGGTACAATGGCGCCATTCACGCGGCTCATGCATACGGACTGATTGACGGATTCACGGACGGCACTTTCCGCCCGCATGACAAGATTTCCCGCGAACAGGCAATGTCTATCTTGTCCAAATCGATGGCGCTGACTATACTGAAAGACAAGCTGTCCGACGAGTCGGGAGAAGCGACGTTGCATGCCTTCGACGATGCGGCCAGCGTGGCGGCATGGGCACAAGACGGGGCTGCGGCCAGCGTGCAGAGCGGGATCATAACGGGCAGAGGCCAGAACAGGCTCGCGCCGAAGGCCGGCATGACCCGAGCCGAAGTGGCGACGGCAATCCAACGTCTGCTCACGCTATCCGATATGATCTAAAGGCGAGGTGAGCTTCATTGGCAATCTATGTGGCATTGCTGCGAGGCATTAATGTCGGCGGCCATAATATAATCAAGATGGTCGACCTTCGTGCGGCGATGGAGGCGATCGGCTTGGCGCGTGTGCAGACGTATATACAGAGCGGCAATATTCTATTCGAATCGGGTGCGGACGAGCCCGAGCTGCGACAGCTCATCGAGCAGCAGATCGAGGCTGAGTTCGGGCTGTCGATCAAGGTGGTGATCCGGTCACACGAGGAGATCAGGCAAATCGCGGCAGGGTGGCCATTCTCGGAGGAGCAGGCAGCCGAGGCGAGAGCCGCCACGGACAAAGAGGTGCTCTACGTCTCGATGCTGCTCGAAGCGCCGCAACCGGAGAAGGTGGAGAAGCTGCGCGGCTACGAGACGGGAGGCGACCGATTCGTGCTGGCAGGCAGAGACTTGTACCTGTTGTTCGACCAGAGCATCCGCAATTCGAAGCTGTCGGCGCAGGTCGAGAAGCTGGGCGTACCGTCCACGATGCGCAATTCGAAGACGATCGCCAAGCTGTTGGAATTGATGGATGAGATGGCTGGGGCATAGCAGGCGGGCACGCTTGCCCTCCCTGCCTATGCCAGAACTATGCGAGTATCGCACGGGCAATCGTGATTGTGCGAAGGAAGAATTCCGATTCGATCGGAACTTGTCCGATCACAACAGCATCCCTTGCGTTAAGATCTACCGATCGCAGATGGTTGGGGATCGCGAAGCCTTCAAGTTCTGTCCATGCCTGCCCAATTAGAGAGCCATTCACATGAATTCCGGCCGGAACCGGGACACGCATGACATTGTAGTGATCGCCATTCGTGATCGGAACGATCCAAGCATTCGTTGAGCCTGGATCCGATCGAATGATGCCAGGCGATACGACGATCGCTGGACGAGGGTTCCCCTGTTCATGGCCTCGCTTCGGGTTCAGATTAAGATAGACAATGCTGCCGCGTTCTACTGTTCCCGTAATACTCATTCGATTATTTCGTCTCCCATAGGCTCCCACTGGGAGTCTTCTTCTTCGTGGCCTTCCATATCGGGCGTTACTTGAGCGACCAGCGAGAGATAGAATGATCGGAGGCCTTCTTGATCGTCAGCTTGCGGGTAGAGATGAGGTTGCACGAAGAATCCGCTGCCAGTAGTGGAGGGAAGAATATCGATCTCGACCCCGTCCGAAAATTTATACATCTTAGCAACATCTGCAGGGATACGTAATGCCAGGCTATTCCCCCAAGTCTTAATCACGCCGCGCGCTAACGGTTCCTTGGCAATTGTCACATCGATCACCTTACTTTCATTCTTGTGATTGGTGTAATTAGCGTGGTTGTCTGTAGTCATAGTATACCCCTTCCAACGAAGTCTGTATATACATATGTATACACCCTTACTTGAGAATTGATACATCTTGCCAGCGGAAAAGATCCTTCTACCCGTTAACGTTTCACACTGACATACAGGTGTCAGCAACGTTCGCTTATAATGGCGGTAACGCACAATGGATAGCCAAGGAGGCGACCGCACATGATCATCGATCGAATTGTCCAAGCCGACACGCGCGAGCAATGGCGGGAGTGGCTGCAGGAGAATCATGCTGCCGTGGATTATTGCTGGCTTATTCTGACCGATCCCCAAGCGGTCAGTTATCTCGATACGGTCGAGGAGGCGCTGTGCTTCGGTTGGGTAGACAGCACCAAGAAGAAGACGGATGACGGCCGGTTGGCGCAGCGATTCTCGCCGAGGCGCAAGGGAAGCAATTGGACGGAGCTTAACAAAGAGCGGGTCCGGCACTTGGAGCGTGTCGGGCTGATGACCGATGCGGGCCGTGCGGTGCTGCCGGCGATGGACGAGGGATCGTTCCGAGTCGATGAGGCGATTATTGCGGAATTGCGCCAAGACGAGGAGCTCTATCGCAATTTCGAATCGCTGCCGGCGCTCTATGTGCGCATCCGGATCGACAACATCCAGTCCGTAAGGCAGGATGCCGAGCTGTACCGAAGCCGCTTGACGAAATTCATTGAGCATACGCGAGTGAATAAGCTGTATGGGCAATGGAACGATGGCGGCAGGCTGCTTTAGGACTGGGGGACATTATGCAATACTCGAGCCTATGAAGCGCTCTCCACGCAAATTGCGCGGGGGAGCGCTTTTTGACGTGCGGATTCGGTCCTGTCAATCACAGTAAGCGGTGGCGTAGAAGCTCTCCGGGCCGACGCGCAATCCGCCGATCGTGGAATACAGTACAAGCGAATAGATAAGCTCGTTCGATGGCGGATAGGGTACATTGTAGTGCGAAGCGTTGAGCGACAGGATCCGTACGCCTTGGGCACCGGGCCCGAGCGGCAGCACTTCATAGGCGACTAACGAGCCTTGATCGAATACTGTGCCGAGCAGGACACCGAGCGCAAGGAAAGTGCCGGGCGGCAGCACCTCGGGCGGCACAATGACGGCGGTTGCGCCGAACATGACGCGAAGGATGCCTGAAGCTCCCGTTACGTCCAGACCTATCGTGCCTATGATCGTAGGCGTGTCAGGCTGAAGCGGCAGGCTGATCGAGAAGCCGTAGCTGGCATTCTGCGAGGTTCGAGCATCTAGCAATCTGGTCAATAGGGTCACCTCCTCGTATTCTATAGCTGGTCTATGTCTGCGGATGATGGACGGCTTGGACCATAGCGGGGAGGTATGCGCAATCCTCGCAGGATCTTCGCAATATATTGACAGCTTCTTGACATGATCTTCGGATCGTTCCTGTAACATACGGTCTCAGGTATCCCAATATCGATCAGGAATGGATGGTGCAAGGAAGTTATGGCGAAGAAGCATTATGGATTGAAGCAGTTGGCGGCGGGTTTCGTATGCGGATCTTTATTGTTCTCGGGCATTGCGATGGCGCAGCCGGAGACGCAGACGAAGACGATCACGGCAGGGTTCGATAAGCTGCGATTCATGGTAGTGGGCGAAGATCGCTCCTCGAAGGACGGCCAGTATAACAACCAAGGCGCGCTGGTGCCGGAGTCGATTCTGTATCAAGGAACGACCTATGTGCCGGTCCGCAGAGTGGGCGAGCTGCTCAATATGCCGCTGCAGTGGGAAGGCGAGACCAAGACGATCTGGATCGGCGAGGCAGAGGTCATGCTGAAGGACGTGAACGGCGCCGCGATCGGTCATGCCACGCTGTCGCAAGGCGAGGATGGCGTGAACGTTCATGTCGAAGCTTCCGGTCTGACGCCGGGCAAGCATGGATTCCATCTGCATGAGAAGCCGATTCAGGGCAATGACCTGGCCACGGCAGGGGGACACTTCAATCCGCATGGCAAAAAACACGGGCATCATCATGCGGACGGCCATCACTTGGGCGATCTGAGCAACTTGGAGGTGCAAGCGGACGGTACGGTAAGCGCACATTTCTTCGTGGAAGGCGCGACGATGGAGAGAGGGGCTGCGACTTCCGTATGGGGCAGATCGCTGATTATTCATGCGAAAGAAGACGACGGCATAACCGATCCGTCCGGCAATTCAGGCGACCGGATCGCGGGCGGCAGCATCGTCACGGAATAGCGGCAGCCCGGAGCGTTCGTAGAGTTATGAGCGGAAGGAGTCATGAATGATGAGAAGAATGATGCTCATCCTCGCTGCGGTTGTGCTGTCTGTCGCGGTGATTGTCCCGGCAGCGGCTCAGGGCGGGGGGAAGCGGATCGCCGTCGAAGTGGACGGGAGTGTACTCGGTGCAGAAGCGTATGCGGTGGACGGCAGGACGTTGGTGCCGATGCGGGCGATTTTCGAACAGCTAGAGGCTAGTGTCGACTGGGATGCGGGTACTCGGACGGTAACGGCCTCCAAAGGCGATACGACCGTGAAGCTGACGTACGGCACCGCGAACGCGCGCGTGAACGGCATGACCGTGAAGCTCGATGTGGCGCCGATGGATATTCAAGGACGCACGTTCGTGCCGCTCCGCTTCGTCTCGGAGGCGCTCGGGGCGGAGGTCGGCTATGACAGCAAGCGCAATGTCGTGTCAGTCAAGAGGAATGGCGGGACGGGCGGCGTGAAGCCCGGCAGCGCCAAGCCCAACTCCGGCGCAGCAACCGATGCTCCTGTGCAGTCGAAGCCGGCTGTGGCGGAGGCATATGTTGTGCAGGGTCGCGTAACGGACCGGCTGGGGCAGCCGATGGAAGGCGTGGAGATTATCGCGGACAATCAATTGGCCCGCGACAGCTACCTGACCGCCTACACCGATGCGGATGGCTACTATCGGATCGATCTGCCGGAGCTGAACACGACCTATAACATGATCAGCTACTATGAGCAGAAGTTCGAGGGCAACGTGCACGCCTTCAACCTGACTTCCGTCGTCGATCGGCCGTTCGGGGCTAATTAGGGGGCGGTGCGGGATTTTGTCTGGCAAGACATTCACGCCAAGGTCATCATCGATATCGATGACTATCCGGATGACGAGAGTCTGCCGGAATTCTCCCTCGACGAGGTCGAGCTGACGCTGACGCCGGTGTCGCGTCTCATCGACGGCAGCGAAGGGGAAGTCATTCGGGCGATGAGCCGCTTCTCGCCGGACGGTCCCGGTCTGGAAGAGGTGCCGATCGCGAAGTATACGATTACGGCTAGGTGGGCGCCGAGAGGCATGGAGCCGATGCCGCTGCTCGTCTCGGCATGGGGCGAGAAGCGGTACGCGGAATCCGTGACGACGGCGGATTGGGACGATATTTACGGCACGACGAAGCGGGTTGCGATCAAGGTCGCAATACCATAAGCCATAACGGAGGGTAACGAATGATGAAGAGAATGTTGGTGCTGCTGGTTGCCATCGTACTGTCTGGCATCGCAAGCCTGCCGCTGTCCGCGGCAAGCACGAATGCCAGAATCGCGGTCGAGATCGGCGGCCAGAAGCTGGGCGCAGATGCTTATGTGGTGGGAGGCCGGACGCTGGTGCCGTTGCGGGCGATTTTTGAGAAGCTGGAAGCCAAGGTGGACTGGGCATCGAAGACGCAGACCGTCACGGCAACGAAGGGAAGCACGGTGATCGTGCTCCGGGTGAACGACGTGGCAGCCAGCGTGAACCAGAAGGGCGTCACGCTCGACGTGCCGCCGATGGTCATTGACCAATCGGTGTTCGTGCCGCTGCGCTTCGTATCGGAAGCGCTTGGCGCGACGGTAGGCGTCGATAACGCGCGAGGCGTCATCACGATCCAGACATCGGGGAACGTCTGCAACGGGGGTCAAGTGCATAGCGGGACGATCAACCCGGCAGGCGAGACTTGGACGGCATGCGGGAGCCCGCACTTCGTGAAGGACGACTTCGTCATTGGCGGGCTGAATAGTCCTGTCCTGACGATCGAAGCAGGCGCAGTCATTCGATTCGAGAAGGATGCTTCGCTGCGCGTTGGCGAATTCGAGCCGGGCGGGCTGGTCATCCAAGGGACGGCTGCCAAGCCGGTCGTCCTGACGGCGGACAGCGCCGGGCCGAAGCCCGGCTACTGGAAGGGCATCTACTTCGGCGAGGCTGCGTTGCTGGATCGGGCATCGATCAACGGCGCGCGGATCGAATATGCCGGCGGCGACTACGGGGCCGTCCATCTTGGGGCTGCCGACATGGAGCTGACGCTGACGCTCAAGGATACGGAAATCAAGAACAGCCTGTTCGCAGGCATTCGGCTAGCAGGCGATGCGCGATTAACCGAGAAGAGCGGCAACATTATGATCAGCGGCACGGCAGCAGGCATGTACGGCGGCGGATTCCCGATCATCACGGACTTGCCGGGCAGCAACTTGATCCCGCAAGGCACATATACCGGCAACGCCATCGATGCTATCCGCGTTACCAGCAGCAAGGGGACGTACGACATTCTAACCAGGTCGACGACTTGGCGTAATGTGGGCGTGCCGTATGACTCCGATATCTCGATAACGATCGAAGGGCCGGCGAATCCGGTGCTGACGATCGAGCCTGGCATCACGACGCTGTGGGGCCCTGAGACATTCCTGGAGATCGCGAATTCGTACCAAGGCCGGTTGGAGGCGGTCGGTACGAGGGAGAAGCCGATCGTGTTCTCGGGCAGCGTGAAGAAGAAGTCCGGCTGGATGGGCATCGTATTCGGCGACCGGACGGAGTTCGGCTCCATTCAGTTGCAGCATACGGTCATCTCGCACGCGCTATACGGCGTGAAGATGTTAGAGGACTTAGGACCGATCGTGCAGGATACGAGCTTCAAGAACAACAGCATCGGCGTCTTCATGCCGCTCTATGAGGAAGGACAGACGGACTTCCGAACTGGACTCGGCAATACGTTCGAGGGCAATGATCAGGATCAGAATATCGAATAAGCCGCCGCAAGCGCGCTTCGGCAAGCCCCGCCCCATGAGGAGCGGGGCTTGCTGTGATGCAGTCCGGCATTTGCATCATGTACGTAACGGCATGCCTCCCGCTGTCTCGCCCAAATCCCTCCTTCATCAGCTAACACCCTCATATGTGGAAACCTTCATGCATAAATATAAAAAATTGGAATCTAGAAGTCGCAAAGCTGAAGGAGGCAAATGGTTGTGAAGGTAAGATTTCGATTGCTTGTATTGGCTATGCTGATCGCGCTCATTGTTCCGGGGCAGGCTGGCGCGGCAGAGTCAGAGAAGAGTGTGCTGTCATTCGGCGTGAGCGAGCTGGCCACGCAAGAGATTCAGGGGGACTATGTCGACATCCCATACAAGGTGGAAGGGAAGATGCCTTCCTCCGCCAGACTTGAGGTGGTAGGCGGGACAGCGGTCGAAGGCGAGGACTATTATCTGTGGAAAGACCTGCATGACCAAGTGGCGATCGTGCTGAATTACCAAGACTATGAGATCGAACCGACAGAGACGGTGCTGCTTCGCTGGGTCACGGATGATCCGGATGTCGTGCTGGGCGAACCCAGCCTGCTGCGGGTGACGATCGAAGACAACAACCGTTCGGTGTTCTCGTTCGACGAGGAGCCGCTAATCGTCCAGGAGGCGGACGATATTCTAAGCATCACGGTGCATAACGAAGCCGAGTATGGAAGCGGCCTGTCCATGGCAGAGGTCGCCTATCGTACCGTCGCGCAATCCGCGCAAGCCGGCGTGGATTACGTCCACAGCGAAGGAATCGTCCGTGTCGGCGGGCCGGGCGGCGATTGGCATGGCGAGATTCGCGTGCCGATCTTGGATGACGGGAACAGTGAAGGGACCGAGCAGTTCGTCGTCGAGATCAGCGATCCAAGGGGCGGCAAGCTTGGCGCAGTGACGCGCCTGACGGTACAGATCCAAGATGACGATGCGCAGCCGACGAAGCCGGCGAAGCTCGTCATCGACAAGGATCGGTATACTGTGTCCGAGGGCAGCCGCGATGTGAAGATAACCGTCAAGCGCGTAGGCAGCATGCATGGCGAAGCCTATGCGCATTACCAGACGATTAGCAGCAGCGCGATCGCGGGCAAGGATTACGTCCATGCCTCAGGCGTCGTCAAGTTCAAGCCGGGCGAGAAGAAGAAGACGATCACCATCAAGTTGGTCAACGATCGGAAGAGAGAGAAGACCGAGCACTTCTACTTGCAATTAACGAGCCAGCAACATGTTGACCAAGCCAAGATTCGAATCCACGACAACGATTGAACGGCGGCTCGGAACGGGGATTATCGCGGCCGAGCATGTACACAACGGAGCGAGCATTAGTAAAGCCGCGGGGGACTCTCGCGGCTTGTGCATGTTATAAGGCGGACGCTGTCCGGTCTGCCCCGAATGACAGTTGCGGACAGGTTGCCATCTTCCGATAATTTCGGAGAAGCTTCAGGCAATGTCGCATACGTATTGAACCGTCGTTGCGGCAAGAGCCCCGATCGGAAGGGGGAGGGCCGCGCACGAGCAACACTCTGCCAGGATGGACTTTGTATGGGCTGTGGAGTGGGCGGCGGAGGAGGGGGGAACTTTGTACGAATAATCGTACAAAAATATCAGTCAGGGGGAAAAAACGGGGCGTTTGTGTGATAAATCGTACAAATTGGCTGCAAAATCGGATTTGGCGCGATTATTAGACGAATTATCGTACAAATCCCAAGAAAAGTGCCGATTGGAGTGAACCTTTGTACGAAATATCGAACAAAATCGCCCGGCCACACCGCATACGGACCATCGGAGCACGACATTGGCATAGAC
>JAEWJS010000058.1 GCA_023386495.1 Bacillota bacterium | reverse complement strand
ATGATGAACGTGTCGACCGTATCTTCATCGTAATCGGACACCAAGAGCTCGGTAACCGTCTCGATCGCGGAATCGTCCGGCTCGAACCGCCACGTCACTTCGCCTGCGATATCGGCCCTGTCGAATTGAAGCCGCGCTTCCGCAGCCTCATCGCCATCCGCCGTATAGATCAAATAGTGGACGCGGTTCTGCCGCTCCGACACCAGAACGAGCTCGAAGTCTTCGGAATCGTCGGATACCCAATCCGATTCATCGAATTCCGCATCGCTTAGATAATCATCGCCTGCTTCTTCATCTGTCATGACCACATGATCATAGCTGCTGTACGTCACCAGCACGTCGCAAGCTTCCGCTTGCACGGCATCGATGAGCGCTTGAATGTAATGCTGCACATGCGCGATGACATGCTGTTTGTCTGCGGGCTCGAGCGATTCTTGCTCCAACTGGACGGAGCCCGCGATCCGGTCGCCTTCCCTGTACACGAGCGTCAACGTCCCCATGAAGCGACCATTCATCAGAATATCGCTCGCTTCGCCGCCGGCCGTTCGCATATTAGGTCGTATCTCGATATTCCGCATGACCTCTCGCCTCCCTGGAATGTGAATGGATTGCCTAGTATAGGCTACCCTTAAGTTGCAACGGTTATCCAGCATTTGGGGGAGGGAGCCCCAGCTCTTTCCTTGGTTAAAGCGCAAGCTGGGTGGCATGCTAGTGTTGACGCAACTTTGATGCACAAGGAGGGTCCCCAATGAAGTTCATCATCAAATGGGTATTGAACGGAATCATTGTGACGCCACTGCTCATGTGGTACGCAGATGTGTCGTTCTTAACCGCGTTCGTAACGGCATCGGTACTAACCGTCATTGCTTATCTGCTCGGTGATCAAATGGTACTGCGCAGCACGAACAATACGGTGGCGACGATCGCGGATTTTGTTTTGGCCGCTGCATTTTTGGGACTTGCGAGTTATTTTCTCGATTGGGATCTGACGTTCTGGGAGACGGTAACGATTTCGGCAATCGTAGGCATTGCGGAATGGGTATATCACCGCTACGTGCTGGGCGACGAACAGGTCGCACGTTATGGCAGATCATAAGCGAATAAGCGATAGACAACAGTCCCGCTTGCGCAGCATTGCGCAGGCGGGATTTTTGCGTGAGCAGTCGTACAAGCCGCAGCGCCCGAATAGATTATATCGGGGGTGTTGTCCAGGATGAGTGTGTATCTAAGCTATGTGCTGTTAGGGTTGTCCCTATCGGCCCCGATCGGACCGATTAATGCGGCCCAGCTGGACTCGGGCATTAAGCGCGGATTCTGGCACGCGTGGCTGGTCGGGCTGGGCGCGTTGATCGCGGACGGGATCTACATGACGATGGTGTATATGGGCATCGTCCATTTCATCGAGATCCCGTTCATGAAGAGCTTTCTGTGGTTGTTCGGCTGTTTTGTTCTGCTCTATACGGGCATCGAGTCGCTGGCAGGCGCCGGTTCCGTCACGAAGAACGATGCGGCAGACCGCGAGCAGACGAAGCTGCGGTCCTTCGTCTCCGGGTTCTTCATGTCGCTCAGCAACCCGATGACGATTCTGTTCTGGCTCGGCATCTACGGCTCCGTCTTGGCGGATACGGCGGCACGGTACGGCAGCGGACAGGTTGCGCTGTACAGCTTGGCGATTATCGGGGGGATTCTGCTCTGGGACATCTCAATGGCCGGCATCGCCAGCACGTTCCGAAGGTGGCTCACCGACGGCTTGCTTAAATTCATTTCGGTGTTGTCCGGGGTGTCGCTAATCGTTTTTGGCTTGTACTTTGGGTTTCAGGCGATTCGATTGCTGCTGGGCTGAACGGAACTCCATGCCGATGATTTTGCGCGCTGCGTCTCCTGCATCTCCCGCATTATTGCCGCCGCCGCTCCAATGCCGCCGCATCAGGAACGTAACGGTTGCAATGACGGCTACGAACGCGAAGCTGATATAGAAGCCGGGTCGGCTCGTCTCATGAAACAGCGAGCCAGTCACCGCTACGATCAGAATGCCCATGCCGAGGAAGCGCTTGGCATGGCCCCACTTGGTTAGCTTCACCAGCCTGCCCGCGGTGACCAGAATGAAGAACCAGTTATACAGCAGCATGAGGCCCGCGGCCGTGGTGACATATTCGTAGATGCTTCCAGGCATGAGCATGGCAGAGACGATCGCTGCGATGAGGCCTGCTGCCGTTAGCCCGATTGTGGGCAGGGGGCTATTGCGGAACATGCGCACGGCGAACAGGCGGGGCGCATCGCGGTCCTCCGCTAGCGTGACGAGCATCTTCGTGACCGCGAACAAGGATGCCGTCATCGTAGAGAATCCGGCTATGATCAGCACGGCATTGAAGAGATGCGGCACGAACGGCAGGCCGTATTGCTCCAGGGCCGTCAGGAAGGGGCTCTTGTCGGGATCGAATTGACGCCATGGCACGAGCGTGACGGCAAGCACGAGCGATGCCATGTAGATGATCGCGAGCAGGGACAGCATCACCGTCCCGGCCTTCGAAGCTTCTTGCGGACGCTTAAGCCGCATGGCCATTATGCCCATAATCTCGATTCCGCCGAATGCGTAGAAGGCGAAGAGCAGCGATGACCACAGCCCGAGCGCGCCGTTCGGAGCGAATTCGCCATGCGCGAGCGGGAAGCTCGGCGCATGCTTGCCTGCGCCCAGCCAGCCGAACAGGCCGATTGCCGCGATAATGAGGAACATGACGATAGCGGCAACCTTCATGATGGCGAATACGTTCTCGAAGCGCTCGAAGCCCTTGGTTCCTAAGAGGACGATCACCAAGCCTAGCACCGCGTACAGGATCGCGAACAGCCACATCGGCACATTCGGGAACCAGAATCGCGAGAAGAGGGACAAGGCTGTCATCTGGCTGCCCATGATCAAGAGCTCGGACGACCAATACACCCAACCGCTGCTGAAGCCGGCCCACCCGCCGTACGCTTTTTTCGCATAGGATCGGAAGGAGCCTTCGAGCGGCTCGGCCGACGTCATGCGGGCCAGCGCATCGAATACGAGATAAGTGCCGAACGCCGCAAGCGCAAAAGCAAACAAAGCTCCCGGACCGCCGATGCGGATCGCGATCCCCGAACCGAGGAAGTATCCCGTGCCGATCGTGAAGGCTACGCCGAGGAGCGATAGCTGCCACCATTTCAATGTACCTTGCGTGCCACCTGTGTTGGTCATAGCGGATTCTCCTGTGCGAATGGGATTGCATGCAAATGACGCTCGGCTTAGAGTGGTTCGCGCGCGCGCCAATTATGTATCCTGCGCCGCTTGGAATGCCGCCGTATAGTACGGTGGCGAATGGCGAATGATGTAAGGCATACAGGAGGTGATGGCATGACCGATCGGAAACGTTCGGACGCTCCCCGCTTGGACGGAAGCGAACTGACGCATGAGCTGTTTTCGGATGTCTATATGGCGGGTACAAGCGACGGTGTGCAGCAGCTTGCGGATGGAAGCGTAGTTGTCGAACCGGTATCTTACGAAGCGAACACAAGCCAGACGAAGCCGGCGAAGAAAGGCAAGAAGCCCTGACGATTGTCGGGGCTTTCCTATGCCTAAGTTTGCCCGCTTGCTTCCCGGATAAAATCGTTCGCGCGTGTCACAATAAGCAAGGACCAAAGGAGGGACAACGATCGTATGAGCAGACTGTCCGAATTTGTGGAGAACCATGACCGCTTGGACAAGATCAACGTCATTCTTAAACATTACGGGGTCAGTGCGGAATTCGTCGTGCATACGTTAACCGACGGATTCGGCGAAGACAAGGAATTGCCGAAGGAGTTAGTAGAGGATCTCAAGCAGTATAATGCGTCATTGTAACTACCGTGCGGCGGATGCATGGCCATTCGAAGGGAGGAACTATAGATGCAAGCAAGCCCAGCGACACATGAAACGATGAAATTGCTCGAGCTGCTTACGTTCAAGTCGGTATGCGTCACGAAATCCAAGACGATGCAAGTGCTGGTGACCGATCCGGCCTTGAAGAGCATCATGCAAGCCGATGTACAGAAGAGCATACCGGCGATCGAAGAACTGCAGAAGCAATTGGCGAAAGTGAACGTCCAATAAGAGAGGAGCCTGCCCGCGAATGAATACACTGGTGGAAAACTTGACCGGCATGAGCACGATGACTGACGAGGTTCTGGCGTATGATCTGCTGCTTGCTTCGAAGTCTGGCGTCACCATGCTGGCTGCGGCACTGACGGAGACGGCGACGCCAGAAATCCGGCAAATTCTGCGGGGGCAATTGCAGGGCGCGATCGATACGCACGAGCAAGTCACGAATTACATGATGCAGAAGGGCTGGTACTTGCCATACGACCTCAAGGGACAGATTGCCCTTGTGATGAAGAATGCGAATACGGCCCTTCAGCTGGCGAAGGCGTGACGCTGGGCTGACGGCTAACCACGGGATAGCGATTCATGAAAGGGACGAATGCCGCATAGCGGCTGACGTCCCTTATTATTGCGTGCAGTTGGGAAAATTTGTTCGTTGTTCATCTCGGCAATGCGTGCTATTCTATTAATCCGGCCGCAATAAGTGATGACGGACGGGACGATGGAAGAGATTGGCGCTTGCATCGTGCATAAGATCTGTGCTATATTGTAATCCTGTCTCGCAAGAGATGGTGAAGATAGTCGAATTGCCCTTTGAAAACTGAACAACGAGCGAACTGCCCTAACGATCCTTGGATCGTTAGAAAAGCAATACAAGTAATGAGCTATATCGACTCAACTTTAATGGAGAGTTTGATCCTGGCTCAGGACGAACGCTGGC
>JAEWJS010000039.1 GCA_023386495.1 Bacillota bacterium | reverse complement strand
TGTCCGCAGTCGTGGTCTTCCTGTTCTGGCTGCGTGCCACGATGCCTCGCGTGCGGGTGGACCAGCTGATGGGCTTCGGCTGGAAGGTGCTGCTGCCGCTCGCGATTCTGAATATTTTCATAACGGCAGGCTACATCGAGCTGTTCATTAAAAGGTAACGGGGGGAGACGGACATGAAAGGACTGCTTAAAGGATTGGGCGTCACGCTCAAGTCGATGACTTCGAAGAAGGTCACTTATTCCTATCCCGACGAGCCGCTCAACATGCCGGACCGGTTCCGGGGCATTCAATACTTCGAGCCGGATAAATGCATCGTCTGCAACCAATGCGCGCGCATCTGTCCGACGGAGTGCATCACGTTGACCGGCAAGGCGAACCCGGACCCTGAGAAGAAGGGCAAGGTTATCGATACGTACGACATCAACTTCGAGATCTGCATCCTGTGCGATCTGTGCACGGAGGTATGTCCGACGGAAGCGATCGTCATGACGAATAACTTCGAATTGTCGGCCTACAGCCGCGACGAATTGTTCAAGGACATGAAGTGGCTGAGCGAGAACGACAAGAATGTGCGCAAGGACAACAACAATATCGGCGCGCCTCAGAAAGGGGGCGCCAAGTAACCCATGTTCGACTTCAACTTTGAATGGTCGGGTGAATTGGCTGTATTCTTCGTCTTCGCCGTCATCATGATCGGCGGAGCGGTCCTCGCGCTGACGCTCTCCAAGGTCGTGCACATGGTGGTATCGCTGGCAGCCGTCTTCATCGGGCTGGCGGGGATGTTCGTCGCGCTGGAGGCGGAATTCATCGCCTTCGTCCAAGTGCTGATCTATGCCGGCGCGGTGTCGATCCTGATGATCTTCGGCATTATGATGACCAAGCACGAAGCTGTGCAGGAAGAGCCGACGCGCCCGGCGCAAGAGATCGTGGCCGCGGTCGCGTCATTCTGCTTGTTCGGCATTCTCTATTATGCGATTCGGTCGACGACGTTCAGCGAACCGAACGGCGAGTTCCAAGCCGGCGTCGACAACACGATGGAAATCGGCAAGCTGATGTTCACCCAGCACGTCATTCCGTTCGAGCTGGTGTCGGTGCTGCTTACCGTTGCTTTTATCGGCGCAATCGTGCTCGCGAAGAAGGAGGCTTAACGAATGCTGCCCTCTTATCTGATGATGGCTGCCATATTGTTCTGTCTCGGTCTGTACGGGGCGCTGACGAAGCGCAACGCCGTTATCGTCCTGATCTCGATCGAGCTGATGCTCAATGCGGTGAACTTGAACTTGGTCGCGTTCTCCAAGTACGGAGTCGTCCCATCGCTCTCCGGACAGATCTTCTCGCTGTTCACGATTACGGTCGCGGCGGCCGAGGTTGCCGTCGGCATCGCGATCCTGATCGCGCTGTTCCGGGCGCGCGGCACGGTTAACGTCGACGAATACGACGAGATGAGGAGGTAGCGACAAGTGGATATCGTACCCGTATACTCGCAGTACGCATGGCTCATTCCGCTGTTCCCGCTTGCGGCCTTCCTCGTCCTGACCGCATTCGGCCGCGGCCTTCGCCAGGCAAGCAAGCTCGTGGCTGCAGCCGGATCGCTGGCTTCGCTCGTGCTGTCCCTGCTCGTCTTGATCGAGCGGCTGCCCGGCAATGTCGAGGAATACAACTATAGCTTCAAGTGGATCACGATCGGCGCTTATCAATTGACGGCCGGCTTCGACGTGACGAACCTATCGGCACTGATGCTGGTCGTCGTCTCGCTGGTCGGCTTCCTGGTCAATCTCTATTCGGCCGGCTACATGAAGGACGATGAGCGGATTACCGTATTCTACGGCTATATCGCACTCTTCACCTTCTCGATGCTCGGCCTTGTCTTGTCAGACAATCTGCTGACGCTCTATATTTTCTGGGAGCTCGTCGGGGTATGCTCGTTCCTGCTCGTCGGCTTCTGGTACACGAAGCCGGAAGCGAAGGCGGCCGCGAAGAAGGCATTCATCGTCACGCGGATCGGCGATGTCGGGCTTCTAATCGGCATTCTTCTCCTGTTCTGGTACATGCCGGAGCATGAGCTGACTTTCGCGGCGATTCAGAACGTATTCGGCATCAGCGGACAATCCGGCACGATTCCGGAGGGCATCACGACGCTGATCGCGATCCTGATCTTCGTCGGCGCCGTCGGCAAGTCCGGCCAATTCCCGCTTCATGTGTGGCTCCCGGACGCAATGGAAGGCCCGACGCCGATCAGCGCGCTCATCCATGCCGCGACGATGGTCGCCGCAGGCGTGTTCCTGGTCGCGCAGACCTATGACATCTTCCTGGCTTCGCAAGCGGCCATGGACACGGTTGCTTACGTCGGCGCATTCACCGCAATCTTCGCGGCGTCGATCGGCCTGGCGCAGAGTGACATCAAGCGCATTCTGGCCTACTCGACGGTCAGCCAGCTCGGCTACATGATGCTGGCGCTGGGCTTAGGCTCGCTGACGGGCGGCATTTTCCACCTGTTCACGCATGCGTTCTTCAAGGCGCTGCTGTTCCTCGGCGCAGGCAGCGTCATTCATGCCGTACATACGCAGAACATTCACGAGATGGGCGGGCTTAGCTCGAGGATGAAGGTGACGACGTGGACGTTTGCCATCGGCGCGCTTGCGCTGTCAGGCATCCCGCCGCTGTCGGGCTTCTGGTCGAAGGACGCCATCTTGGCGACCGCGCTCGACCACAACCCGGCGTTGTTCGTTGTCGCCTTGATCGCTGCGCTATTCACGGCACTCTATATGTCGCGTCTGTTCTTCCTGGTCTTCACCGGCAAGCGTTCGGCCGCTTCGGACAAGGCGCATGAGTCGCCGTCCGTCATGACGGTGCCGCTGATCATTCTGGCCGTTCTATCGGCAGTGGCTGGATTTATCGAGATGCCTTGGGAAGGCATGGGCCGGCTGGGCGAATGGCTCACGGGCACCGCAGCCGAGCATCACGGCAGCAACCTCGTCATGATCGTTTCCACCGCCATCGGCGCGCTGGGCATCTACCTTGGCTGGCTCATCTATGCCAAGGGCACGATCTCCCGCGATATCGTCACGGCGAGAGCGCCGTGGTTGACGCGGCTCTTGGAGCGCAAATACTACATCGATGAGCTGTACCACGCGACCTTCACGGTAACGCTGCGTGCCATCGGCCGCGCGCTGGATGCCTTCGATACCTATGTGATCGACGGCGCAGTGCGGCTAACGGCAGGCGCGGCGGTATGGTTCGGCCGTGCCGGCACGCGCCTGCAGAACGGCCAAGTGCAGACCTACGGTCTCTTAACGGTGATCGGTGTCCTCGTGCTCATCGTCGCGATCGCCGGAAGGAGGTTATGGTAATGCCTGAACAGATTCCGTGGCTCACACTGCTTACCTTCTCGCCGCTTATCGGCATCTTGGTTCTGCTCTTCCTGCCGAAGACGAACAGCCGCGCGATTCGCGTGACGGCGATCGCCGCGACGGCGATCCCGCTCTTGCTGGCGCTATGGCTCTTCGCGCAGTTCGATCCGTCGGCTGCGGGCAATGCCTACTTGGAGCAGGTCGATTGGATAACCGTCGCCCTGAACCACGAGGCGGTCGGCGGCGTGACGTCGAGCAGCTATGTGTTCCAATACCATATGGCAGCAGACGGTCTGTCGCTGCCGCTCATCGTGCTCGCCGCACTCGTAGCCTCGATGGCGGCACTGGCATCGGTGAGCATTAACAAGCGGTGGAAATCGTTCTACATCTGGTTTCTGCTGCTCGAGATCGGCATGCTGGGCGTGTTCCTGGCAAGGGATCTCGTGCTCTTCTTCCTGTTCTTCGAGCTGACGTTAATCTCGCTGTTCTTCTTGATCGGCATCTGGGGTTACTTCAATCGCGAGAAGGCAGCGAATACGTTCTTGATCTATAACGGACTCGGCTCGGCGATCATGCTGCTGGCATTCGTCATGCTGATCGTGACCGCCGGCTTCGGCACGGTCACGACCGACGCCGGCCTAGGGCTCGTCTACAGCGGCGGCTACGATACGATTGCCGCCAATCTGGCGGACCCGGCGGCCTTCGTCAACATGATGCAGGAGGAGGGGCTGGAAGGGACGGCGCCGTTCTACATGTCGGATGGCATGCAATGGACCGTCTTCATCCTGCTGCTCGTCGCATTCGGCATCAAGCTGCCCGTCCTGCCGTTCCATTCATGGATGCTCCGCGTCCATACGGAGGCTCCGCCTTCGGTGGTCATGATTCACTCCGGGGTACTGCTCAAGATGGGGGCGTACGGCATGCTCCGCTTCGGGATATTCCTGTTCCCGGAACAAGCAGAGGATGCGGCATTCGTACTGGCGCTGCTCGGCGTCGCGAACATTCTGTACGGCGCGATTCTGGCGTTCGTGCAGACGGAATTCAAGCTTGTGCTTGCGTACTCTTCGATCAGCCATATGGGCATCGTGCTGCTCGGCATCGCCTCGCTGAACGAGATCGGTCTGCAAGGCGCAGTGTTCCAGCTCGTATCCCATGGCTTGATCTCGGCCTTGCTGTTCCTCATCGTCGGATGCTTGTACGAACGGACGGGGACGACGGAGCTGCCGCAGCTCGGCGGTCTGGCGAGATCCATGCCGTTCATGAGCGGCATCCTGCTGGTCGGCGGCATGGCATCGCTCGGATTGCCTGGTTTGTCAGGCTTTGTCGGCGAGTTCCTGTCCTTCCTGGGCCTGTTCGAATCGATGCGCTGGATAACAGCTATCGCGTGCATCGGCGTCATCCTGACAGCGGTCTACGTGCTGCGTGCCGTGCTGAAGATTACATTCGGCGGGCTGCCTGAGTCGCTGTCTGGGCTCAAGGATGCCAGACTGATCGAAGCGGTACCGATGATCGCGCTGCTTGCTTTCATCGTACTGCTCGGCCTGTACCCGGCCGTCCTGACGGATTCGATGCAGCATGGCTTCGACCGCTTATTGGAACAATTGAATTCGAGGGTGGGGGGATAAGCGCATGGACCAATTGCAAGGTTTGACATGGCCGGACGTAGCTTACCTCATACCCGAGATTACGCTAGTCCTCATGGCGATCGTCATTACGCTGATCGATCTCGCGCTGCCGCGTGCAGCCAGCCGAGGCTACACGGGCTGGCTGTCCTTGGCCGGCATCCTGACCAGCATGGGCTTCGTCGTCTGGCAGCTGCTGGACATGAACCCGCTGGCGGGCGGGGAAGGAACGGCCGTCGTCAGCCTGCTCGGCGACAGCTACCGCGTAGACGGGTTCGCGCTCATCATGAAGCTCGTACTGCTTGGCGCTTCTGCGCTGATCGTATTGATGAGCATTCAAGCCGTTGATCAGGACGATGCGATCACGGATAAAGGCGAGACATACACGATCCTGCTGCCTGCTTTAACAGGCGCTATGATACTATGCTCGACGGCCGACCTCATTACGATGTTCGTCGGCTTGGAGCTTCTCAGCATCTCGACTTATGTGTTGGTCGGTATGCGCAAGCGCTCCGTGCAAAGCGCAGAAGGCGCGTTCAAGTATGTGGTGGTCGGCAGCATCTCCACCGCCTTCATCTTGTTCGGGATGTCGTATCTGTACGGCGCGACGGGTTCTACGAATCTAGGCTTGATCGGGAGCATCCTGCCCCAAGCACTGATCAATTTCGAAGCGCTAATCTACATCGGTTTCTTCTTCTTGATCGGCGGGCTCGCGGTCAAAATCGCGGCTGCCCCGTTCCATGCTTGGGCACCGGACGTGTACCAAGGCGCATCGCCGCCGGTAGCGGCTTTCCTGGCCGTCATCTCCAAGGCTGCAGCGTTGATTACGCTGTTCCGGTTCATCTACAACACGGCGATCTTCCAGACGAAGCTGACGCCTAATCATCAGGTCCATGCCATCGGCGAGGACGTGCTGCTGGTCCTGAAGGTGCTGGCTGCAGCAGCGATGATCATCGGCACGACAGCTGCGCTGAGACAACGCAATACGAAACGTCTGTTAGCGTTGTCCGGCGTGGCGAATGCCGGTTATCTGCTCGTGCCGATTGCGGCAGGGATGACCTATCTGCATACGAATACGGTGGGCGAGTTCACGTATTACCTGATTGCATATGCTCTGATGAACATCGGCGTCTTCGCTGTACTGTCCGTCGTCAGTCGTGCTGCCGGGCATGACGAGCTGCGCGGCTATGCAGGGCTGTACTATCGAGCACCGTGGACAGCAGGGGCGATGATTCTGCTGCTCCTCTCGCTCGCGGGCCTGCCGATCACGGGCGGCTTCTTCGGGAAGCTGTTCATCCTGCTGAGCGCGGCCCAATCGGGTGACTATTGGCTGGCGGCCATCATGATCGGAACGAGCGTCATCTCGTATTACTTCTACTTCGCGATCATTCGGCAGATGTTCATGCGCGTCAGCGAGACAGATGCTTCGCTCCGTATGCCGATTACGGCTGGACTTACGCTGTGGATCTGTACCGTCCTCACCTTCGTACTCGGTGTTGCGCCTAGCTGGGTGATGGGATGGATCGAACGGGCTGTCACGTTATCGGCTGACCTGTTCATCGGATTGTCGGGATAGTATCATAGGTAGATTAAGCAGCCGCTTCTGCAATTCCCGTTATCGGGATGCAGAGGCGGCTGTTTTTTTCGTTATCGAGGCGGCAGCAGGACATGCAGGCCGTATTTGTGGTACGCTACAGGAATAAGATGTTGGACAAGCGAAACGTTTCATAGCGCGATCATAAGGTTAAAGGCTGAATACCATGATAAATCAAAGTAACAATGACAGGAACGAGCGGCTACAGCCGATGATGGAATCGAATAGACGCTTCACCCGCAAGCGATTGAGCCGAGTACTTGCCGCCGCAATCTGTAAAGTCGGCGTATGGTTATTGGTCGCCAGCTTCATGCTGCTCACCGCCGTGGGTCCGGCTAATAGAGCGCAAGCGAATTATGCAGATGTACTCGCCGACAGCGTGATCGCATCATCTAACGCCGCAGACGGGTTTGATCAAGCAGCGAACGCATGGATGGTCAAAAGAAGCGCGAACTCCAGGGCGTCCTCCGAATTGCCCGATACGATTGTGCTATCCAGTCAAGCGGAGACCGGCGTCGATCTCGTGCGTCCTCGGCCCGGAATCGATACGGGCGAATGGCTGGCTTCGCTGCGGGCACGGGCGGATGTCGCCTACGTCCATCCGAACGGCAAGGTTGGACTCTTGGCGGCCGATACGCCGTCGCCGAACGATCCTGACCGTTCGAAGCAGGCTTATCTCCGGCAGATTCGCGCAGAGCAGGCGTGGAAGCACGTGACGGAACAGACATCGCTTACGATCGCCTTGGTTGATACGGGCATTGATCTGGATCATCCGGATCTTAAGGCGAATCTGGTCGAAGGAGTTAATCTCGTTCAGCCTGGCCAGAGTCCGGAGGACGATAACGGACATGGCACTAGCGTTGCCGGCGTATTGGCTTCGATAGGCAATAACGGTGTGGGCACGACCGGCGTGCTATGGAAAGCGAAGATTATGCCGATTAAGGCGCTGGACGAGAGCGGCTACGGCGATGAGAATAGGCTTGGCGAGGCGATTCTGGCAGCCGTAAGCCGAGGGGCCAAAATCGTCGTGCTGTCGGTCGGCCTCTATCGGTATTCGCCTTATATGCGAGATATTGTGCAGTATGCGGAAAATAAAGGCGTGCTGCTAGTAGCTGCCAGCGGCAACGACGGGGTACTGCTAGGCAGCAAGGCAAGGGTAAAATATCCGGCCGCATATCCGACCGTGCTTGCCGTCGGCGGGGTCAAACAGGACGGAACGTCGGAGCCGAGATCGAATCCGGGAGCGGAGGTCGATATCGCTGCGGCTTGGCATGTATATACGACGGGGATCGGCGGCGGATACAAGTACGAGGAAGGCACATCGATGGCGGCACCGCAGGTGGCGGCTGCTGCGGCGATGGTCTGGGCGCAATACCCGAAGCTCCAACCTTATGAAGTGCGCGAGCGCTTGCGTCAGACAGCGAAGGACGTCGCGCCGGTTGGGAGAGATCAGGCAACGGGCAACGGGCTCCTGCAGATTGATGCCGCATTGACAGCCCAAATTAAAGTGGACGCCTACGAGCCGAATGATACAAGAGAGGTGGCGCGAAGATTGCCGCTCGGCAACCAAGTCCCTGCACAGCTGGAAGGTGGCAGCGACAAGGATTGGTATCGCGTCCAAGCTCCGGCAGACGGCGTGTTGACGATTCACTTTCAAGGCCTGATGCCGGCTAACGTGCCAATGCCGCCGGTTAGAGTCAGCCACTATGAAGGCGATCGCGCGCAGGGCACTGCCGACGTGAAGATCGGGAATAAGACGATCGAATGGCCGGTAATCAAGGGCGAGAATCAGATCGCGATCCAACTGGCCGATTCGGAGAAAACGACGGTTGTGCCTTACTTGTTGACAGCCGAATTCCGCATGGCAAGCGATGACTATGAGTCCAATGACAGCATGGAGCAAGCATTCACCTTGGCGCCTCGATCGCAGAAGGTGATAGGCAACTTTCACCGGACGAGCGACCGCGATTGGTATGCCGTTCATTTTACGCAGCGCGGCGCGCTCCGAATATCGCTGGAGACGGACACCGTTCGCATCGATCCGGCGTTCACGGTTCAGCGGGCAGGCCAGGCGGAGACCTACTACGATGAGTACGGTGACGGCGATACCGAAACATCCTCCATCATAGCCGTAACGCCGGGCACTTATTATATCCGAGTTCATAATGCGGCTTCTTCCGATGCCGAGCCGGTCGTTGGCCATTATACGTTGTCCATTGAAGTCCAGACGCGATATGAGGATCCGAATGAGCCTAATGATCGGGTATACACGGCAACGCCTCTTACGAACGGCGCCGAATATATCGGCGTAGTCGGCAAGGAAAGCGATCAGGATTGGTTCCAGCTGCGCATCCAGGAAAGCCATCTCGTCAACCTTCGCCTGACGGATATCCCAGCCGATAGGACGATGCGGTTAGACATCATGGATAAGACCCAGAAGATCTTGTTCACTTTGCAGAGCAAGAAGGGCGAGTCATCGCTCATAGACAGCCGAGCGTTCGCTGCAGGCACGTACTATGTAAAAGCCACCGCGGATAAGCCCTTCGACTACCAGTATTACGGCATGCGCGCGGACATGGAACGGTTGGTAGCCGGATACAGAGATATCAGCGGCCACTGGGCGGAGTCCGTAATCGCGGCACTTGATGCGAGAGGCATTGCGGGCGGAACCGGCGAATACCGGTTCGAGCCGGACCGGGGCATTACGCGCGCCGAAGCTGCGGCAATGACCATGCGTGCATTCAATACGCGAAGCTCGACGCATAATCGGACATTCCCGGACGTTGCCCAGAAGCACTGGGCCTATGAACCGATCATGCAAGCGGCATCGAGCGGCATCGTAACGGGACTCCCGGACGGTACCTTCGGGCCGGGAAGGCTGATCACGCGTGCCGAGATCGCGGTTATGCTCGCCCGTGCGCTCGGATTGACGCCGCTCAAGGATGGAGCCAAAGCATTCTCCGATCTAGAAACAGATCACTGGGCTGCCCCGATGCTAGCCCGCATGAAGAAAGACGGGTTAATCGGCGGCTATCCGGGCAATACGGTCCGTCCGGACGAAACCGCAAGCCGCGCGGAATTCAGCGCAATGATCTTCCGAGCCATTGCGTCCCAGAAGAGAGGGTGATTAGGCCATGAACACGACGCTTGGAGCGGAGATCGGCGTCAGCGGGTTATTGGCAATCGTCGTTACGCTGCTCAGCATCTATCTCGCGTGGGTCGTGCTGCAGGAATTGAAGCTCGATTCGCTGCTGAAGAGACCTCGTAGTTCGCGAGGCCGAATGCTGCAAATCATGCTTGCCATTCTTATCGGCCACGGTTTTGCATCGTTCATACTGGATTATTGGAAATGGTCACAAATGCTTAGTGCTTTTGTCGAATAAGCAAGGCCTAAATAGTTAACAATGGGTAGTACATGACGGACTGAATTTCGCGAATTATAGCGAATGTTACTACAGAATAAATAACGCTTGTCGATTCGTGTAAGGAAATGTTAAGATGTTGGAGGCAGTCCATATCATCCTGGGATGTTATGGCGCAGCGGATCGGAAATTACAGCGCGCGGGGGGAACAAGATGAGTAAAATAATCGTCCGCGGTGGTCAGCGATTGTCGGGTACGGTACGCGTCAATGGCGCGAAAAATTCCGTGCTTCCGATTCTTGCGGCGTCATTGCTCGCACAGGAAAGCGTAAGCGTCATTCAGGACGTTCCTCTTCTTGACGACGTCATCACGATCCATCAAGTGCTGGCTTCTTTGGGAGCAGACGTTACCTTCAATTCAGACTCCGTCAGGATCGATGCGACGGCATTGCGTGCGCATGAAGCGCCGTATGACCTCGTCCGCAAGATGCGTGCTTCTTTCCTCGTGATGGGACCCCTTTTAGCTCGTTGTGGCTGCGCACGTATTTCGCTTCCAGGCGGGTGCGCAATCGGGACACGGCCAATCGATCAGCATCTGAAGGGCTTCGAAGCAATGGGGGCAGAGATTACGCTAGGGCAAGGGTACATAGAAGCCCGCAAAGACGGCCGATTAAAAGGCGCGAAAATATACCTAGACGTGGCAAGTGTCGGTGCCACTCAAAATATTATGATGGCCGCAACGCTTGCGGAAGGCACGACGACGATCGAGAATGCGGCGAAGGAGCCGGAGATCGTCGACCTGGCGAACTATCTGAACGGTATGGGTGCAGTGGTTCGCGGCGCAGGCACGGGCATGATCAGAATTGAAGGCGTAGACGGACTTCGCGGTACGCAGCATACGGTTATTCCGGATCGCGTGGAAGCGGGAACGTACATGGTAGCCGCGGCGATTACGGGCGGCGATGTCTACATCGAAGGCGCGATCGCCGATCACTTGGCACCGGTCATATCGAAGCTGCAGGAGATGGGCGTCGAGATCGAGGAGCATGAGAACGGCATCCGCGTCATGGCGAACGAACCGCTGCGCGGCGTGGACGTGAAGACGCTGCCGCACCCGGGTTTCCCGACGGATATGCAATCGCAGATGATGGCGCTGCTAATGGTCTCGGAGGGGACGAGTGTCGTTACGGAGACCGTATTCGAGAATCGTTTCATGCATGTGGAGGAGTTCCAGAAGCTGCAGGGAATGATTAAGGTGGATGGCCGTACCGCGATCGTATCGGGAGGCGCGAGTCTTGTCGGCGCGAACGTGTGCGCGACTGACCTCCGGGCCGGCGCAGCTTTGATCTGTGCGGCACTGCGTGCAGATGGCGTCAGCGAGATCACGGGCACGCATCATATCGACCGCGGATACGTGAACATTACGCAGAAGCTTGCTTCGCTCGGTGCCGACATTCGGCGTGAGGAGCCTGCAGCGACAGCGGTTGAGTCGGTCGTCGTCACGGACGCAGCAGGGGGCAGAACGTCTGCGATCGGCTTCGAAGATGCGCGCGAACGGATTAAGCAACCTGCCGCGGAGCCCGCTGCTTATGTGCGGGACAAGGAAGTCGCGCGTCTGAAGATTCAGCCGACATGGGCTTAACCTGAGTTTGCAGTTATAGTGTAACGCATGACCGAAGGGGCATCTGCCTTTTCGGTCTTTTTGTTGTCGGCGGTTATGACAGTAAGTATGTATGTATGTATGCCCCTCGTGCTTCTTTGGCCACTATCCCGTTGAATCAGGAAATTGCCAGGAATGGTTTCAGGAGATATACGATGAACGGCTGTCCTCGTATGAAAAGCGCGGGAAAAGCTCCTGCCGAACCGGACGGATGTAAGGACTATGGCTGAAGCCGTCTTTAGGTCGTCTAACCAGACTCTTATACGTGATACGGGGATGCTGGGCCGCGATAGCAATGAGGTGGCCGCCAATGTCTGCAGCGCTTAGCTGCAAGTTGTAGCGGCAGCAAAATTCATCCGCATAGGCGCGTAAATGCTTTGCCCCAATGCCGTGAAAGGTGTCATTAAGCCAGCGGGACATTTGCCTGCAGGCCTGGAGCAAAGGTTGGAATCGGTTCTCGCCATATTTAGGCACTTTGCCGAAGACGGTAGAATTCGCTTCATCGACGTGCTGCTCGACGAAGATCCGATGCCATCGACGGTCCGCAACCCGGTCATCGCAGTGCTCTGGCGGAACAGGCTTTATTTTCAACTGTGTCATGTCAAGATTCTGATTCAAGGATGCGCCGCTCATGAGCGGATGCTCCTTCGGATGCCGGTAAACAGACGGATTGTACGGACTGCCGTATCGCGCCGCATTCACCCTTACGAGTCCTGTGAGAAGCTGCCGATCCTCCCGCTGTCCCATCGCATAACGCAGCTTATGAAGCATGAGCCAAGCTGTCTTGTAGGTTACCTGGATCGTCCGCATCAGCTCCATGGCACTCGTGCCTTGGTCAGTTCGGGCGAGCAGGCGAATGGCTTCGAACCATTTCCGAAGGGGTGTCCTGCTGCCTTCCATGACCGTTCCGACCGTAAGCGAAGTCATATGGCGGCACGAGGCGCACTCGAATAACGGCTGCCTGCGAGCGGTCAAATAGTACTTGCCGCATCCGCACCGCGGGCATGCGAAGCCCACGGGCCATTTTGCTTGGAATAGCTTGATTCTGCATTCTACTTCAATATGAGCCTCGCTTAGTCGTCTGCGTGTCACCATCGACCAAACCCCTCTATAGAACGTGTGTTCCTACTTCAATATACCAAACATTTGTTCGTAAATCAACTATTTTATGTAAAAAAATTCACGCGTATCTCCCCTCGCCACAAGGCGCAGTCCTGATTCGACGGGATAGTGGCTACAGGGCGGTGGAGGAGATACACAAGCCCCCAACCTGATCGAAGGGGATAGCGGCGATGGAGAGTTCTACCCTACCATTCTCCCTCATAGACTGTACCAAGACAGGCCATTTAAGAGATTCCCGGCCTGTGCCGCACATCTAGAGGGAAGGAGCCTGACGCGAAGCATGAGATTCAGATTGAAAGGACGGACAGGCCGGCCGACGGCCGTCAGACCGGTATTATGGTGGGCATTGTTCGCATCGGGCACGCTGCTCGCGATGCTTGTCCTCAATCCGGCGCTCCATTCTGATGAACGTCAAGACAAGACTGACGGACAACAGGAACAACAACACCAAGCGGAGCCTCCTGAACGTCTCGCAGTCGAGCGGAAGGAAGCGGAAGTAACCGAGTCCCAGCCAGTGACAGGCAAGACAGGCAAGGCGGCGATCGGCGAAAACGAGCAGACGGTTGTGCAATACGCGGAAATGCTAGGGGGCGGCGCGATGGTGCGGATTCAACTGACCGATCTCGCGCGCGTGGAGACCGTGCCGATTGAATGGTATGTGCGCGGCGTCGTGGCTGGGGAGATGCCGGCGGATTTTCAACCGGAAGCGCTGAAGGCCCAGGCAATCGCAGCCAGAACGTATATTGTACGCAAGCTGCTTGCGCAGGCGAATGCCGATGGACGGACCAAGGCCGATGTGTCGGATTCGACCGATGACCAAGTCTACATCCCGATCGCGAAGCTTGGGAAGCTCTGGGGGAGCAAGGATGCAACGCAGGCCAAGCTGGACCGGATCAGCGAAGCGGTCGCTCAGACGAAAGGGCTGATCCTCACATACGATGGCGCGCCGATTCAGGCTTCTTACTTCTCAACGAGCAACGGCTACACCGAGAATTCGGAGGATTACTGGTCTGTTGCGCTGCCCTATCTGCGGAGCGTGCCGAGCCCTTGGGACACGAAGAGCTCGCCTCGCTATAAGCAGGAAGTGACGATGAAGCTGAAGGATTTTTACAAGAAGCTGGACGTTCCGTCCGCGAAGCCGAAGCAGATCAAGGTGGTCAGCCGCACTGACGGCAGGCGCGTGAAGGAGCTGTTGATAGGCAAGCATAGCGTGAGCGGGCGAGAGGCAAGAGAGAGACTCGGCCTGCAGTCCTCGCATTTCGATTGGAAGATTCAAGGGGATAAGATCACGCTGACTTCGTACGGCTACGGCCACGGCGTCGGCATGAGCCAGTACGGCGCCAATGCGCTAGCTGCGGCGGGCAATACCGCGGAGCAGATTCTACGCTATTATTATACCGGCATCACGATTGAACAAGCTTCGAACCTACCGGAATGGGCTGAAAGATTCGAATCTTAAAATTAGCAATCGCCTCACGTATAAAAGAGTTGCTTCTGGCAACAATGGCTACTGAGGTGATGAAAGATGAATGAACAAGACAAGAACAAGCAGCAAAACGAAGAAGCCCCTAAATTGAGCCGGGGCGCAAGTGCCGTCAAGACGTCTGGATGGAAGAGGATGCTGTCGAAGAAGTGGGTTTCGCCGGCAGCGTTCATGGCCGCGGCGGCTATCATCGTAACGTTAATGTGGGTCTACCAAGGATCGGACAACAAGGCCGCGACAACGCAGAACTCCGAGTCTACGGCAGCCGACAGCGCGACCGGTGAAAGCGCGAATGCGGACAGCAAGAACGATGACACGCTCGAAGTGATCGCAGGCGACGAGGCGCTGCAATGGCCGGTCGTGAACAAGGACGAGCTCGTCGTAGCGCTCCCGTTCTATGAAGCGGAAGCTTCCACCGAAGAGCGCCAGAAGGCGATGCTCGTATCGGGCACGACATTCACGCCGCACATGGGCATCGACTTCACGAAAGCCGACAACAGCGCATTCGACGTCATCGCTGCCATGAGCGGCGAGGTGACGCTCGCGGAAGAGCATCCGACGAACGGCTACAATGTCGAGATCACGCATCCGAACGGTCTGGTCACGATCTATCAGAGCCTCAGCGAACTGACTGTCGAGCAGGGTGACCAAGTGAAGCAGGGCACCATCATCGCGAAGGCAGGCCGCAACGAGCTGGAGAAGGACCTCGGCGTTCATCTGCACTTCGAAGTGCGCGAGGACGGCAAGCCGATCAATCCGAACGTGCTGCTCGACGAGCAGTAAAACCGGAAGCGCGGCGCAGGAAAGCAGGGGGACGCCCTCTGCTTTTTTGCCGTTTTTGGGGCAGCTGGCCGTTATTTCCCTGAAAATATTTGTACAATCGGGCTTGTCACGCTTGGCTACAAAGAATATATACCTGCTCCACTCATATAATGTACCAAACTATCTCGAGTTGGGAGGCGGGAACGTGCACGATTACATCAAGGAACGGACGATAAAAATCGGTCGGTGCATCGTGGAAACGAAGAACACCGTTCGGACCATCGCCAAGGAATTCGGTGTTTCCAAGAGCACGGTACACAAGGATTTGACCGAGCGTTTACCGGAAATCAACCCTGATCTGGCGGATCAGGTGAAGCACATTCTCGAGTACCACAAGTCGATCCGGCACTTGAGAGGAGGAGAAGCAACGAAAATTAAATATAAAAAATCAACAGGGAAGAAACGCGAGGTGCTGACGGCAGCGAAGAGCTGAATATTTTCTACAAAAATAGAGGATTTTCGCCTTCGGCATCGAACATAATGACTTAAGGTTATCTATGCCTGTCGGAAGGCGTGACAGGGTTATCTCATTGGCGTTGGGGGACTTACGACTTATGCTCAGCAAGGACATCGGAATCGACCTCGGTACGGCTAACGTATCCATACATGTGAAGGGGAGGGGCGTCGTACTGGATGAGCCTTCGGTCGTGGCAATCGAGAGCGACACGAAGCGCGTCTTGGCGGTCGGTGAAGAGGCTCACCGTATGGTCGGACGGACGCCTGGCAATATCGTGGCGATTCGGCCGCTTAGGGACGGCGTCATTGCCGACTTCGAAATAACGGAAATGATGCTCAAGGCGTTCATTGATCGCGTGGGCGGACGCAAGTGGTACAGTCGTCCCCGCATCTTGATCTGCGCGCCGACGAACATCACTTCCGTCGAGCAGAAAGCGATTCGCGAAGCCGCAGAACGAAGCGGTGCCCGCGAGGTCTTCTTGGAAGAGGAACCGAAAGCGGCTGCCATTGGGGCCGGGATGGATATTTTCCAACCGAGCGGCAACATGGTAGTCGATATCGGCGGCGGAACGACGGATGTCGCAGTCCTGTCCATGGGCGACATTGTCACCGCCTCTTCCATTAAGGTCGCAGGGGACAAGTTCGATGCGGAGATCATGAAATATATCAAGAACAAGTACAAGCTGCTGATCGGCGAGCGGACAAGCGAGGAGATCAAGATTCGCATCGGCACCGTCTACCCGAACGGACGCCGCGAATCGCTGGACATTCGCGGACGGGATATGGTGTCCGGCTTGCCGCAGACCGTCAGCATTCACTCCGAAGAGGTGCGCGAAGCGCTGTGGGATTCCGTCACGAGCATTGTACAAGCTGCCAAGTCCGTGCTGGAGCGGACACCGCCGGAGTTGTCGGCGGACATTATCGACCGCGGCGTCATCCTGACCGGCGGCGGCGCGCTGCTCGACGGACTGGACACGCTGATGTCCGAAGAGCTGAAGGTGCCCGTGCTGGTAGCCGAGGATCCGATGCACTGCGTTGTCAAGGGGACGGGGATCATGCTTGACAACCTAGACAAGGTTACGAAGAGAAAGTATTAATTGTGATCACGAAGTATCTCGAGAAGCTTATTCGACGTCGAATCTTGAACGCTAGCGCAATTTCCGGTGCTCACGTAGGTCTGCCTACGCTCCGCTCCTCAATTGCTACTAGCGTCCAACCTTCTCGGTGCTGACAATTAATCTTTATGAAGAGTCATTCAAGTTGACTATCTGGAGGGGCCATATGTTACGTGGATTATACACGGCTGCAGCGGGCATGATTACGCAGCAGCGACGCCATGACACGGTAACAAACAACATATCGAACGTGAATACGCCGGGCTTCAAGCAGGTCAATGCGATCTCGCGCTCCTTTCCCGACATGCTGCTAGACTTGACGGGAATCGAAGGGGACAAGCCTAAGCGCATCGGGATCCTGAATACCGGCGTATTCGCGGAAGAGAGCTTGTCGATTCACCAGCAGGGCGATCTGTCGTCGACGGGCCGGCTATCCGACTTCGCGATCATGTCGGACATCGGCGTCGACGGGATGACCTTCGACGAATCCGGCAAGTTCGTCGCGCCGAACGGGGAGACCACGTATCAGCCGCAGGCGTTCTTCACGGTCGAAGACCGCAGCGGCGAGATCCGTTACTCCCGTGACGGCACGTTCACGCTGAATGACGAAGGCTTCCTCGTCACGTCTGACGGTTCCTTCGTATTGGGCGTGAACAACGCGCCGATTCAATTCGCGCCGGGGACGGCGATCGAGCAGCTCTCGCTGACGCGTGAGCAGCGCTTCGTCGATAACGCTACGGGGCTAGACACCGGCATGCAGCTCCTGATCTCGCGGGTCGAGAACCCGAACAAGCTGATTCGCGAAGGCAACGGCAAGTTCCGCTTGGAGGGCGAGGGTAATCTAGTTCGTCCCGTAGAGGCCGATGACCGCTTCGAGGTCCGCCAAGGCTTCATCGAACGGTCGAATGTGGACGCCTCCCAAGCGATGGTCGATCTTATGGCTGCGCTCAGGGCTTACGAGTCTAACCAGAAAATGGTACAATACTACGATAAAAGCTTGGAAAAGGCCGTTAACGAGGTAGGCCGAGTCTAATCGAAAGGGGCGGTTCGATGAACAGCTCAATGATTAACGCGATGGTATCGATGGGCGGCTTGCAGCAGAAGCTGGACCTGCTCGCCGACAATATCGCGAATGTGAACACAGCCGGATATAAGCGCAAGGATGCCTCTTTCGAGGACTTGCTTACGAATATGAAGCAGCAGCAGGAGGCATTCGAGCAGCCTGTGCGTCTGACGCCGCTCGGCTTCAACCTCGGCTGGGGCTCGCGCATGGTGCTCGTTCAGCCGGATCTGTCGCAAGGCCCGATTCAGCCGACCGAGAACGAATACGATATCGCGATCCAAGGCAGCGCGCTGTTCGAAGTGCAGGTCGACGGACAGGGCAACCGCGCGTATACGCGAAGCGGTTCCTTCCAGCCGACGTTGAACGAGAACGGCGAAGCGGTATTGACGAACCCGGACGGGTACCCGATCATCGCGGTGAACGCCGACGGAGAAGAAGGCCAGGTCATCATTCCGGACGGATATACGCTGCGGGTCGATGCGTTCGGCAATATGCAGGGCATCTCGCGCGATGAGAGCGACGTGGTCGAGCTGGGCCGGTTGAAGCTGGTCGAACCGATCAAGCCGAGCGTGTTGTCGCCTACAGCGGACAACCTGTTCGTGATCGCAGACGGCCTGGACATCGCGGAAGTCGTGCGCAATGTGCAGCCGGACCAAGGGAATAACCTGCGCGTGATGCAAGGCTTCATCGAGCAGTCGAACGTCGAGATCGGCAAGGAAATGTCCGACCTCATGATCGTGCAACGAGCTTATCAAATGAGCGCGCGTGCGTTGTCCTCCAGCGACCAGATGATGGGCATGGCGAACGGATTGCGCGGCTAATGGAACAGGATGATCGAATGAAGACGGCAAGCGAGCCGAGCACGCTCGGCAAACGTTCGGCGGCAGCCGAGAATCAAGCTTCCGGCGAGCAGCCGAAACGGACAAGCTCCGAATCGGCCAGCGTTAAATCGCGCAAGCAGAAGCCTGTCGCGCTTCGTGCGTTGCTGTGGACGCTTCGCGCGGCGATCGTGCCCATACTGCTCATTGCGGCGCTTATCGGCGGCCTGTACGTCGGGTACGTCGTGCTAGGCAAGTCGCCGGAAGACGACGTGTGGGAGATTGAGACGTGGAAGCATATGTATGACTTGATTTTCTCGGATTCGTAGATGCTTGTTGATGGATACAATGAAGGGCCCGTCCGAATTGGATGGGCCCTTTGTCATGTCTGTTTATTTCACGCTGACGCGAACGGTCACGCTCTTGCCTTCGTAGCTTGCCTTGATGCTGGCACTGCCCTTGCCGGCTGCCGTAATGGTGCCGTCAGCGGTCACGACGGCGACCTGTGCCTTCGAGGTCGTCCATACTGCGCCGCTCGTGACGGTCGTTCGGCGTCCTCCCTCGTATTCGGCCGTCAGGACGATCTTTTCCTTGCTGCCCGGCGCCAGCTTCAGAGACGATTCGGATACCGTCAATTTCTTGAGCTTGGCTTTCACGACAACCGGAATTTCGATTGTCTTGCCTTGATAGGAGCCTTTCAGCGTACCGCTGCCTTCAGCAATCGCCTTAAGCGATGTGCTGCTCTTCATGCTGGCCACTTCTTCGTTCGTGAACGTCCAGTTCATTTTGGAGCCGAGCGAAATTTTCTTGCCGTTCTTATAGAAGCCTGTCACCTTGATCGACTTGGACTTGCCGGGATTAAGCAGCAGCGAAGTCGGATCCGCGACCAGCTTGACGATCTCTTCCTCTACCGAGACGCGGACGGTAACGGTCTTGCCGAGATATGCAGCCGTCAGATTAACCTTAGAGGCAAGCAATCCCTTAATCTCGTCGCCTGTAACCAAGACGTTGGGCGAGGAGGCGGTCCACTTGACCTTGGTGTCCACGTCCTTGTCTTCATCTCCGTTCTCGTACAGCATGGTGAGATCCGGAAGCTTCGCCGTCTTGCCGACCACGATGCTGATGTCGGTAATCTCGGTCAGCAGGGCAAGCGGCTTCTGGTGGACGATAATTTTGACGGTATCGCTCTTCGAGCGCACGGTTGCCGTTAACGTAGCCTCGCCGATTCGCTTAGCGACCCACTTGCCGTCCTCAATCGCCACGATCTCGCTGTCGCTGGTCGTCCAGACGACGAGGTCGGATATATCCGCGACTTCATCGGCGAGGGAGGTGCCGTCTACCGGCGGCAGATCGCCCTTGCCCTCGATGAAGCCGTCAATCGTCTCTTCCGTAATTTCGACCTTCGTGATGCTCGGGTACACATTGAAGGTCACGGAACGGGACAAGCCCTTATAGGAAGCTGTAATCTTAGCGGTTCCTACTGCCTTAGGGGTGACCAATCCTGTATTCGATACGGTAGCCACATACGGATTGGAGGACTCCCACTCTGCAGCATTCGTCACGTCCTCTGGTGTCATAACGGCATTGTCGGCGACAGAGACAGTCAGTTGCTTAGGCGATTCGGAGACGACCAGATGGACCGGCTTCTTCTCGGAAATATTCATCGCCTGATGCGAAGGGTGCACGACGACTTGCACCGACTTCGTGACGCCGAGATAGGATGCCGTGACGGTAGTCGTGCCGGCGCCTACGGGTGTCACGACGCCTTTCTCGACGGTTGCAATGGCGGCATTGGCCGAGCGCCAGACTGCCGAGTTCGTTACGGATTCGCTGCCGCCCGTCTTGCGCTCGACGCTTGCGGCCAGCTCCTCCTCATCGCCTCCGACCTTCAATTCCACCAATCCGGAAGGCGATATCGTCAGCGACTTATAAGGTGACGTCACGTTCAGCGTGACGCTGTCGGACTTGCCCTTGTACTTCGCGAGTATGGTCACGGTGCCTGTCCCGATCAACGTGACCGTTCCGTCTTCGACGGTAGCGATGTTCACGTTGGATGACGACCACGCGGCATCGTTCGTCACTTCGATATCGGCGGTGCCCTTGTAGGCGCGCGCCGTGAGCTGCGGGTTCGTGCCCAGCTGCGCATCGATCGACCCGGCAGCCGGCGTCGTGCTAGGGTGCAGCGCGATCTCGACTTTGTCGTATTCGAAGGTAACCGTCACGCGGATGGTTACCGGGCTGGCGGTCTTGTATTTGGCCGTGATGTCGGCATAGCCTGCACCGACTGCGGTGATGAGGCCTTTATCGACCTTGACCACCTGGCTGTTCGAGGACGTCCACGCTGCGTCCAGCGTGACATCCTTGGAAGATGTCGAGCCGCCGGATACGTTCGCCCATACGCGAAGCTGGTCGTCTTCCCCGACATACAGCGACATGGTGGAGCTCCCGGACTCGTAATAGATCGACGTGACGGTCTCTTCCGCGGCTGCAGCGCCCATAGGGGGGATGAGGAGGGCCAGCGCCAATAAGAGCGCGATCCATGTCCTCGGCAGCGTCACGCGGCGGATTGATGCAGGGTTGTTCAACATAATATCCTCCTTGCGTAAGTGCCTGCGTATGATTGCTTGGTGATCCATGCAGGCTGTATTCATATGTTCTATAATTAACGGCTCAGATGGCATAATAATGAAGAGCCGCTAGCAAATTATGCCTGCTGTTGTCGAATGATAGACGATCTTGACAGACGAATGGTTGCGCCCTCGCGAGAGTTTTTTTTTTCAAAAGGTAGAGGTATAATGGGTGGGGAACTTGGAAACGGCAGTCTCACCAATAGAT
>JAEWJS010000024.1 GCA_023386495.1 Bacillota bacterium | reverse complement strand
GCTGGATGGACACCGCGGACGGCGTGATGAGCCATCGATCGCGCGAGCGGATGCTCGAGATCATGAAGGACAGCCGGGTCGGCGCGATGGGCGTCATCGCGGGCGTCATGCTGCTCTTGGTCAAGTTCTCAGCACTCGCTTCGCTGCTCGCTGCAGGTTCCGGCTGGCTCCTCGTCTTCGCTTGCATCCCCGTCTGGAGCCGTTGGTGGATGGCCGCATCGATCGCGATCTGGCCGTATGCCAGACAGTCGGAAGGGATGGGTTCGCTGTTCGCGGGCGTTCGAGGACGGCATGCCGCGTCTTCCGCCGTCGTCGGCCTGCTGATCATGGCCGCGCTCTTCTTGTTGACGTCGAAGTCGGAGGCTGACCTGCTGCTATTCGCCATGCTGCCGCTCGGTGCCGCATTGTTGGGCCTGCTGCTCGGGTTCTGGCTGTACCGGAAGCTAGGCGGTCAGACAGGCGACACCTATGGCGCCATGAACGAGTGGATTGAGGCCGGCTTACTGCTCGCCCTTACCGCGGCGATCGCCTAATCGGAATATGAATGAATGAATGAGGAGAGATTGAACCATGCTTGAAAAATACGGGCACGGCGGCGACCTGACGACGGCAAAAGAGACGTTCGGCCGACCGCCGCAAGGAAGCTTCCTCGATTATAGCTCGAACATGAACCCGCTTGGGCCGCCGCCTTCGGTGGCGCGCGCCATTCGGCAGTTCGCCGCTGCCATCGATCGATACCCGGATCCGGCCGTGCGCAAACTGACGAGCCGGCTGGCTGCTATGCACGGCATCGCCGAGGAATCCGTCTTGGTCGGGAACGGCGCCGCGGAGCTGATCGACCTTGCCGCGCGGGTGCAGAAGCCCGATACATGCGCGATTCCGGCGCCGAGCTTCATCGAATACGCGGATGCGGTACGCAAGGCAGGCGGCCGCGTGCTGCCTGTGCAGCTGCTGCCGGAAGAAGGGTTCGAACTGAACGAGAAGCGCATCGAGGACGCGATGACGCGCTACGGCAAGCCGACGATGTGGTTCATCGGTTCGCCGAACAATCCGACGGGGCGGCTGGTGGACCCGGGTATGATCCGGCAGCTGCTCGACAACGGCCATCACGTCGTGCTCGACGAGGCATTCATCGACTTCGTGCCGGACGGGGAAGCGCTGAGTCTGCTGCGGCTCGCGGCCGAGCATCCGAGGCTGATCGTGCTGCGCTCGATGACGAAGTTCTATGCGGTGCCCGGCATACGGCTCGGCTACGCGGTCGGGCATCCCGACGCGATCGCCGTGATGCGCGAGCTGCAGGTGCCGTGGAGCGTGAACGGCTTGGCGCAGGAGATCGGCCTTGCCGTACTGGATGAGGAGGCGTATGCTGCGCGAACGGCGGCGTGGATCGCCGAAGAGCGGCCGTACATGGAACAATCGCTAGCGGCAAGGGGACTGGAGGTCATCCCAAGCGTGACGAATTACGTTCTATTCGCGCTGCCAGCCGCTTGGCGGATGACGGCTGCGCAACTGCAGCGCAGCATGGGCGAGCAAGGCGTCCTGATCCGGGACGCGTCGCGCTTCGACGGTCTGGACGCGCGTTATTGCCGCATCGCGGTCAAGCAGCGGGAGGATAATGACCGGCTGCTGGCCGTGATGGCACACTGCATCGACCGACTGCGGACAGCTGCGGCCGAGGAGGCGCGGCCGGAATGAGCAGAAGACAAGCGGCGGTACTCATGGTCCAAGGCACGGCATCCGATGTCGGCAAAAGCATTCTCACGACGGCCTTATGCCGCATTTTTACGCAGGACGGCTATCGTACGGCACCCTTCAAATCGCAGAACATGTCGCTTAACGCCTACGTGACGTGGGACGGCAAAGAGATCGGCAGGGCGCAAGGGATGCAGGCGGATGCCTGCCGCATCCCGGCCACGACCGACATGAATCCGATCCTGCTCAAGCCGAGCGGGATGATGACGTCGCAGGTCGTCGTGCACGGCGTGCCGCTGCGCGATTATGACGCGATCGCCTATCGCGAGCAATACCTGGCGGAAGCCGAGCCGATCGTGAGAGACGCGCTATCGCGGCTTCGCGAGACCCATGACCTCGTCTTGCTAGAAGGCGCTGGCAGTCCTGCCGAAGTCAATCTGAAGGACCGCGACATCGTCAACATGCGCATGGCCGAATGGGCCGATGCGCCGGTGCTGCTGGCAGCGGATATCGACCGCGGCGGCGTATTCGCGTCGATCATCGGTACGATGGCTATTCTCGAACCGCATGAACGGGATCGCGTGGCGGGGTTCGTCATCAACAAATTTCGCGGCGACATCACGCTGCTGCAGCCGGGACTGGCGTGGCTGGAGGCGCGTACGGGCAAGCCCGTGCTGGGCGTCATTCCGTACTTGCCCGATCTCGGGCTCGAGGATGAAGACTCGCTGTCGCTCGATCGGCGAATTCCGGCTGCTGTTCGTGACGATGGGGAACGGCTGGATATCGCGGTGCTGCGGCTGCCGCGCATCTCGAACTTCACGGACTTCGACCCGCTGCATGCGGAACCGGATGTTGCGATTCGCTACGTAACGGCTGCCGATCAGCTGGGTAACCCGGATGCGGTCATCATACCCGGCAGCAAAAATACGGCAGAGGATCTCCTCCATCTGCGCGATAGCGGCATGGCTGCGAAGCTGGAACGGTACAAAGAGGCAGGCGGGCACATCGTCGGGATCTGCGGCGGGTACGAGATGATGGGACGCATGCTGCACGATCCGGAGCGTGTCGAATCCGAACATGGAAGCTTACCCGGCTTCGGCTGGCTGCCGATCGACGTGACGTTCGAGACCCGCAAACGCACCGTTCGGGTAGCGGGCCAAGGCGAGCTGCCGGGCATGACCGAACCTCATTCCGTCATCGGATACGAGATTCATATGGGGAGAGCGGAGGCGACAGATCCAGCCCTCTTGCAGCCGTTCTTGGTACGCGCTACCGTGGAAGGCAGCGATATGGCGTTCTGCGAGCTCTATCGGGAAGGCGCTGCCAGCGGGGACGGCAAGCTGTGGGGCACGTTCATGCACGGCATCCTGCATAACGACGGCTTCCGCCGCGCTTGGCTGAACCGGCTTCGCCGCGATCGGGATTGGAGCCCGCTTCCGGCAGACCTGCGATTCCAAGCGCAGCGCGAAGCTGCCTTCGATCGGCTGGCCGATCATGTCCGAGCATATCTGAACATGGATCGCATCAACGCCATCTTACGGCAGCAGCGAGGGGAGGGAAGCTTGTGAGTCAGCCTTATCGCACGGGAACACCGTTCGTGTACCGGCCTCCAAGCTGGACCGACATCCGATTCGAATACGAGCCGGACGGCATCACCGTACGCGGCACGGACAGCTTCCGATGCGCGTCGAGCGCCTTCTACAACGGCGGCATCCGGGAAGCGGCCGCCATTCTCAATCGCCGCGTGCCGCTTGATTACCTGTGTGATGACCCGGTACGGGAAATGCGCGCATACCTCGAAGGGGCCGGCATGGACGGCGATCGGACGATCGGCCTGTTGACGGCTGCCAAGCTGACGCATGCTGCGATCGTTGACGAGAGCGGCGAGTGGTATCGGCTCATTGTCTGCGCGACAGCAGGCACGCGCAACGCCGCCAAGGCCGGGACGAAGAGAGAGACCTATCCGGCCTATTATCCGGGCACGATCAATACGATCGTGATGGTGGACGGCCGCATGACGGACGGGGCGATGCTGAACGCGATGACGACAGCCACGGAAGCGAAAGCGGCTGCGCTCCGGGATGCGGATATTCGGGATGAGGCCGATCCGTCGCTGCACGCGACCGGCACGACGACCGATGCCTGCGTCATCGCGGTGTCGCAGCGCGCGGATCATCCGGTCGTGCACGCCTACGCAGGCTGCGCTTCGGCGATCGGCAACGCGATCGGCAGGCTGGTGTACGCCTCCGTGAAGGAAGCGGTGGACACGCAGCACGAGGCGTAACATGCAATAGCGAAACTAATTGCCGAGTCGAATCGTCAACAGAGCAGATTAGGAACGCAGCTGCTCAAGTATGTCGTTAATTATTAATGCAGTTAATTGTATGGCACAAGAGATCGACAGCAGGATCAACCTAGTCGCAGGAATGGAGAGAATGGCGTGAGTCGACGCGTATTGATTGTAGATGATGATCGGGAAATCGCGGAGCTTATCGAAATCTATCTGAAGAATGAAGGGCTCAGCACGATGCTCGCCCATGACGGGGAAGAGGCCGTGGAGGCGTTCGAGCGGGAGCAGCCCGATCTGGTCGTGCTCGATATCATGATGCCGAAGATGGACGGTCTGGAGGTATGCCGCCGCATCCGCAAGGCCGGCGCAGTCCCGATTCCGATCTTGATGCTGAGCGCGAAGGCCGAGGACATGGACAAAATTATGGGGCTCATGACCGGGGCGGACGATTATATGGTGAAGCCCTTCAATCCGCTGGAGCTCGTAGCGCGCGTGAAATCGCTCTTGCGCCGTTCCTATCAGTACAACCCGGCGGCAGGGGGCAGGCAAGAGGAGCACGCGCTGCAGATCGGGCCGCTCCGAATCGACAAATCGACGCATTCGGTTCAAACAGAGGGGCGTGCGCTTCATCTCACATCGACGGAGTTCGGCATTCTTCATCTGCTCGCGTCATCGCCGGGAAGAGTGTTTAGCGCGGAGGAGATTTTCCAGCAGGTGTGGAAGGAGAAGTACTTCGAATCCAACAATACGGTGATGGTGCACATCAGCAAGCTGCGGGAGAAGCTCGAGCTGGAAACCGGCGATAAGCTGATCAGCACGGTCTGGGGGGTCGGCTACAAAATTGAAGTCTAATATGACGCTCCGCTTCATCGGCCAGATGATGCTCAGTGCTGTGCTGGCTGTGATATCGGCCTATCTATTGGCGGTACTAGCCGAACGCATCTCAAGGGATGTGGGCTTCTTGCGGGGCTTGGCACGGGAGGTCGTATACGGGCTTGGCGAAGGGGTCACGCTCGCGATCGTGGCGTTGTTCCTGTTCGCCGTGTACCTCACCTTGTTCCAATGGCGGTGGTTCCGCTACGTGGCAGAGATGAACCGCTCGGTGAAATGGATCGCGGACGGGCATTTCGACGATCGGATCCCGATCAAGCAGAACAATCAACTTGGCGACCTTGCATACTATACGAATCGTCTCGTCACGCAGCTGAAGCAATCGCTGGACGAGGAGAGGCGCGCGGAGCAGACGAAGAACGAGCTCATCACGAATGTATCGCATGATCTGCGCACGCCGCTCACGTCGATCCTCGGCTATCTCGGCTTGATCGAGCAGGACCGGTACCGCGATGAGGTCGAACTGCGGCATTATGTCCAGATCGCGTATGAGAAGTCGCAGCGGCTGCATGTGCTGATCCAAGACCTGTTCGAATACACGCGAATGCGGCATGACAGTCTTCCCGTGCAGCAAGTGCGTCTCAATCTGACGGAGCTGCTCGAGCAGTTGCTGCTGCAGAATCGGATCTCGCTCGAGGAGGCCGGCATGCAAGGGGCGATTCACAGGCCGAGCGGCGGCGGTGGCGTCTACGTTTTAGGCGATCCGAATAAGCTGGTAAGGGTATTCGAGAACCTGCTGATGAATGCGGTGCTCTACGGCCGCGAGGGCAGAAGGGTCGATATTACGGTCCGAGTCGAGGACGGCGAAGCGGTGACGAATGTCGTGAACTACGGCGATCCGATCCCGGCCGTCGATCTGCCGCACCTGTTCGACCGCTTCTATCGTGTCGATAAGTCTCGGAATGCGCATTCCGGCGGTTCGGGGCTCGGGCTCGCGATCGCGAAAAGCATCGTGGAGCGCCACGGCGGCACGATCGGCGCGGTGAGCGATGCAGACCAGACCCGCTTCCAAGTGCGGCTGCCGCTCTATCAAGCCGCCAATTCTGAATAATCGTTAAACCAATGTTAAGGGTTTCTTAAGGTTCTGTTACCTTCCTCTTAAACATCGCGCTGTACAATGCTAGGTATCGTGTACAGAAGGGATGATTGCGGGGAATGAAGAAGCTGGCAGCATGCGTATTGGCAGGTTGTCTCGCGATAGCGGGATGGAAATGGGCAGTGGAAGAGTATGGGCTCGAGGTGCAGGCAGGGCCGGCGATCGAAGCGCGAGCCGCGATCTTAATGGATGCCGAGACGGGCCGGGTGCTGCATGCCTCGCATGCCGACTTGGCGCTGCCGCCGGCCAGCATGTCGAAGATGATGACGGAGCTCGTCCTGCTGGAGCGGATCGGCAAGGGTTCGATCGCGTGGGAGGAAGTAGTGACGGTTAGCAGCTATGCGGCAGAAGTCGAAGGCGCAGAGATCGGTGCCCGGGCAGGCGAACACTACACGGTTCGCGAGCTGTTCGAGGCGATGACCGTGCATTCGGCGAACGATGCGGCGATTGCGCTGGCCGAGCATGCGGCCGGGTCGGAGCGGAAGTTCGTCACCTGGATGAACGAGCGCGCGCGCAAAATCGGGTTGTCCGGCGAAACGTTTTTCGCGAATGCGACAGGATTGTCTTCGATCGATCTGGCGAGGTTCGAGGAAGCGGCGGCGGAAGGCGATACCGTCATGACGGCGCGCGACACGGCCAAGCTCGCCGCCCATCTGGTCCGGAATTTCCCGGAAGTGCTCGACATTACGACGCTGCGGGACGTGGCGGTCGACGGCGGCAGCGCCAGCCTCGTGCTGCGGACGACGAACCAGATGCTGCCGGGCGAAGCTTATGCGTATAAGGGCAATGACGGCTTGAAGACAGGGTATACGCAGCGGGCGGGGTATTGTTTTACCGGGACGACCCAACGCGGCGGGAAGCGGCTCATTGCGGTCGTCATGGGCGCTGCCTCGAGCGAAGCGCGGTTCACGGAGACGAAGAAGTTGTTCCAATACGGCTACGGCGCGCAGCAGGATCCCGTATGGATCGCGCAGATGAGGGCCCTGCTTCCGTAGCGAAGCGAGGAGATGTGGCATGGCGGGGACGAACCGATTGGTGAAAGGGATGCGGGCGCTGGCGGATTTTACGGTGCAGGAGGCGCTGTCTTGCGTGTTTCCGGTCGTGATTTTTGCCGCGCTTGCGCTGACGAAGGTTGTCGATCTGCCGGGTCTTCCCCGCTACGATTGGCTCCTGCTTATCTGTCTTGCCGCGCAGGCGGGCATGCTCTTGTTCAAGCTGGAGACGAAGGACGAGCTGCTCGTCATCTGCTGCTTCCACGTGATCGGCATCGCGCTGGAGCTGTTCAAGGTGCATATGGGTTCTTGGGCGTATCCGGAAGAGGCCTACAGCAAGCTGTTCGGCGTTCCGCTGTATGCGGGGTTCATGTATGCCAGCGTCGCGAGTTATATCTGCCAAGCGTGGAGGCGGCTGGACGTGCGGATTATCGGCTGGCCTAATTCTTGGGTGGCGACGCTGCTGTGCATGGCGGTATATGCGAACTTTTACACCCACCACTATACCTATGATTATCGCTGGGTGCTGACCGCAGCGATTGTTGTCGTGTTCATTCGGACGGTCGTGGTGTTCCGCGCAGACGGCACGGACTACCGGATGCCGATGACGGCCGCATACGTGCTGGTCGCGTTCTTCATCTGGCTTGGCGAGAATATCGGCACGCTGCTCGGCGCGTGGCAGTACCCGAATCAGCGCGTATCGTGGCAGATCGTCCATTGGGGCAAATTAAGTTCTTGGTTTCTGCTCATCATTATTAGTATGATAATCGTGGCAGAGCTGAAGCGGTTCAAATCGAGACTTGAAGGAGCATAACGGACATGGAGAACGCGATACGTAAAATCCGGAATTCTGCCAAGGCGGTCATCGTGCAGAACGATCATGTTTTGTTGACGAAAAACACGGATCATCGCGGGGTGTTCTATCTCTTCCCCGGCGGCGGGCAAGAGCCCGGTGAAGAATTGCAGGATGCGGTGGTGCGCGAATGCATCGAGGAGACGGGCATGCCGGTGAAGGTCGGGGAACTGCTGCATGTAAGGGAGTATATTGGGCGCAATCACGAATTCGCGGATACGGACTCGGATGTGCATCAGGTGGAGTTTTATTTTGCGTGCAGCGCGGAGACGGACGGTCCGGAACCGGTCATGAACGGCGACCTGCCGGACTCGAATCAGATCGGCGTCGAATGGGTGCCGCTTGCGCGATTGGCGGATGTTCGGGTCTATCCGTCGAGCCTGGGCGCGAAGCTCGCCGGGTCGCTGGAGCTGCCTTGTTACATGGGGGATTCGAACTGAGGGATCGCATAGGCACAAGCATGTGATGGCTAGCGGTCAGGAGCAAGTTGAGGGGGATGAAAGATGGCGGAACTGCCGATCGAAGCTGTGCTGCCGGCGCTGCGGGAGTCGCTTGCAAGCGCAAACCAAGCGGTGCTCATCGCGCCGCCGGGCGCAGGCAAGACGACGCGCGTACCGCTGGCACTGCTGGACGAGCCGTGGATGGCAGGCAAGCGCATGCTCATGCTTGAGCCGAGACGGATGGCGGCTAGAAGCGCGGCGGGGTTCATGGCGAAGCTGTTAGGCGATAAGGTGGGCGGCACGGTCGGCTATCGCGTGCGCATGGACAGCAAGGTGAGCGCGGATACGCGGATCGAGGTCATCACGGAAGGGATCTTGACGCGTATGCTGCAGCATGATCCTGCGCTGGACGGCGTAGGTCTCGTGCTGTTCGACGAGTATCACGAGCGCAGCCTGCATGCGGACCTAGGGCTGGCGCTCTGTCTGGAATCGCAGCAGGTGCTCCGGGAAGACCTGCGGCTCGTCGTGATGTCGGCTACGCTCGATGCCGAGCCGGTCGCCGAGCTGCTCGGCGGTGCGCCGGTCATCGTGAGCGAGGGACGGCAGTACCCGGTCGAGACACGCTATGCGCCGCGGCATGGCAGCGGAGAGCGGGTCGAGGACCATGTCGCGCGGGTCGTACGCCAGGTAATCGCTCAGGAGGACGGCGGATTGCTGGTGTTCCTGCCGGGCGAGCGTGAAATTCGGCGCGTGCAGGGATTGTTGGGTGCCGTAGCCGGTGCTGTCGTGCTGCCGCTGTACGGCGCGCTGCCGCAGGCGGAGCAGGATCGGGCATTGGCTGTTGGCGAGGGTGGCCTACGCAAAATCGTGCTCGCCACGTCCATTGCCGAGACAAGCCTAACCGTGCAGGGCGTGCGGGTCGTGGTCGATGCGGGGCTGATGCGGGTGCCAAGGTTCTCCGCTCGGACCGGGATGACGCGGCTGGAGACGGTGCCGGTGTCGCTGGCCTCTGCCGATCAGCGGCGCGGACGCGCGGGACGGCTGGAGCCGGGGGTCTGTTACCGGCTCTGGTCGGCAGAGCAGGAGCAGTCGATGGCTGCTGCGGGGAAGCCGGAGATCACGGAGACCGACCTTGCGCCGCTCTATCTGGAGCTGGCGGCGTGGGGAACGGCCGACCCGCGCGAGCTGCGCTGGCTGGATCCGCCGCCGGAGCCGCTGCTCAAGCAAGCAGCGGAGCTGCTGGAACAGCTCGGCGCGCTCGACCCGGACGGCCGCATTACGCCGCACGGGCGCAAGATGGCGAGCGCAGGCACGCACCCAAGGCTGGCGCATATGGTGCTGCGGGCGATGGCGCTTGATGAAGCTGGCGTGGGAGCGGGAGCGAGTGCTGGTGCAAGAGCGGGTGCGGGTGTAGGCACTGGTGCAAGCTTAGGTGGAAGTGCAGGCGCAAGTGCAAGTGCAAGTGCAAGTGCAAGTGCAAGTGCAAGTGCAAGTGCAAGTGCAAGTGCAA
>JAEWJS010000012.1 GCA_023386495.1 Bacillota bacterium | reverse complement strand
CCTGTATACATAATTGTGTTCGCGAACGGGCATATGATATCGGCGTTCCTCGTCATTACCGCCGCAGGTCTGACAGATATTCTCGACGGCTACATTGCGCGGTCGCGCGGATTGACGACGGCCGTCGGCGCCATGCTGGATCCGCTGGCTGACAAATCGATGCTCATCGCGGTCATCGTGTCGCTGCTCGTCACGGGCATTATCCCTTGGAGCGCGGCGGCGCTGCTGTTCTTCAGAGATCTCGGCATGATTGCCGGGTCGGCGTTCTTTCACTTTAAGGGGAAGAAGACGGTGCAGGCGAATTGGATGGGGAAGTTGACGACGGTGCTGTTCTATGTCGCGCTGCTCTTCATATTCTTGGAGCTGCCTTACGGCATCGGCGTGCTGTGGCTGGCGATCGGATTCTCGTTCGTCACGTCATTCATGTACATCGTGAAGTTCGCGGCGCTGAACCGGAACGTCGGCACAAGGTGAAAAGAAGCTTGCTGCAAGCCGGAATGCTTCAGATCCCGACGCAGCAAGCTCCCTTATCTCAACCTCTGCGAACTGCAGTTTTCGCAAAGGGTGGTATTATCGTTTCATGAATGCAGCCGTTTTATACTAAGCATGCGAAGGAGCATATGAACCTTATGATGGATATTAAGCAGATTCAAGCGATTATTCCGCATCGCCACCCGTTCCTCTTGATTGACCGCATCCTGGAGGCAGAGGCTGGCGTCAAGGCGGTCGGACTGAAAAACGTCACGATGAACGAACCTTTTTTCGCGGGACATTTTCCGGAATTTCCGGTGATGCCCGGCGTCTTGATCGTCGAAGCGCTCGCGCAGGTCGGCGCGGTAGCGATCTTGATGGTGGAGGCCAATCGAGGCAAAATCGCGATGTTCGCGGGCATCGATAATTGGCGGTTCCGCGGGCAGGTCGTGCCCGGCGACACGCTGACGCTATCGGTGGAGATCACACGCTTGAAGGGCATGATCGGCAAGGGGCAGGCAGTCGCGAAGGTTGGGGACAAGGTTGTCTGCGAAGGCGAAATCATGTTCGCGCTGCAGTGACCGGTTGTGATCGCGAAGCGAATGCTACGAAGCTTATTCGACGTCGAATCTTGAACGCTGGCGCAATTTCCGGTGCTCATGTAGCTTAGACTACACTCCGCTCCTCAATTGCTACCATCGCTCAACCTTCTCGGCGCTGACAACCGGTCTTTGGAAATGGGGAACCATAAGAAGAGTTAAACAGAAAGATACATAGATCATGTGGAGATAAAGGAGATGGAGATATTCATGACGACGATGCATGAGGGTGCGGTAGATAAGTATCGGGGATGGCTGGCGGATCCGGTTATCGATGAGGCGACGAAAGCGGAGCTTGCCTCGATCGAGGGCGACGAGAAGGAAATCGTCGACCGCTTCTATCGCGACCTGGAGTTCGGTACGGGCGGATTGCGCGGCGTAATGGGCGCCGGCACGAACCGGATGAATGCCTACACGGTGGGCAAGGCGACGCAGGGGCTGGCGAACTGGCTGCTCAGCCGCGACGCGAAGCCGTCGGTCGTCATCGCGCATGATTCGCGCAACCAATCGCCGGAATTCTCGCTGGTCGCGGCAACGGTGCTTGCGGCGAACGGCATTACGGCTTACCTCTGGCCAAGCCTGCGTCCGACGCCGCAGCTGTCGTACGCTGTCCGCGCGCTGGGCGCGACCGGCGGCATCGTCGTAACGGCAAGCCACAATCCGCCGGAGTATAACGGGTACAAAGTGTACGGCGCCGACGGTGGGCAGCTCGTCCCGGCCGATGCCGAGCAGGTCATCGAGCGGATCCAAGGCATCGCAAGCTTCGCCGAGGTGCGCCGCATGGACCGCGCAGCTGCCGAAGCAAGCGGCTTGCTGAAGTGGCTGGGCGAAGCCGAGGACCAAGCCTATGTCGACACGGTCGCGGCGCAGTCACAGCGGCCGGAGCTGATTCGCGGCGGAGCGGGCGATGCGCTGTCCGTCGTGTTCACGCCGCTGCACGGCGCAGGCAACGTGCCGGTGCGGAGCGTGCTTCGTCAGGCCGGCTTCGGCAATGTGAGCGTCGTGCCGGAACAGGAGCTGCCCGACGGCTACTTCTCAACGGTGAAGTCGCCGAATCCGGAGGAGCGGGACGCTTTTGCGCTTGCGCTGGAGCTGGCGAAGAAACAGAACGCGGATCTCGTGCTCGGCACGGACCCGGACTGCGATCGCATGGGCGCTGTCGTCAAGAATAACAGCGGCGAATATGTCGTGCTCACGGGCAACCAGTCGGGCGCGATCATGGTGAACTACCTGCTCGGCGCCATGAAGGAGCGCGGCGAGCTACCGGCGAACGGCGTCGTCGTCAAGACGATCGTAACGAGCGAGATGGGGGCCGACATTGCCCGCAGCTATGGGGCAGAGGTCGTCAACACGTTGACCGGCTTCAAGTATATCGGCGAGAAAATGACGGCGTACGAGCGCACCGGCGAGCATACGTACCTGTTTGGCTACGAGGAGAGCTACGGCTACCTAGCGGGGACGTACGCGCGCGATAAGGATGCCGTCGTCGCATCGCTCTTGATCGCCGAAGCGGCCGCTTATTATAAGAGCCAAGGCAAGACGCTGTACGAGGTGCTGCAGGAGCTGTACGCACAGTTCGGCACGTACCTCGAACATCTGGAGTCGCGCACGCTGAAGGGCATCGACGGCGTCCGGCAGATTGCCGGGATCATGGACGATTGGCGCAGCGCGCCGCCTGCCGAGATTGCCGGCGTGAAGGTATCGCGGATGCTCGATTATCAGCCCGGCCTGGACGGCTTGCCGCCGGAGAACGTGCTGAAGTTCCTGCTCGAGGACGGGTCGTGGTTCTGCCTGCGTCCGTCGGGGACGGAACCGAAGATTAAGGTGTATTTCGCCGTGAGAGGCGATTCGCAGGCGGAGGCGTCCGCCGCCATTACGAAGCTTGCGCAAGCGGTAATGGCACGCGTGGATAACCGAAGCTAAGGAGTGGACAGCTTGCTAACTGCATACAAGAAGTTGAATCGAATGGCCCGGACATTGCTCTGGGCCTTAACGGCTCTCGGCGTCCTAGCGGCATTGCCGCTGGGCTTCGCCCGCCATAGCATGGAAGGCACCTCGACCGAGGTGGAATATGTGTTCGACTACCGCGATCTGCTCATGATCGGCGCGTATCAGGCGCATCCGCAGCAATTCGTGGCGGAGCAGCTGAAGGAGCTGAAGGCGGCCGGCATTACGACGATGGCGGTGTTCGAGAGCAATTTTGAGGAATTGAGCTGGGCAGGACGCCTGACGCTGTACAATTCGGCACAGGCCGCAGCGCTGCAGGGCGAGCCGGCACCGCTCGACGAGAACTTCGCGTATGTGCTGTTCGCGGACGCGGCATCTCGCGATGCGATCGCTCCGCTTGTGACGAGCACGTTCGAGAAGGCCGGCATTGCGGTTCGCGAATGGTCGTACGGCGGACGTGAAGGGCTTGTGCTGGAGACGCCTGTCGAGAATGCGATCGTGAAGTCGATGCTGCCCGATCCGCTCGCGCTCGAGCAGTTGGCCGCAGAAGGGTTCCACATCATGCCGCGGCTGTCGGACAACAGACGCCCGTATGATGCGGAGGAGACGGAAGCGTTGTTCAAGCGGTTCGCGGAGCTGGGCGTCACGCGAATCCTGTTCGAAGGGGATAATGTGAAGGGCTTCAGCGACCGCGGGGAATTGAAGAGCCTGGATCACTTTGCCTCGCTGCTGCGCGAATACGGCATCGGCATCGCGGCGATCGAGAATTTGAAAGTGCCGCAGGGCGGACTGAGCCGTCTTGCTTACGATACGGATTACGATGTCGCGCGCCTGTACTCGCTCTCCGAGGGCGATGCGGCGTCGATGAGTCCCGCAGCCATCGCGGATCGCTTCCTGCTGGCTGCGAAGGACCGCAACATTCGTCTGTTCTACATCAACGGCGCTCCGCTTCGGAGCGTTACGAAAGCGGCGATCGTGCACCCGCTCGAGAATGTGAAGGATGCGCTGGCAGGCACGTCGAAGGAGCAAGGCGCCGTGGAACGGCTGGCCGACTTCGGCTTCGAGCCGGGCGTAGCCGTGAAGTTCGACTATCAGTATGCCGGTTGGCAAAAAGCGCTGCGGGCGGTAACGGCGCTCGGCGCGATCGCGGTCATCGCGCTGCTCGTCGGGGCATTCGTGCCGTGGTCGACGCTGGCTGTGTTCGGGTTAGGCTTGGTCGGCAGCGCAGGCTTGTTCGTTCTGAACGCGGCGCTTCTGGAGCAGGCGCTCGCGCTTGGCGCGTCGATCGCGGTGCCTACGCTCGCGATCCTGTGGGCGTTCGGACGCGTACGCGCGCATACGGAAGGCAATCGCAGGTCTGTCGGCGGCGAGTGGGGAAGCGCTGACGATGGCGGCCGAGCTGCTGTCGCGTCGGGCGTTGCGCCGGACAAGCTGTTCGGCGGGAAATGGGTGTTCCCGGATATGCCGGCGGGCAAAAGACTCGTGTCCGCAATCGGGCTGTACATCGTTACGTCCGCGATGTCCGTGCTCGGCGCGGCATTCGTGTACGGACTGCTGACGAATATCACGTACAGCTTGGTGCTGCAGCAGTTCCGCGGCGTAAGCTTGCTGCATCTGGCTCCGATGGGACTCGTCGCGCTCTATGTGTTCCTCTATACGGGCAAGTCGCCGATCGATCAGTTGCGCAAGCTGCTTCGCCTGCAGATCACCGTGCTATGGGTGGCCGTTGCGGCTATCCTCGGCGTAGTGGGCATGTACTATCTGTCCCGAACCGGCAACGCAGGTACCGCTACTTCGCTGGAGCTGATGTTCCGCAACCTGCTGGAGGGCACGTTCGGCGTGCGCCCGCGGTTCAAAGAATTCATGCTGGCGCACCCGCTGTTCTTGTTGGGACTATTCCTGGCGCTTCGCTACCGCGCCGCATGGGTAATCATGATCGTAGCCGCGATGGGGCAGCTGTCGATCGTTGACACGTTTGCGCACATTCATACGCCGATCGCGATCTCGCTCGTCCGCGTGCTGCTCGGTCTAGGACTTGGCTTCCTGATCGGGCTGGCGCTCATCGCGGTCTGGCAGATCGGGGAAGGAGCATGGCGCGCATGGTCGACCAATCGCAAGGCCGCAAGACAGTCCGCATAGCGATCTCCGGGTATTACGGCTTCAACAACAGCGGCGACGAGGCGGTGCTGAAGTCGATACTGAACGCGCTGGCAGATGAAGGCGCGAAGCAAGGCTTGAACGTGCAGCCGGTCGTGCTGTCGGGCGATCCGGCCTCGACGACCGAGATGTACGGCGTCGAAGCCGTCCGCCGCATGCATCCGTCCGATGTGCTCGGCGCGCTGCGCGGCTGCGACGGCCTCATCAGCGGCGGCGGAAGCTTGCTGCAGGATGCGACTTCGGCCAAGACGATCCCTTATTACACAGGCGTTCTCAAGCTGGCGCAGCTCTTGGGCAAGCCGACCTATATTTACTCGCAAGGCATCGGCCCCGTGAATCGCCGCTGGATGGATCCGCTCATTCGCGGCGTGATGAACAAGAGCCGTTATATCTCGGTACGGGACGCCGAATCCGCTGCGCTGCTCGCGCGGATCGGCGTAAAGCCGAGCCGTGTCGAGGTCGTGCCCGACCCGGTCATGGGGCTGCCGCTGCCCGCCGGCGCAGCTGCGGCTTCCGCAGCCGAAGGAGAC
>JAEWJS010000009.1 GCA_023386495.1 Bacillota bacterium | reverse complement strand
GTGCAGACGTACACGGTGCAATACATGACCAATATTACCGAGGAGACGACGATGCTGCGCAATCTGCTGACCTTGCTGCTGTCAGGCATCGTAGGCGCAGGCATCGTCGCCGTGTCGGCCGGCTGGTACTTGGCTTCCCGCGCGCTGGTGCCGATTCGAACCGCTTGGGATCGCCAACAGCAGTTCGTAGCGGATGCCTCGCATGAGCTGCGCACGCCGTTGTCGGTCATCCAGGCGCATTCGGAACTGCTGCTGCGCCATCCCGATCGGACGATCGAGGAGGAGAGCCGGAGCGTATCGACCGTGCTGCGGGAAGGCCGGCGCATGCGCCGCCTGGTCGACGGGCTCTTGACGCTGGCGCGTGCCGACTCGAATCAGGCCGTGCTGCGGCGAGCGCCTCTGCGGATCGACGAGGCGCTTCGGGCAGCGGCCGATCAGATGGAGCCGCTGGCGGCGGCTAAGCATGTTCTGCTGCGCTGCGAGTCGTTATCGGCAGCGGAATGCTCCGCGGACGAAGAGCGCATCCATCAATTGCTGCTCATCGTGCTCGACAATGCAGTGAAGTACACGCCGGAAGGCGGGATCGTCAGTCTGTCCTGCTCGCGGCTGCACGGAACCGTCCGCGTCACGGTCGAAGACACCGGCATCGGGATCGCGCCGGATGATCTGCCGCATGTGTTCGAGCGGTTCTACCGCAGCGATAGGGTCCGCACGCGCGAGCACGGCGGGATCGGCCTCGGCCTGGCCATCGCCCGCTGGATCGTCGACAGCCACGGCGGATCGATCCGCGCCGAGAGCCGCTACGGAGCGGGCACGACGATCCATATCCAATTGCCGGCCTGAATGGCGATGGTATCATACCTTATTTTCAATGATACGCTTCAGATTCATGATCCCGACCTTCGCTCTTGTACGCATCAAGCGTCTGGCGAGCGGGAGCAGCAGAAGCTTCACGATAGGATTCCTGCTTCGGCTGTACATTCGCCATGTAATCCGGCAAGCATTGAACCCTGCATGCGAAAAAACGATTTCCATTCTGGGATAGAGCGGAGGGAACTTGCCTTCCGTTGCGAAAAAGCGGTACATCTCCGATTCTTTTACGGTAAGCAGAATCTCTTTTGTTCCACGGAAAGGAACTTGAACGGTTTCTAGAAATGCTTTTCCAGCTTGGCCATGTTCACGGTCATCGGTTGATTGAATGGACGTGACGCCGGGGAACCAGGTTCCGAATAGTTCCATATTGGTTGCATAGCGATAGACATCTGGTACCGGACGATTAATCACTGCGTCTTCTGCCGCGAGCAAATGCATGAACATCTCTCCCTCTCTAAATTAAACCAAACATACAATAGAGAAGGATAATGAAAAAGGCACTCGTCATGCTATTATGATTGCTAACAGGAATACCCGCTAAAGAAAAAAACGAACCTCGGGAAAAACGACTGCACCGAGAATCCGTATGTTTGCTAATTTGAAGCTGCACAAGCTTCTCGGCCGTACCTGTACCGGGAATCGGTGCATACATGCAGCACATGATTCCTTCCACTTCATGAATCTGAAGGAACGTAACGATTTCGAATGCCAAGAGACCCGCTTCAGGATGAAGGATATTGACCTGTCGTCCGGTTTTCTCCGTGATTTCATGCTTCGTCCACCATTCGGCAAACTCCTTGCTCGTTGACTTAAGCTCGCGGATCAGTTCGGTATACCACTCTTGATCCGAATAGGGGGCATATACTTTTCTGAAGAACGCGAGAGACGTTCGTTTGGCCAGTTCCCCATTCGCTACCTTCCTTGATAATGCATCGTTGACGAATAGAAGACGTAACATGGTTCGTTCTTCCGGAGGAATCAAGGAGAAATCGATGAAGACTTCGCAAGCCATCGCGTTCCATGCGATCAATTCATTCTTCGTCCCCAGCGCTACGCATGGATAAGGCATACTGCGGATCATCTGTTCAAAAGCGGGCGTCACATGAGACTCGGACGAATGCGTTTCCTTCCGCACGTATTGGCCCGCAAGCTTATGCATGTATTCGCGCTCTGCCTCCGTTAATTTAAAGACTCGCCCGATACTCTCCAACACCTCCGGTGATGCCGAAACGTCTCTCCCCTGCTCCAGCCATGTATACCAAGTCATGCTGACATTCGCAAGCTGGGCAACCTCTTCCCGCCGCAATCCAGGCGTTCTTCGATAGGTATGGCCTGACGGTAATCCCGCGCTTTCAGGCGACGTTCGCTGTCGATGAGACTTGATAAAATCCCCTAGCAGCTTACGGAATGATTGATTGTCCATAGCGATCCTTCCTAATGGCACGAATTCAGACAGATGGGAACCATCCATCCCTATTGCGGTTGATGTCGATTCATACATTCATTATAGCTTCTAGATCCTTGGTTAGGAACACTGCACTACCCGCGCATCGCCCCCCAAGCCGCCGCATTTTCATCCTCCCTTAAGCCTGCTCTAAGAATTCTCTAAAAATCAGAGACGATAATAGGCTTCGAATCGATTACGAAGAGAGGCAGGGATGAATCACGATGAAGCAATGGAGATGGGGAGTCCGCACGGCGGCGATCAGTGTGCTGGCACTGGTCATCGCAGGCTGCAGCAGCGGCGCAGGAGGCCGAGAGAACGACGTGTCCGCGATCGATCTGAACACGCCGATCACGCTCAAGGTGGCGCATTTCAACGATCAAGTGTTCAACCAGACGTACGGCAATCTGATCCGAGCCAAGTACCCGAACGTCGACTTTGAGGTGATCTCCACGATGGGAATCGCAGGGGAAGGCGAGGATCCGCTCCAAGCGTTCGAAGAGCTGGTCGCCGAGCAGCAGCCGGATCTGCTCATCATGAGCGAAGCGCAGTACGAGACGCTCGCGGCAAGCGGCGGGCTGAGCGAGCTGGAGTCGATGATGGGACAGAGCGGCTTCGACACCGGCGAATTGACGGAGGGCGTCGTGGAGCAGCTGCGACAGCTGGGAGGGGGCAAGCTGTACGGCCTGGCTCCGACGTTCAGCGCGCAGGCTCTCTATTACAACAAGGCGCTGTTCGATCAATACAGCGTACCGTATCCGACGGACGGGATGACATGGGAGGAAGTGCTGGCGCTGGCGGGCCGGTTCAAGTCGGAAGGCAGTGACGATACGCGGGTGTACGGTCTCGCGCATTCGATGTTCGCGGGCAGCCCGTTCGATCTCGTGAAGCAGATCGCCTCCTCGATGGCCTTGTCGCATCTGAATGCGGATGCTACGGCGCTTACGATGGAGAATGACGGCTGGAAGGAGGCGTTCCGGATGGCGGTGGAGGCGTACACGAGCAAGAGCACCAACATGCCGGAAGCGATGCAGATGGATGCAGGCGGCAAGGCTACCCGCGCGATCCGGATCGGCGGAGACAGCGATCTGTTCAACGCGGGCAGAGCGGCCATGATCATCGACGGACCGAATCTGTTGAATCAGCGCAATTTCAGGCCGCCGGGCGCGGAGGAGCAGGCAGCAATCGACCTCGGAATCGTTACGATGCCGGTCGATGCCGATTATCCGGATCTGACGAGCAGCTATGATGTATCGCAAATATTCGGGATCGGCGCGTCCTCGGGACAGGCTGAAGCTGCGTGGGACATCGTCGCCTACGTGAACGGCACGGACTTCGCCAACATACGCTCCAAGTCGGTGACCGAACTGCAGACGCGCAGGGGCTTCGAGACCGGTAAGGACGGCATCGATCTCTCCCCCTTCTACAAGCTGAAGCCGAATGGGGCGCAGGAAGCGAAGCTGCTGCCGAAGGGCTTCACGCAGTCCTTCGACACGATCGCGAACGAGGAATTGAAGGCGGCGGTCGATGGCAGCAAGACGGTCGACGAGGCGTTCGCGTCGCTCGTATCCAGGAGCGCGGAAGCACTGGCCGAGGCCAGCCTGAGCGGCGAAAAAGAGAGCGGCGGGGGCATCGGCGGCGGCAGAATCAGCGCGGTCTTCGTCGGATGATGGTCGTGGCCAGGCAGGTCCGCCGCAGCTTCCGGGCCGGCGGGACCGTGATGGAGGTGCTGCGCGGCGTCGATCTGGAGGTAGCGCCGGGCGAACTCGTCATGCTGAAGGGACGGTCGGGCTCGGGCAAGACGACCTTGATGAACTTGCTTGGAGGATTGGACGACCCCAGCGCAGGCGAAGTGCTGATCGGCGGCAAGCCTTACGGCGCGATGACCGAGAAGCAGCGGACGGAGGTGCGGGGACGCACGATCGGTTTCGTGTTCCAATCTGCGGCGCTGCTGCCGATGCTCAGCGCTTACGAGAATGTGGAACTGTCGCTCCGGCTGGCCGGCAGGCCTCTTGTGGGCTGGAAGGAGCGGACTGCGGAATGCCTCGCCCAGGTCGGCCTCGAGAAACGGATGACGCATCGCCCATACGAGCTGTCGGGCGGCGAGCAGCAGCGGGCGGCGATTGCCAAGGCGATCGCCCATCGGCCCGAACTGCTGCTTGCCGACGAGCCTACGGCCGAGCTGGACTCGCGAATGTCGTCGCGCATGGCACTTCTGTTCAAGCGGCTCGCGCGCGAGGAAGGGATGGCGATCTGCATGACGACGCACGATCAGACAATCATGGAGGTGGCGGACCGTGTATACGAGATGGCGGATGGCACGATGGCGGCGCATGCGGCACCGGCGGCTCCCGAAGCGGCAAGTGCCGGCGAAGGCGCCGCGCGCTTGCCTGCTGGCTAGCGCGCTGGCCGTGACGCTCGGGCTGCTTGGCGGCTGCGGCATGCTGCCCCAGGCTGACCAGGCCGAGCTCCTGGAACTGATCGAGCCGCCCGCAATCGCCGAGAAGCCGGTCTATACGGCCGTAAGCGGCACGATCGAGAAGAAATCGTCGGGTACGGGCAAAGTGCTGACGGACCCGATGGCTGCGCTGTATTTTACGGAGGAGGGGCGGAAGGTCAAGACGGTAGGCGTGGCGGTCGGCGAACGGGTGAAGAAGGGACAGGTGCTGGCCGAGCTGGATACGGATGATCTGGAGATTCAGATCCTTCGCAAGGAGGTAGAGATCAGGCGCAAGGAGCTGGACATCATCGCAGCCCTGCGCGGTGAAGAAGGCGACGAGAAGGATCGGAAGCTGGCGGAGCGCGAGATGGCACTGCTGCAGGCGGAGATGGCGGAGCTTACGGAGAAGCGGAATGGTTCGCGTCTCGTCGCGCCCTTCGACGGCGAAGTGACCTCGCTCGCGATCGAACCCGGCGACGCGATCCCTGCTTACGAGACCGCGGCGGTCGTGTCCGATCTGACCGGGCGCGTCGCCGCCGTGAAGTTCAGCAGCGATGCGCTCGCCGCGATCGCGGTCGGCATGGAAGCCGTCGTCGATCTTAACGGAATCGGGCAGCGCAAGGGCAAGATCGCACGGCTGCCTGTTGATCCCGCCGCAAGAGCGGAGGAGGACAACCTGGATGCTTACGTGCTGATCGCATTGGATTCTTACGAGGATATCGCGGTCGGCACGCCGCTATCCGCTGCGGTCGTGACGCAGCGGCGCGAGAACGCGGTACTCATCCCGCCGTCCGCGCTTCGGACGCATGCGGGCAGAACATACGTCCAGGCCGTGGACGAAGCGGGCAGCAAGCGGGAGATCGACGTCGAGGTCGGCATGACGACGGCGACGGAGATCGAGATCGCGCAAGGCCTGGAGGCAGGGCAGCGGGTGGTCGGGCAATGACGATGAACAAGCTCATGAGTCCGCTGCTCCGGTTCCTGCTCCGCAAGATGTGGAACAATCGCTGGCTGACGTTCAGCACGTGGCTCGGGCTTACCGTCGCTGTAGCGTTCACGGCGTGCATACCGATCTACAAGGATGCCTCGCTCATGCGGCTGATCGATTCTTCCCTGGAAGCACTCGAGCGGGAAGGCGGCGCGCCGCCGGGCGCCCTGCAGGTGACCTATCAGGCGGGCGCCCGGCAGCATACGGAGCCGGGGATTCTCCGCGAGGCGGATGCTTATGTCCGCGAGCGATTGCCGCAACGCGTCGGCTTCGCCGACGAGACCTATGTCCGTACGTGGTCGCTGCGCAGCCGGACGATCACGCCGGATGAGGCGGAGCGCAGCTGCGACGGCAGGCGCAGGCAGCTGGCCGGCGTGACACGGTCCGGTCTGGCGGATGAGATCGAGCTTACGGCCGGACGAGGCTGGAGCAGCGAGGGCTTCGATTCGGACGGCGCAGTCGAAGCGATCGTCTGGGAGGGAGCGCTCGCGGCGCATGATATGCAGGTCGGCGAGACATACCGGTATACGGTGCAGACCCCTTCGGGCGATAAGCTGTACCGGGTGCGGATCGTCGGAGCCTTCCGGCAGAAGAATGCGGAAGCGCCATACTGGCAGCAGGGCACGAGCGCGCTGAGCGGCGCGATGTACATGAAGGAAGAGACGTTCGTCAGTCTGCTGGAGAAGGACAAGGCGAATCTCAGCGAAGCAGGCTGGTATTACGCGTTCGCTCTGTCCGAACTGCGTGCGGCCGACCTGTCCGAGGTCAGGCGGGAGCTGGCCCGCATCGAGCCGGAGCTGACCGCGATTCTGCCTGGGATTCGGGTCGATGTCGGCTTCGCGGAGCTGGTTGCCGGCTTCCGCCGGCAGAGCGTGCAGCTCGAGGCTTCGCTCTTCATGCTCGCGGCGCCGATGCTGGCGATCGTCTTGTACTACGTCTTCATGAATGCGCGGCAATCGCTGAACAGGCAGCGCATGGATATCGCCGTGCTGCGCAGCCGGGGCGGCAGCGCCTGGCAGCTCCTTCGCGTGTTTCTGTATGAAGGGCTGCTGCTCGGCGTGCCCGCCCTGGCTGCCGGACTGGCCGGTGCATGGGGGATGGCGCGGGCAATCGGTTCGACGGACGGCTTCCTGCGCTTCGTCGTCGGCAAGGAACTGGCGCTGTCCTATTCGCCTGCTGCCTTCGCTTACGGGATCGCAGCCGTAATGGCTGCGGTCGCTGCCGCGACGATACCGGTCTGGCGGTACGCGCGCACGTCGATCGTCGGCAATCGCCGCGAGCAGGCGCGCATGGACCGTTCGCCGATCTGGCAGCGGCTCTATCTCGACTTGGCGCTGCTGGCCGCGGCGGCCTACGGCTGGTATGTGCTGCAGAGCCAGATCGAGCTCTTGGCCGCGGCAGGCAGTGCTGGCGGCGCTGGAGGCGCGGGCGGCACGGGCGGCACGGGGGCGGCTGCGAACATCCCATCCTATCTGTTCTATGTCCCGGCCTTTGCCGTATGGGCCGGAGGGCTGTGCTTCCTGCGTGCCTTCCCGCCGCTGATTCGACTCTTGCACGCCATCGGCAACAGACGGCTGCCGGTGTCCATGCACCTGTCACTGCTTACGCTGTCCCGCTCCATCCGCTCGGCGTATCCGCTGATGCTGCTGCTTATCCTGACGCTGGGGCTCGGCTCCTACCATGCCTCGGCGGCGAGGACGATCGATGCGAACGGCGCCCAGCAGCTTATTCACGCAGCGGGAGCGGACGTCGTGCTTCAGCCGGTCTGGGAAGGCTATGAAGAGGCGTATGACGAGTCCGGCGAATACAAGGAAGAAGGCGAATCGCGAAGCGTGATCTATACGGAGCCGCCATTCGGCACCTACCGGGACATGGACGGCGTGCGACACGCGGCGCAGGTGCTGACCGAGGAAGGGGAGCTCAGCGTCGCTTCGAGACCGGCGGGCAAGGGCGTGCTGATGGGGATCCGCAACGTAGATTTTGCGCGGGCGGCTGCTTGGCAGCCCGAGCATTATCCGGTCCATCCCTATCACTATCTGCGCCTCTTGGGTGCTTACGAGCAAGCCGCGCTGGTGTCCGAGCCGTTCGCGGCGGCTAAGGGGCTGAAGGTCGGCGACGCGCTGCGCATGACGGTACGCCAGACGCCGCTTGACTTCATCATCGTCGGGATCGTCCCGCTGTGGCCGTCGCTTGATCCGATCGAAGCGCCGTTCGTCGTGGCGAATCTCGACTATATCTACGATCGGACGCCGCTCGTGCCTTATCATGTGTGGCTGGCAATGGAGCCGGATGCGAAGGTCGCTCCGGTGCTGGGAGCGCTGCAGGAAGCGAAGATGGCCGTCGCGTCTGTGAGGGATGTGCGCAGCGAGCTGGTACGCATGCGGCTGGCGCCTTCCCAGGAAGGCGTGTTCGGCATCCTGAGCCTCGGCTTCCTCGTCTCCGCGCTGATCTCTTTCGTCGGCTATTTGCTCTATTGGATCTTCACGCTCTCCCAGCGGACCGTACAGCTCGGCATCCTTCGCGCGACTGGACTCGGCAGCCGGCAAGTGACGGTCATGCTGCTGTTGGAGCAGCTGCTCACGACCGGCGTCTCGATCGCGGTCGGGCTGCTCGCCGGCAAGCTGGCCAGCCGCGTGTTCCTGCCGTTCTTGCAGGGCGGCGGCAGTGAGCAGATTCCGCCGTTCGCCGTCGTCTCCGATCCGATGGATACGGTGCGGCTGCTGTGCGTCGTATTCGTCATGCTGGGGCTCGGCGCGCTCGTGCTGGCGTGGCAGATTCGCGGCATGCGTGTCCATCAGGCGGTCAAAATGGGCGAGGAACGATGAGAGGGTCGCCGACGAGCCCACCGGATCTGTCGACAGCCGCACGTCGGATCTGATCATGGACATGTTCCGCGAGCTGAGTCGGGAACTCGGCGTGACGATCGTGATCGTCACGCATGATGCCGCGCTGGCCCGACAGGTCGACCGGGTCGTCGCGATTCGGGACGGCATGACCAGCTCCGAGCTGATCAAGCAGCGCGAATCCGAGGGCGTCGTTGACCGAGCCGGCGAAGAGCAGCATGAGGAATTCGCCGTTGTCGACCGTGCTGGCCGGCTGCAGCTTCCGCGCGAATACCTCGACCGCATGCAGGTCACCGACAAAGTCCGGCTGGAATGGGACGGCGGGCGCGTTATCGTAGGCAGTCCCCGCATTCCGGGAGAGCGGAGGACTGTCGAATGATCGGCAAAGACCGTTACGATGCCTACGTCAGCGGCATCTACGTGCAGCATTATCGGTTGCTGGTCCGTGCGCTGAGCGCTACACGGGGGATGCGGAGGATGCGGAGGATCTTGCGCAGGAAGCGTTCGTGCGGCTGATCGCCGCGCGCAGCGAGCCGAAGCATCCTCGCTCGGGCGCGGGCTTGGCTGCTCCGATGTAATCGCTTGCATCTAACTGTGCCTGGATGTGGTATAGTGTGATGTGAGACAGCTGTGATTACATCTAGAGGGGCGATCGATGACATGAATCGGATGTTCATGAAGGGCATGACTTGGGGTTGGGGATCGAAGCGAGGCGATTACCGCACGAGGGAAGCGGCGGAATCGATGCGGAAGCTGAAGGAGACCGGGAGCGAATGGATTGCGCTCTCCTTCTGGACATGGCAGGATTCGGTGCATGACACGTCGATTCCTTTTGACTACGGATACACGGTGACGGACCGCGATCTCGAGGCGGCGATCCGCGAAGCGAAGAGCCTGGGGCTGAAGGTGCTCCTGAAGCCGGTCGTCAATTCGCGCGACGGCATCTGGCGGGCGCATATCGGCTTCCCGAACCAGCCGGAGGCCGGGTCGTACTGGGACAAGTGGTTCCAATCCTATACGAACTTCCTCGTTCACTATGCCGAGCTGGCACAGGAGCTGGATTGCGAGATGTTCTGCGTCGGCTGCGAGATGGTCAAGACCGAGTCCGAGACCGCGAGATGGATCGAGACGATCGCGCGCGTGCGCGAGGCGTACAAGGGGCCGCTCATCTACAACGCGAACCACGGCAAGGAAGAGGGCGTCGCGTGGTTCGACCAGGTGGACGTGATCGGGACGAGCGCTTATTATCCGGTCGGCAGCGTGGCTGGCGATACGGAGGCGAACATGATCGAGAAGTGGCGTCCCGTTCGGGACAAAATGGAGCGTCTCCACCGGAAGTTCAACAAGCCGGTCGTGTTCGTCGAGATCGGCTGCCGCAGCGCGCACGGCTGCGCGACGATGCCGTGGGACTTCCTCCACAAGGACCTGCCGTTCGACGAGGAGGAGCAGGCGAACTTCTACAG
>JAEWJS010000060.1 GCA_023386495.1 Bacillota bacterium | reverse complement strand
GCGTCGGCGCGCAGGAGCTGCGCGCGCTTCCCGGCGGCCCGAAGCTGGCCGCCAAGCTGCGGCAGCTGCGGATGCTGCCGTAGCCGCTGCCGTAGCGCGGCTAGCTTATCCATACATATTCGGCACGATCCGCCGCGATGGACGGCGTGCCTTAGGAGGTCGTAACACGCATGACGCCAACGATTACCGTCGTCGGACTCGGGTCCGGCGATCCGGATCAGCTCACGCTCGGCGTATGGCGCCGGCTGCAGCAAGCGGACCGGCGCTATGTCCGGACGTCGCAGCATCCGATGATGAAGCTTCTCGACGAGCACGAGCTCGCTTATCAATCCTTCGACAATCTCTACGAACAGATGGACTCGTTCCCCGATGTCTATGCCGCGATCACCGATGCGCTGATCCGGCAGGCCGCGGAGGATCCGGCTTCGGCTGTGCTGTACGCGGTGCCGGGCCATCCGATGGTCGCAGAGCGCACCGTGCAGCTGCTGCGCGAGCAATGCCCTGCCGCCGGCGTCACGCTTGAGGTGCTGGGCGGCGAGAGCTTCCTGGACCAAGCCTTCCTCCGTCTCGGCTTCGATCCGATCGAAGGCTTCCAGCTGCTTGACGCGGCCGAGCTCAAGGCATCGCAGCTCCGTCCGGAGCTGCACACGGTCATCGGACAAGTCTACGATGCCTTCACCGCATCGGACGCGAAGCTGACCTTGATGGAGCGCTACCCGGACGAGTACCCCGTGACGATCGGCCACGCGCTGGGCGTAGCGGGTGAGGAGCGGATCGTTACCGTGCCGCTGTACGAGCTGGACCGGCAGGAGGGCTACGGCAACCTGTCCTTGATCTGGCTGCCGCGCTCCGATGACCCGGCGCTGCAGAACCGGTCGTTCGACAGGCTGCACGAGATCGTCGGCATCCTGCGCAGCCCGGGCGGTTGTCCGTGGGACATGGAGCAGACCCATCAGTCGATCCGCAAAAATTTCATCGAAGAGACATACGAAGCGCTCGAGGCGATCGACAACGACGACCCGACCGGCATGCAGGAGGAGTTCGGCGACGTCATCCTCCAGGTGATGCTGCACAGCCGGATGGAGGAAGAGGCCGGGGCGTTCAGCGCATACGACGTCATCCAGACCTTGAACGAGAAGCTGCTGTTCCGCCATCCGCATGTATTCGGTGATACGACGGCGGGCAATAGCGGCGAAGCGCTGCAGAATTGGGAACGGATGAAGGCCGAGGAGAAGCGCCGGAAAGGAACGTCGGACGAGCGGGAGTCGGTGCTGGACGGCATTCCGAAGGACCTTCCTGCACTGCTCAAGGCGTACACGATTCAGAAAAAGGCCGCCAAGGTCGGCTTCGATTGGGATACGATCGAACCGGTGCTTGCCAAGATCGAGGAGGAAGTACAGGAGCTGCGCCAGGCGATTGCGAGCGAGACCCCGGAGGAGCAGGCACTCGAGCTCGGCGATCTATTGTTCGCGGCCGTGAACGCCGCGCGCTTCATCCAGGCGGACCCGGAGGAGGCGCTCGCCCGCACGAACGCGAAGTTCATGCGCCGCTTCGCCTACATCGAGGAGCAGCTTCGTATAAACGGTAAGACGTTTGACCAGACTGACTTACAAGAGATGGACCAATGGTGGGAACAATCCAAGGGCAAGCCGTGATCGCGATGCTTATGCTTCGTAGCGTATTCGGCGTCGAATCTTGCACGCTGGCGAAAATTCCGGTACTCACGTAGGTCTGCCTACGCTCCGTTCCTCATTTTCTACCATCGTACAACCTTCTCGGCGCTGACGGCTTGCCATTTAGATTGCTCCTCATTCACGGCGCTGACGGCTTGCCATTTAGGACTGGCTGCGCTGCGCTGTGATGCCATGCATCGTCGCCGACATGAACGCGATAGCGAAGCATTTTCCTTATTAAGGTATCGAGATGCGCTAATTCCGGCCGGATACATCCGAAAATATGGATTAGTGCTACATATTCGCTAATTTGCGAACGGGCGTGCGCTATTTAGCGCATAAGCGGGGCGGCGGTGCCGAATCGTCGTCGTAGTCGGGCTATTAGCGAATGGCTGTGCGCTAATAGCGCAAATGCTTCCTTAATCACTACCTCGCGTTGCTCCCAAGCGCGTGAGGTGCGACGGCGCGGACGTCGCAGCATGCCGACGCGCGAACTGGCACGCCGTCGCCCGCGGCACCACGGAGTGCCTCGGCCGCATACCGCAACGGGCCTCCTGAGGGTGCCGAAACGGCCGCTGTCGGGCAATTTTCCCACATTATTGCGAAATTATCGTCAAAAATCGGCGAATTTCACCATAAAACGAAAAATTTTTTGCCGGGCGGCAGGAGATTTCCAGTATCGGGAAGAATAGTAGAATCGTGAAGGACTAAATACATCCGTAATGACAGCGTATTCCCGCTGTCGACCCATTATTGCGATGACTATTAGGAGGCCATGAGAACAATGAACAAAACAGACCTTATTAACAACATCGCCGCTAAGAGCGGCCTGACGAAGCGCGACGTCGAAGCCGTCCTGAACGGATTCCTCGGCGAAGTAACGGAAGCTCTTCAATCCGGCGACAAAGTGCAACTGATCGGCTTCGGCACGTTCGAGACGCGCAGCCGTTCCGGCCGTACGGGCCGCAACCCGCAAACGGGCAAGACGATCGAGATCCCTGCTTCGAAGATCCCTGCATTCAAAGCCGGCAACAAACTGAAAGACGCTGTGAAGTAAGCAATGCGTCTCGATAAATTTCTCAAGGTATCGCGGCTGATTAAGCGTCGCACCGTGGCGAAGGACGTATCCGAGCAGGGGCGCGTGTGGATCAACGGAAGGGAAGCCAAGCCGAGCAGCACCGTCAAGGTAGGCGACGAGCTTGCCGTCCAGTTCGGTCAGAAGACGATTACGGTCCGTGTCGACCGAATCGCCGAGACCACCCGCAAGGACGAAGCTTCCGAGCTCTATACCTTGCTGAAAGAAGAATCACGCAAATCCGAGGATTCGCAAGGCTGGTAACCGGCCGGTGCGGTGCTCGCTACAGAACCGTTCCCATCGCAGGGAACGGTTCTTTATGTTGCCTGGCGGACATTGTTTCAAGCCTAATCCTGCAGGGTTAATAGGTATCACCCAAGTTGGTTCTAAATCTTGTCCTGCCTCCATACCTATGAATTAGAAGGAGGGGGGCCAAGCTATGAACGATCAAGGGAAAACGAAGCGCCAGGAAATCAAGATGCTTAACCGCAAGGTGATGGAGATCACCGGCGTCAGCAAGGTCGAGAGCTTCGACAGCGAAGAGTTCCTGCTCGAGACGGAGATGGGCTTCCTAACCGTGCGCGGACAGAATCTGCACATGAAGCATCTGAGCCTGGAGCAGGGTCTCGTCGCGATCGAAGGACTCATCCATACGATAGCCTACTTGGACGGTGCCGCCGCCGATAAGTCCAAGGGCTTCTTCGGGAAGCTGTTCAAGTGAGTCTCGACGTTCAGTTCTTGACGCTGGCCATGATGGTGGTTTCGGGCATCGGCATGGGCGCGGCGTTCGACGGCTACCGGGTCGTATCGAATGAGCTGCGGATCGGCCGATTGTGGATCCCGGTGCTGGACCTCCTCTATTGGGCGGCGGCGACGCTGATCGTCTTCCGGGTGCTGATCGCGAGCAATGAAGGCGATGTGCGCATGTTCGTATTCATCGGGCTGTTCATCGGCATCTCGTTCTACTTCTGGCTGCTGAGCAATCCGGTCATACGCATCGTGCAATGGCTGGTGGAGGCGGTGCGCTGGCTGATCAGAGCCGGTATCCGCATGTTTAATTTGTTGATTGTTAGGCCGATAGTAGGAATTATTCGTCTGGCACGGGTTATTTTAGGATTCGCGATTGTTTTCTCTATGTTCCTTTTCCGAATTGTGGTACAATTGTCACGTCCGTTTTGGCTCTTACTGACTTGGATGCTTAAGCCGCTGGCGCGGCCCGTATGGGCTCGCATGAAGGGTTGGGCGGAGAAGTTCAAGCTGAGGGAGCGCTGGACGGGGATCAGGAGCTTGATCATTCGGATCTGGCGACGATGGTTCCACTAACATAGGGAGGTACATCGCGTGGCAAATGCCCGGAAGACCGCAGAGACAACCGCATACGCAGGCTCGAGACGTCGGCTTCGGCTCTGGTTCGCATTTGTCGCGATTTTCATGGCATGGGCGCTCTACACCTGGCTGAATCAGATGAGCGTACATGGCGATACAGGCGTGAAGCTGGCTGCGATGCAGGAGAAGCTTGCCGAGCGCGCGGCGGAGAGCGCGGCGCTTCAGCTGCAGATCGAGAGGCTCGGCGATCCGGAGTATATCAAGGAGCTTGCCCGCAAGGAGCAAGGGATGATCATGCCCGGAGAGAAACCGATTCAAGTCACGGAAAGTCCTTAACGATCGGGATATCCGTCTGTTGACCTTGATTCCGGCGTTCGGTTATAATCACGGTAATAGTAATATAATTCGAGTCACGCTTTCGGAGCGGCCACGCCGATTCGAAATACTTTAGGGAGGACAATCTTATTCATGGCAATTGAAGTGGGAGCCAAGTTAGAAGGCAAAGTAACCGGCATTACGCATTTTGGGGCATTCGTCGATTTATCGGGGGGTGTCACGGGGCTCGTACACATTTCGGAAATTGCCGATAACTACGTCAAAGACGTCAAAGATCACCTGAAGATTGACGATGTCGTCACTGTGAAAGTGATCAATGTGGATAAAGACGGAAAGATCGGTCTTTCCATTAAGCAGGCCATTGAGCGGCCAGAGGGGTATGTTCCTCCTCAGCGCGAACGGCCGGCTGGCGATCGCTTTCCACGCCAAGGCGGACCTGGCGGCGGCAGCGGCGGCGGTTTTCCACGTCAAGGCGGTCCAGGCGGCGGTGGCGGAGATCGATTCCCTAGAGGCGGCGGCGGACGCGGCGGCTTCAAATCCGCACCGGGCAAACCGTCGTTCGAGGATAAGATGTCACGCTTCCTCAAGGATAGCGAAGAGCGGATCTCTTCTCTGAAGAAGAATACCGAAGGCAAGCGCGGAGGCCGCGGCGCGAAGCGCGTCTAATCCCTCTTACGCATGCCCGACCATAGAGCAGAGCAGAACCTGTCGCCAGGCGCTGCTCTTTTTTGCGTTCTCCAATTGGGACAGCAGGAAGAACCGCGGAATGCCTGCATCCCCCCTTGTCGCATCCTGCCCCGCGCTTGCCGTATGCCATATACTTTCCTGTATAACTCCTGCAATCCCGACAGGTTCGGACGCGATACGCGCGGAATCGTTGCGGTGGCGCTCCCGCATTATGTAACGCGAATAGCCGCGGCTGTGCGGCCTGCGGGGCTTGAATCGTATGGGCCGCCTGCGTGTGACACGCTTTTGTCGCCGCCGTGCGGACCGCTTTCTTTTTGTCAGAAAAAACTTTTCCCCCGCCTACGCGTTCTGACAAACATCCCGCATGCCCGTCCCTATAATTAACCTCACGATGAGAGCGGCATCTGGCGTTAGTCGACGACGCCGGGGCTCTAACTTGATTACGAACAGAACGGTGGTGCCTAACGAATGGACAAGCATAATCTGGTGATGTTCCCAGGGGCGGATGAGGGTCGGTCGGGCGTCGTGAAGGAAGCGGTACGGAAAGGGCGGGAGTGGGCGCTGGCGCGCAGGGTTGTCCAGCAGCTGGCGGCCAAGAAGTGGACGTTCCTCCTGACCGCGGTCGCTTTTCTGTTGGGCAGGGCAGTCATACTGGAGTCGCTGGCGCCGTTTGCCATTGCTTACTTTGCCGTTATTTATTTTCTCCGCAAGGATCTCTATTGGCTGGTTGGCGTATCGCTCCTGGCCGGGAGTTGGTT
>JAEWJS010000003.1 GCA_023386495.1 Bacillota bacterium | reverse complement strand
GTATATGGCAACATTTCACCTGCATCTTTGCGAATTTGCCTTTTCCGAAGCTCGTCTATGACAGCGTTCTGCGTAATTCGGTAAATCCAAGTAAAAAGGCTTGATTCTCCGCGGTGATGATGCTGATGTTCGAGTAACTTGATGAACACTTGCTGCGTCAAGTCCTCCGCCTCGTCAGGCCCAAGCTTCACGCACACCAATCGAAATATTCGTTTATAGTACTGTTTATACACGTAGTCAATGCCGGCCTGATCGATAGAAATGCTCCTCCTTTCTTAAGCTCTGGATGTTAGACGGTTGGATAAGAGAAAACGCCACAAGTATAATCGAGAATTTTATTTTCACGTTCTAACACGATATCGGCATTGTCCCCCTCCGCGCATGAAATAGGCAGAGAATAACTTAATGCAACTTTACGCGCGCGATAAAAAGCCTCGCCGCCAGCAGAACGCTCTGCATGGCGGCGAGGCTTTGTCCGTTACTTCAGCGTACCGAGCTTCTCGCCCATACGTACCTTCTTGCCCGGCATCAGGTCGCCCCGGAGCTCGAACGTATCGTCCTCGGTCAACAATACGACCGTCGAGCCGAATTCGAAGTAAGCGAGCTCGCCGCCGCGGTCCGTGCGCTGCACGGATTCATTGACGTAACGGATGCTGCTGACGTTCATCGCGCCGACCTTCACGACCGCTACCTCGCCGCTCGCGTGCTTGATGTAAGTCACCAAGCGTTCGTTGCGGCTGAGCACGCGCGGCATGTGGCGCAGGCCGAAGTCGTTCACCGGGTACACGCGGCCGGGCAGGTGCTCCCGCTCGACGATGACCCCTTCCACAGGGGCATGGATGCGATGGTAATCGGTAGGACTCAGATACAGGACGAGGCAGAAGCCATGGCGGTAGTTCTCCGTTCTCGGCGAGCCTGCCAGCAATTCGTCGATCGTGTAGTCCTGTCCCTTAATGTTCAGGATCGTCCCGGCGTTAATCTTGCCCGCCCCCGTGATTAAAGCGTCGACAGGGCTTACGAGCGAGCCGGGATCGGGATCGATCTCGCGCATGCCCGGCTTCAGCCGACGCGTGAAAAATTCGTTCAGCGTGCTATATTCGTCAATCCGTTTCTCCGCTTCGTCTACCGCGATACCGTACATCCGGGCGAACCTCGGAATAAGGCGCCGGCTGGCAGAAGATTGCGCGAAACGGCCGGTCAAGCGGGAGATCCACTTGCGCGAGCTGAGCTCGGTCATCGTTCTCAGCAGCCATCTGCTCATGGTCGTCTACGTCACGTCCTTCCTGCGTACATTCACGCAATTGCCTATCTGACAAGTGTGACATATCCCCCTTCACAAATCAATAGATATTGGGCACTGCTACCACGGGATGCTTTTGTCACAAAACCGCAACTTCTCTCGGCTCTTCGTGTGACGCGTATCACAGTGCATGGCCTTGTCGGCGGCATACAATCAGGTCAGGAATCGCCATTACAAGGCAGAGATGGGGGAGAGCGAACGTGAAGCAGGATCAAGAGCAGCCGCTCAAGGGAACGTTCGTCGCCGTGCTTGTGCTCGGCGTCATACTGGCCGCATCATGGACGGCCGTATTCGTGCTGTTCATCAACCGATAACGAGGGGGACCTTCTGGCATGCACATTCACAAATTAGAGAAAATTTGGCTCACGATCGGCATCTCAATGCTGGCCGTATTCCTGATCGTGCTGGGCGTCTCGGCGTTCGGCAAAGGGATGCATCCGCCAAGCCAGCATACGCACCGCATCGATCCGGCGAAGGCGATGGAGACGGCGCCCTTCGACAACCGCGAGCTGAAGCAAATCGGCGAGAACGAGTACGAGGCCGTCATGATCGCGTTCGCGTTCGGCTATGAACAGCAGACGATCGAGGTGCCGGTCGGCGCGAAGGTGCATTTTACGGTGACGAGCACGGACGTCGTGCACGGCTTCGCGATTCCGCGGACGAACGTCAACATGATGATCGTGCCGGGCGAGGTCAGCCACGTGACGCACACGTTCGACAAGCCGGGCGAGTATTTGATTCTATGCAATGAATATTGCGGCATCGGCCATGAAGTCATGGCAGCGAAGGTTGTCGTGACGGGAGGAGAAAGCGCATGAATTCCACCACCACTACTGCTACTTCTACTGCTGCAGCCGCACACCAGCCGTTCGACAAGCGCGACAGCCGGCTCGTGCTGGCCCATATCCTGTTCTCGTTCACGGCGCTTACGATCGGCGGCATTGCCGGCCTGCTGCAGGGCCTCGTGCGCGGCGGCATGGTTACGCTGCCGGGCGGCATCGGCTACTATCAGCTGCTGACGGCGCACGGTGTCCTGATGGCGCTCGTGTTCACGACGTTCTTCATCATGGGCTTCATCTACGCGGGCCTAGCCAAGACGCTCGGCGGCCATCTGATGGATTGTTCGCGCCGTCTTGGCTGGGCAGGATTCACGGTCATGGGGACGGGCACCGTGCTCGCCACGATCATGATTCTGCAGAACAAGGCTACCGTGCTGTATACGTTCTATGCGCCGATGAAGGCCGACTCGCTGTTCTACATCGCGCTCGTGCTCGTCGTCGTCGGCAGCTGGCTCAGCGGTGCCGGCATGATTCGCAATTATGCGTACTGGAAAAAAACGCACCGCGGCCAAACGTCTCCGCTGTTCGCGTTCATGGGCATCGTGACGATGGCGCTCTGGATGATCGCGACGCTCGGCGTTGCCGTGCTGGTGCTGTTCCAGTTGCTGCCGTGGTCGCTCGGCTGGGTCGATACGGTCGACGTCATGCTGAGCCGCACGCTGTTCTGGTATTTCGGCCATCCGCTCGTCTACTTCTGGCTGCTGCCGGCGTATATGTGCTGGTATGTCTGCGTGCCGAAAATGATCGGCGGCAAGCTGTTCAGCGACGCGCTTGCGAGGCTGTCGTTCCTGTTATTCCTGCTGTTCTCGATTCCGGTCGGCTTCCACCACCAGCTGATGGAGCCCGGCATCTCGCCGTTCTGGAAATACCTGCAGGTCGTGCTGACGTTCCTCGTCGTCATTCCGTCGCTCATGACCGCGTTCTCGCTGTTCGCGACGTTCGAGCTGGCAGGGCGCAGACGCGGCGCGACCGGATTGTTCGGCTGGGTGAAGAAGCTGCCTTGGAAGGATGCCCGCTTCTTCGCGCCGTTCATGGGCATGCTGATCTTCATTCCGGCAGGCGCAGGCGGCCTCATCAACGCGAGCAATCAGATGAACGCGGTCGTGCATAACACGATCTGGGTCACCGGCCACTTCCACTTGACGGTGGCATCGAGCGTGGCGCTCACGTTCTTCGGGATTGCGTACTGGCTCATTCCGGCTGTCACGGGACGTAAACTGACGGCGAAGCACCACAAGTGGGGCATCATCCAGACGATCGTCTGGGCGGCAGGCATGTTCCTGATGTCCGGGGCCATGCATCTGGTCGGCTTGTTCGGCGCGCCGCGCCGCACGGCATACACGACCTATGGCGACAATGCCGAAGCCGTGTCCTGGATTCCGTACCAGGTCGCAATGGCCGTCGGCGGCATCATCCTGTTCGTCGGCATCATCATCCTGATCGGCATCGTGGTGTCGCTGTTCCGCGCGCCGAAGGGCGAAGAGGAATTCCCGATCGCCGAAGCCGAGGCTGATGCGGCGCCGACGCCGCGCTTCCTGGAGCGCTGGTCGATCTGGATCGGCATTGCGATCGTTTTGATCCTGATCGCATACACGGTTCCGGTGATCGACATGATCTCGAGCGACGTGCCGGGATCCGAGGGCTATGTCACTTGGTAGGCTAGCAGAGACGCGCTTCGCGCGAAAATAGGTTCGCGTCCAACGGGCGGTGCCGTGACGGGTGGGACATCCGGTGTATATGCTGAAGGAATGGCGTGCGCAAACGCTTAAACAGCAGATACGAGGAGGAGGTTCGATTCGTCTATGGCACCGCCCAAAGTCGTCTTCGTTACGCCTGGCTCGTTCCCCATACCGTCTCCGAACAGCAGCTCCGTCGAACGGGTCGTCGAGAATCTCGTGCCCCTGCTGGACCGGCAGCGCGTAGAACCGCGCATCTACGGCCGTCTCGGCCGCAGGCTGAAGCGTACCGGGAATGTGAACGGCGTATTGTGTGAACGTTTTTCGGCTGTTAGCCGCGCGAAATATGTGCAAGCTGCGATGTCGGCAGCGGCCAAGATCAGCACGAAGCTCATTCAGGTCGAGAATCGCCCGCTGATCGCGCTGCGCATGAAGCGGCGCTTCCCGAAGCGGCGCGTCTGGCTCAGCCTGCAGTCCTCGACGTTCATCTCGCCGCGTTATGTTAGCAGGACAAGGCTGCGGCAGAGCTTGGCAGCCGTGGACCGCATTCTCGTGAACAGCGACTACCTGCGTCGCACGGTTGCCGAGCGGGTGCCGGAAGCTGCCGGGAAACTGTCGGTCGTCCATCTCGGCGTCGATGCGGCGCGTTTCCCCTCGCGGTTCACCGTAGAAGGCGATGCCCGCCGCAATGAACTGCGGTCGAGGCGCGGCTGGAGCGGGCGCAAGGTCGTGCTGTTCATGGGGCGCGTCATTCCGCGGAAGGGCGTGCATCATCTGCTCGCCGTGCTGCCGGAGCTGGCGGCGGCGCATTCGGATGTGCTGCTGGTCGTGGTGGGCAGCCCCTTCTACGGCTCGCATCGCACGACGGCCTATTCGCGCAGGTTGATGCGGCTGGGCAAGGCCGGGGGGTTGCAGCGGCATGTGCAATTCGTGCCTTACGTACCTTATACGGAGGTGCCGGATTGGTTCCTGGCCGCGGACATTGCCGTCGTGCCGTCCGGGAAGAGCGAAGCGTTCGGACTCGTGAACGTCGAGGCGATGGCCTGCGGCTTACCGGTCGTCGCCACGCGGTCAGGCGGCATGCCGGAGATCGTGGAGGACGGCCGGACCGGCTACCTGATCGACCCGGATCGGGTCGAGCCCGAGTTGTCCGACCGGCTGCGCTTTTTGCTCGGCGACTCGGCCCTCCGCGTTCGCATGGGCATAGCCAGCAGATCCCGGGTAGAGGAGCGCTTCACGTGGCATCGTTCGGCTGAAGCTTGGATGCGGGTGTTCGAGCAGGGGGACTGAGAGGGAGCGGGTGGCGGGGGAGGAGCCTGGATAGTTCGGCAATCGGATGGGGAAGAGGCGGGTCGCCGAGCGTCGAGTGCCTAGCTCTAGGTCGACATGCCATTAGCGAAGCAATTGCGCTGTTAAGGGATATGTATGCGCTATTTTCAGACCCTATCGCCCTTCCTAACCCAATAGCGAATAGAATGCGCAAATTAGCGCATGACGGTTCGCAAATTAGCGAATATATGGTATTATCCCGGTCTAAATGGGGCGAAGCCTTGGATTAGCGCATCTGTATACGTTAGCAGCGCATAAGCTTCGTTATTGCATGCCATGGCGTCCGCCGCACGCTTGTCTGACCGTTCCCAGTGGAGGAAGAGGGTTGACAGGATGTTCCACCCGGGGTTATAGTCATAGCTGAATCCACTAGGGGCGCCTTCACGGGCTGAGATAAGGCAGATTGCCTTGGTCCCTTCGAACCTGATCTGGGTTATGCCAGCGTAGGAAAGTGGGAATAAGCTAGAAGCTGCCGCCTTCAAGCGGTCGGTGCCCGGATTCGTAAGCAGGTTGCCTGCTCATCGCATCCATCGGTCCGACAGCCGCCTGCGCCGCTTGCTTCGAACGTTATTCCGCCGCTTCCTCGCCGAAGCGGCTTTTTGCTGCGCTGCGGCGATGACAGCGGTGCGACAACCGGAATGCTGCAACCTGCCATTACGCAGGGGAGCAGCGCTAGCCGCAAGCTAGCCAGCACCGCTGCAGCCAGGCGACCAAGCGTCGCTTCAGCCAGCGTGCTTGATCCGGTCATCGCCCGCCAACCTGCCCGTCTATCAGGCCTCCTAGTGAATTCGCAATCGAATTCATAGGAGGTTTTTTATTCATGACGATCATGAACACCAATTTGCCCGGCAGCCGGAAAATATACGTACAGGGCGGAAGGCCCGACCTGCGCGTCCCCATGCGCGAAATCGCACTCGAGCCGAGCACCATCCAAGGCGTAGAGGTGCCGAACGAGCCGGTGCTCGTGTACGACCCGAGCGGACCGTATACGGACCCGGAATACATAGCGGATATTCGTCAAGGGCTGCCTGCGCTGCGGGCAGGCTGGATTGCCGAACGCGCGGATTCGGAGAGCTACGAGGGCCGGACCGTGAAGCCGGAGGATAACGGCTTCCGCTCGGAGTCGAAGGCCGAGGAGCAGGGGGCCGAGCAGTTCCCGGGGCATCGCCGCAAGCCGCTTCGCGCCTCCGCAGGCCGGAACGTGACGCAGCTGCATTACGCGCGCAAGGGAATCGTCACGCCGGAGATGGAATTTATCGCGCTGCGCGAAGGCATGGACCCCGAATTCGTACGGTCAGAGGTCGCGGCAGGCCGCGCGGTCATTCCGGCGAACATTAACCATCCGGAATGCGAACCGATGATTATCGGCCGGCATTTTCACGTGAAGATCAACGCGAATATCGGCAATTCCGCCGTCGCGTCGTCCATCGATGAAGAGGTAGAGAAGATGACGTGGGCGACCCGCTGGGGCGCCGACACGATTATGGACCTGTCCACCGGCCGCAACATTCATACGACGCGCGAGTGGATCGTGCGCAATTCGCCTGTTCCCGTAGGCACGGTGCCGATCTATCAAGCGCTTGAAAAAGTAAACGGTGTAGCCGAGGACCTGAGCTGGGAAGTGTTTCGCGACACGCTGATCGAGCAGGCCGAGCAGGGCGTCGATTACTTCACGATCCATGCGGGCGTGCTGCTGCGCTACGTGCCGATGACGGCCAAGCGCGTGACCGGCATCGTGTCGCGCGGCGGCTCGATCATGGCGGCCTGGTGCCTCGCGCATCACAAGGAGAACTTCCTGTACACGCACTTCGAGGAAATCTGCGAAATCATGAAGGCGTATGACATCACGTTCTCGCTCGGCGACGGCCTGCGCCCGGGATCGATCGCGGATGCGAATGACGAAGCGCAGTTCGCCGAGCTCGATACGCTGGGCGAGCTGACGAAGATCGCGTGGAAGCATGACGTGCAGGTCATGATTGAAGGGCCGGGCCATGTCCCGATGCACCTGATTAAGGAAAACGTCGACCGGCAGATGGAGGTGTGTCAGGAAGCGCCGTTCTACACGCTCGGCCCGCTGACGACCGATATCGCGCCAGGCTACGACCATATTACGTCGGCGATCGGCGCGGCGATGATCGGCTGGTTCGGCACGGCGATGCTCTGCTACGTAACGCCGAAGGAGCATCTCGGGCTGCCGAACAAGGAGGACGTGAAGGACGGCGTCATCGCCTACAAGATCGCGGCGCACGCGGCGGATCTGGCGAAGGGGCATCCGCGCGCAAGGCTGCGCGACGATGCCTTGTCCAAGGCGCGCTTCGAGTTCCGTTGGCGCGACCAATTCCATCTGTCGCTCGATCCGGAGCGGGCGATGTCGTACCACGACGAGACGCTTCCGGCGGAAGCGGCGAAGTCGGCGCACTTCTGCTCGATGTGCGGCCCGAAGTTCTGCAGCATGCGCATCACGCAGGACATTCGCGACTATGCGGCGCGGAACGGACTCGAGACGGAGGAGGCGATCGAGGCCGGCATGAAGGAGCAGTCGGAATCGTTCAAGGCCGCAGGAGGCCGCGTCTATGTCTGATCGGAGCCTCGAACGCTACGATCGGCAGATGCGCTTCGCGCCGATCGGCGAGGCGGGGCAGCGGCGACTGGCAGCGGCGACGGTGCTGATCGTCGGTTCGGGCGCGCTGGGAACGGCGCTTGCCGAGCATATGACGCGTGCCGGCGTCGGCGTCGTGCGGTTGGCGGACCGGGACTACGTGGAGCCGAGCAACCTGCAGCGGCAAGGATTGTTCGACGAGGCAGACGCGGCAGAAGGGCTGCCGAAGGCGGTGGCGGCCGCCGCGAAGCTGCGGCGGATGAACGGGAGCGTGCGCATAGAGCCGCACGTGACCGATGTGACGGCGCGGAATGCAGCGCTGCTGGCGCGCGGCGCCGATCTCGTGCTGGACGGCACGGACAATGCCGCCGCGCGGCTGGCATTAAGCGATGCATGCTTCGGCCTAGGCATCCCCTACGTGTACGGAGGGGTTACGGGCGCGAGCGGCATGAGCGCGACGTTCGTGCCGGGTGCAACGGCATGCCTGCGCTGCACCGTCGGCGGCGAGTCCGAGCTCGCCGAGGGCGAGACCTGCGAGACGGCGGGCATTATCGCGCCGATCGTCGAGCTGGTCGCGGCGGTTCAGGCCGGCGAAGCGATGCAATGGCTCGTCGGCGCCCGCGAGGCGATGCGGGGGACGTGGCTGGCGGCGGAGCTGTGGCCGTTCGCGGTGCGCGAGACGCGCATGCCGCGGCCGGTGCGTTCCTGCGCCGTCTGCGGCGCGGGCAGCGCCGGCGCGGCAGGCGTCATTGCCGCTCAGGGCAGTACGCTGCGTTCGGCGGAGCAAGAAGACGGTTGGGGCACGGCGGTGCTCTGCGGTCGGGACAGCGTGCAGGTGACGCTCGCCGAAGGCCTGGCGCTGCTGGAGCCGGATACGCTGGAGGAGCAGCTGCAGGCGCTGGGCTGCCGGACGGAGCGCAACCCGTACTTGCTTCGCGCTTGGACGGCGGACGGGCTGCGGCTCGTTATTTTCCCGGAGGGGCGCGTTCTCGTACAGGGCACGAGCGATGCAGCGCGCGCAAGGGCAGCATGCATCCACTATCTGATTGGAAGAGAGGCGATTGTACATCATGCGTAAGCCGCTTGAATTCAAGCTGTATGCCATCACCGGCGAGGACTACCACCCTGGACGCAGCATGCTGGACGTCATGGAGGCGGCGCTTGCGGGCGGGGCGGATATCGTGCAGCTGCGCGACAAGAAGTCGCCGAAGGCAGCGGTGCTGGAGAAGGCGAAGGCGCTCCGCGAGCTGACGAGCCGATACGGCGTGCCGTTCATCGTGAACGACTACCCGGGCATCGCGCATGCTGTCGAAGCGGACGGCGTGCACCTCGGGCAGGAGGATCTGTCGATTACCGAGGCTAGGGCGCTGCTGGGGCCGGACGCGATCGTCGGCATCTCGACGCATTCAATCGAACAGGCGCGCGCTGCGCAGGCATCGGGAGCGGATTATATCGGCGTCGGGCCGGTGTTCCCGACGGGCACGAAACCAGGTCGGCAGGCGGTGACGACCGCTTACGTCCGGCAGGCTGCCGCCGAAATTCGTATCCCATGGGTGGCGATTGGCGGCATCACGCTGGACAATGCCGATGAGGTGCTGGCTGCCGGCGCCACCCGGCTATGCGCGGTGGCAGCGCTCGTCGGAAGCGAAGATCCGAGAGCCGCGGCATGGGCGTTCCGTGAGCGAATCGCCGCGGCAAGCCTCTTGTCCGCGACGACGATGGCTGCGCAAGCGCTGAAGCAGGGCGGGGGAGTCGGGCTTGCGGTTCCGACGATTACGGTGCGGATCAACGGCCGAACGGAGAGCGTCGCGGCCCGCAATGTGGCGGAGCTGGTTGCGGCCTATGGGCTGGGGGGACGGCGCATCGTCGCTGAGCTGGACGGGGAGATCGTGTCTCGATCGGCCTGGGAGGACACGCCGCTTCGCGAAGGCGCGGTCGTGGAGCTTGTGCATTTTGTAGGAGGGGGATGAACAGGGTGAAGGATACGTCGAGCAATAAATGGATCATCGGCGGCAAGGTGATGAAGAGCCGGCTGTTCCTCGGCACCGGCCGCTTCCCGAGTCCGGCGGTGCTGCTGGATGCGCTGGAGGCATCCGGGGCGGAAGTGGTGACGTTCGCGATTCGCCGCGTCAATCTAGAGGAAGCGGCCGACGATGCGGTGCTGCAGCATCTGGAGGGGCGCGGCCTGACCTACCTGCCGAACACGTCCGGCGCGTCGAATGCAGCGGAGGCGGTGCGCATCGCGAAGCTGGCCCGCGCGGCTGGCTTGGGCAGCTGGATCAAAGTCGAGATCAGCGCGCATCCGCGCACGCTGCTGCCCGATCCGGTCGAGACGCTGAAGGCGACAGCCGAGCTGGCCGCTGCCGGTTTCACCGTTCTGCCGTATACGTCCGACGATCCGGTCCTGTGCAAGCGCCTGGAGGAAGCGGGCGCGGCTGCCGTCATGCCGGGCGGCTCGCCGATCGGCACAGGGCTGGGCATTCTGAATCCGTACAATCTGGAATGGATCGCAGAGGATGCTTCCGTGCCGATTATCGTGGATGCGGGGCTCGGATCGGCTGCAGATGCCGCGCTGGCGATGGAACTAGGCGCGTCGGGCATCCTGGTGAATACGCCGATCGCGAAGGCGAACGATCCGGCCATGATGGCGAGAAGCATGGCGCTGGCCGTGGAGGCCGGCCGCATGTCGCGCGCCGCAGGCCGCATTCCGAAGCGGCGGTACGCTTCGGCGAGCAGCACGGCCGATGGCGTGTCCGAGCTTCCGCTGCCAGCGCCGACGCCGATAGCGATGTCGCCGGGGGATAGCAATGGCTGATTCCGTATTGATTCTCGGCGGCGGCATTATCGGGCTCGCGTGCGCATTCGAGGCATCCGAACGCGGCTATCGCGTCACGGTGCTCGAAGCAGGCGAGCCGGGCGGGCAGGCATCGGGCGCGGCAGCGGGCATGCTGGCGCCGTTCTCGGAGAACCCGGACCAGCCGGACGATTTTTTCCGGTTAAGCCTCGACAGTCTGCATCGGTATCCGAGTTGGCTGGCCGCGATCGAGGAAGCATCCGGCATGAAGATCGAATGGCTGCCGTCGGGCAGCCTGAACATTGTGTATCACGAAGCGGATATCGAGCCGCTTCGTACGCGGGTGGACTGGCATAACCGCTTCGGAGCGGCGGCCGAGATCGTCGACGCGGCGGCGCTTCGCAAGCTCGAGCCGATGCTGTCGCATGATGTCCGGGCCGCGGTCCGGTATCCCCATGAGAGCCACGTGTACGCGCCGGCGTTGGTGGCTGCGCTGGAGCGTGCCTGCCTGAATCGAGGCGTCCGGATCGTGAGCATGACCGGAGGCACGCGCGAGGTGAGCGCTGCTCCGGAGTCAGTGGAAGTCGAGACGGAGCGTCAGGGGCGCTTCGCCGCAGACCGGCTGATCGTCTGCACCGGTGCGTGGAGCGGCGCTTTCGAGCGATGGTTCGGCCTGCCGATCCCCGTCCACCCGATTCGCGGACAGATCTGCGCCTATCCGGTCCCGGTCGGCGCCGTCTGGCATATCGTCGTGTCGTCGCAGGCGTATTGGACGGCGAAGGGCAACGGCACGCTCGTATGCGGCGCGTCCGAGGACGTGGCCGGCTTCGACACGGCGGTGACGGAGCGCGGCATCGGCAGACTGGCGCGCTGGGGGCCGCGCGCCTTCCCGATGCTCGCGGATCTGCCGCTCATCCATCGCTGGGCCGGACTGCGGCCGGCAACGCGCGACGGCATGCCGCTCATCGGCAGGCTGGCGGAGCTGGCGAACGTGCTGCTGGCGACAGGCCATTACCGCAACGGCATTCTGCTCGCGCCGGCAACGGCGGCAGCCGTAGGGGCGCTGCTGGACGGACGCCCGGCGCCGGTTCGATTGACGGCTTTTGCGCCGGAGCGGTTCGCCGGCAGCGGCAGCGGTATCGGCAATGGCATCGGCGGCACGCTTGTCGGCTCGACAGCAGCAGCGGCCATGACGGGAGGGGATTAGAATGAGTACGTCGTTAACGGGCAGGACGCCGATCGCGCTGACGATTGCAGGCTCCGATTCGGGCGGCGGTGCCGGCATTCAGGCGGACCTGAAGACGATGCAGGAGCTCGGCGTGTTCGGCATGTCGGCAATAACAGCGATCACAGCGCAGAACAGCATCGGCGTGCATGGCGTGTACCCCGTGCCGGAGGAAGCCGTCGCCCAGCAGATCGACGCGGTGCTCGCCGACATCGGCGCGGACGCGGTCAAGACCGGCATGCTCTATTCGCCGGCAATTACGCGGATCGTTGCAGAGGCTGCCGAACGACATCGCATCCGACGGCTCATCGTCGATCCGGTCATGCTGGCCAAGGGCGGCTCGCCGCTCTTGCTCGCGGAAGCGATCGACACGCTGGCATCGCGGCTCCTTCCGCTCGCCGAGCTCGTTACGCCGAATATCCCTGAGGCGTGCGCCCTGCTCGGCTTGGATGAGGTGGATATCCGTACCGAATCGGACATGGCCGAAGCAGCGCGGGCGCTGCTTCGCCTCGGTCCAGCGAACGTGCTGGTGAAGGGCGGGCATCTCGGCGGCGCGTCAGGCAGCGGCGTCTGCACGGACGTGCTGGCAGGAGCCGCGGCCCGCGAGCCGATCTTCTACCGCTCGCCGTTCCATGATACGCCGCATACGCACGGCACGGGCTGCACGCTGTCGGCCGCGATCGCTGCTGGGCGCGCGCACGGATTGCCGCTGCCGGACGCCATTCGCCGTGCCAAGACGTACCTGGACGCTGCCATCGCGCATGCGTTCCGGACCGGCAGCGGCATCGGTACGCTGCTGCACGCGGCGCATCGCGCGTCGTCGGGCATCGCAGCGCCAGTCATGAACGGTTGAAGCAACATTGGCGGTGGATCGAGGTTGGTCCATGCGATTGAGACAGTCGAATCATGATGAGCACGTGTGCGGGGAGACGGCTAACATGCAATAGCGAAACATTTGCGCTGTTAACGTACACACGTTCGCTAATTCGAGGGGTTTCGCTTCATTTCGATGCCACAACATGGTTGAGAGCGCTAAATAGCGAACGTTCATTCGCTATTTAGCGCATCTTATACACTATTGGGTTAGGAAGAGCGATATGGTCCTATAATAGCGCACACACGTACCTTAACAGCGCTATTGCTTCTCTAATGCCCATAGACTAGGGCTTGGCGATAGGTGCTCGGTGTTCCGTCCGATGGAATCAGGCAGGGAGCAGACGATATCCATCATGCGGTGACGCTCCCGTCATAGCCGCGCTCCTCCCGCTGCTGCTCCGCAACTCACCTGACCCAGCCCACCGCGCGTACCGCAGCACATCCCACCGCAGCACCCCGCCTCGCACTGTCCAGCACGGCCTCGCCTCGCACTGTACAGCACGGCCTCGCCCCGCACGGCCTCGCCCCGCACATCCCACCGCAGCACCCCGCCCCGTACTGTCCAGCACGGCCTCGCCCCGCACGGCCTCGTCCCGCACCAGCCCCCCGCCGCACCTCGCCCCTCTACTTGCTCACCTCCACTATCACGCACTGCCCTTACGCCCCTCGATGCTTGGCAGCAATTACCAAACTTGCTTCAACATGTGACCCGCCTATAGGTAAACGCATATGATGCAGTAATCTATGGAGCAAGAAGGAGAGGGCTATGGCGAAGAACAAGAGGAACAGACCCATAAAAGGGCGTAAACCGCTCTTTTATGTCGACAATCCCAACCAGTCTGAGCTGCAGTGGCTGGAGGAGGGGAAAAGCCGGAACCGACCGGTCGCTCTTCATTCGGCTCCTGCAGCGGAAGCAGAGGCGGATCAGAAGGCTAGCGTTGAGCCGCGCACGGAGCAAGCCGCCAAGCAGGTCGTACAGACGATCGAGCAGGCAGCAATCGCGCAGCGGGAAGAAGCGGATGCGCTGGAGCAGCAGCTGAAGGAGGTACTCGCTGCGCAGGCCGAACGACAGGAGAAGCTGGAGGAGAAACGCTCGCCGGCGAAGCCGACGCCGATCGTCTACTCGGATGATCTCGCAGACGAAGCGGTGACGAACGAGAAGCTGGCGCCGGGCGCGATCGACGGATCGCGGCTGAAGTCCGGCAGCGTCGTAACGCATACGGTGGCAGATTTTGCCGTGACAAGCATCAAGCTGGCGGACGGTGCGGTCGTGTCCTCCAAGCTTGCGCCTGAATCGGTGACGGCCGAGCACCTCGCGCCGAACGCGATATCCGGTTCGAGCCTGCTGGACCGTTCGATTGGGGGCGAGAAGCTGCGTGACAACAGCATCTCGTCGGATAAGTTATCGGATCGCACGATCGCCGCGGACAAAATCGCGCGCGGTTCGATCGGGACCGAACATCTGCGAGACGCGATCATCACCGCTGACCTGCTGGCAGACCAAGCGGTGACGACCGAGAAGCTGTACAGCGGGGCAGTACGTGCCGACAAGCTGGCGAACGAAGCGGTGGACAATTCCAAGCTGGCCGAGGCTGCCGTCACGACGAGCAAGCTGAGGGATGCGGCGGTGACCGGCGAGAAGCTGAAGGCAGGTGCCGTCGATTCGATTCATCTGAAGGATGGCGCGTTATTGTCCCAGCATGTCGCGCTTGGCATTATTGAGGGAAAGCATCTCGCTCCGGGAGCCGTATCGACCGAGCATCTGCAAGCAGAATCGGTCGGAAGCCGGGAACTACAGCCCGGAAGCGTTCGAACCGAGCACTTGGCTCTCGGAGCGGTAGAAGCCGCGCATCTCAGCGCAGGAGCAGTAGCCGCAAGCCACATCGGAGCCGGTGAGATCGGTACGCAGCAGCTCGGCGAGCTGGCGGTAACCTCTTCCAAGCTGGCGGATCAAGCGGTCGGCACGATCAAGCTCGTCGATCACGCCGTCACGTCTTCGAAGATCGCGGACCTGAGCGTGGCCGGCGGCAAGATAGCCGACGACGCCATTGTTGCGAGACACTTAGGGAGGCATGCGGTCACGGCTGATAAGCTGGCGGATAAGTCGGTCGGCAGCCGGACGCTGGCTGATCTGGCAGTCGAAGGCAAGCATATCGCAAGCCAAGCGATCGACCAGCGGCATATCGCGAAAGGAGCCGTCGACGGCGACAAGCTGGCGCCGTTGTCCGTGAACGAGGAGCATATCTCGATCGGCTCCGTCGGCATGGCGCAGATTGCCGAAGGCGCGGTCGATGCCGACAAAATCGCGGAGAACAGCGTCCGATCCGTCCATCTGTCGAACGGATCGGTAGAGACGCGCCATCTGGCCGATCAAGCGGTTACGTTCGATAAGCTGGCGCCGGGCGCGCTCCGGGCCTACCATCTGACGGATGCGGTCGTGACTGCGGATGCCATCGCAAGCGAAGCGGTAGCCGGGAAGCATCTGCAGACGGAAGCCGTGCAATCTGTCCATATCGCGCGCAATGCCGTCCAGACCGAGCACATCGCGGAAGGCGGCATTACCGGCAGCAAGCTGGCGCAAGGCGCGGTCAATGACCGCCATCTGGCAGCGGGAACGGTCTATTCGCATCATCTTGCCGATCATGTGGTGCATGCGCTTAAGCTGTCGCCGGAATGCGTCTCGACCGACAAGCTGACCGACAATGCGGTCACGGCAGCCAAGCTTGCCGACGGAAGCGTCTCCTCCAACAAGCTGGCATTACAGTCGGTCAGCGGGGAGCATCTGCAGCCGAGAGCGGTGACGTCCGAACATCTGGCACCTGGCGCCGTGACGGCCGAACAACTGGAGGCCGCCATCATCGACGGCGTGCTGCTCGCGCCTGGCAGCGTCGGGCCGCAGCACATCGTGAAGGGCGCAGTGGGCAGCGAAGAGCTGGCAATCGGCGCGGTCGGTCCGCTGCAACTGGCAGACGAATCGATCGAGAGCCGCCATCTGTGCGACGGCTCGGTGCTGGGCATTCATCTGGCCGCTGGCGCCGTGCGCGAGCTGCATCTGTCTGCAGGCTCGGTCACGAACGAGAAGCTGGCCCCGCAGTCCATCGGGTTCGAGCACGTTCAGCCGAACGCGATCGACAGCGGCATGATTCGAGACAGAGCCGTCGAGAGCCGCCATCTTGCGAGCGGGATTATCGAAAGCGAGCACCTTGCGAGCGATTCGGTCGGCAGCGGGCAGCTGCAGGATGCCGCCGTGGAAGCCAGGCATCTGGCACCGAACAGCGCCGGCACGCAGCAATTGCAGGATGCCGCGGTCACGTCTGCTAAGCTTGCCGCGCAAGCCGTGCTAACGGAGCATCTGGCGCTGGAGATTATATCCGGCAAGCACGTGAAGCCCGAGACCATTCAAGGGTTCCATGTCAAGAAAGGGTCGATTACGGCAGCGCATCTGGCCGAAGACGTGCTCGGTTCGGACCGGCTCGCGGACAATTCGATTACGGGCTCCAAGCTTCGCTCCTCCTCGGTGAGCGGCGATAAGCTGCTCGAGGGCAGCATCGCGGCGAAGCAGCTCGCTGACGGTTCGGTCGTGGAATCGAAGCTGGCGGACGGCGCTGTCACGATCGGGAAAATCGCGCCGCGATCGGTTACGGGCAGCCATCTGATCCCGCTGTCGGTGACCGGATCCGCAATCGGAGACGCCTCGATAACGGCCGAGAAAATCGCCGATGACGCAGTCGAAGGGCGCCATATCGCGCAAGGAGCCGTGACGCAAGATAAGCTGGCGGAAGGCGCGGTGACAGGCGGCATCATTGCTTCACGCTCGATCGAAGGACGGCATCTCCGGCCGGAGGCGATTACGAACGAATTGATTGCCGATGGGGCGGTAACCAGCGACAAATTCGCCCCGGGCTCCGTAGACAGCCCGCATATTGCAGACGGCGCGGTGACGGGCGATAAGCTTGCGGACCTCTCGGTCCAATCCGCGCATCTTGCGAATCAGGCTGTTACAGGGCGGCATATCGCGTCGTCTGCGATTACCTCGGAGCTGCTCTCGGCACGAGCCGTATCGGGCGTCCATATTGTACCAGGCGCAATCGACGGCTCGCATCTAGCGGAAGGCATCGTCAGCGCGCGTCATCTGGCGACCGGGATTCTAAGCGGCGGATTGCTGGAAGCCGGGACAGTAGGCGAGCAGCAGCTTGCAGATTTCACGGTGAGTACGGAGAAGCTCGCGGACGGCAGCGTGACGGCTGCGAAGCTTGCGCCGCAAGCGATATCGGGAAGACACCTGCAGCCTTCTGCCGTTACCTCGGCAGCGATCTGCAAGGAAGCGGTAGGGAACGGACATCTCGCCGACGGCGCGGTGGACGGCCGCGTTCTTGCGGAAGGGGCGGTCAGCGGCGCGCATCTGACGAACGATTCGGTCGATACGGAGCAACTTGCCGACGGCAGCGTGACGGGCGAGAAGTTGGCGGACGGCAGCGTTACGAAGCATAAGCTCGCGGAACGAAGCGTGACTGCGGATAAGATTGCCTGGTCGTCGATCCTAAGCGAGCATCTGCTCGCCCGGTCGGTAACGAGCGAGAAGCTGGGCGAGCGCGTCGTGACCGGCGACAAAATCGCCGCCGGCGCCGTAGACGGCAGCCATCTGGGCGAAGGCTCGGTGAGAGGCGCTCACCTGAGCGTTGCGGCCGTGAATGAGGAGCATCTCGCGAACGGCAGCATTAGCCGCGACAAGCTTGCCGACGGCAGCGTGACATCCGAGAAGTTGGCAGGCTGGTCCGTTACGGGGGAGCATCTGCTCGACGGCTCGATTGCGACGGAGAAGCTTGGCGCACGCGCGGTGACGAGCGACAAAATCGCGGCGGGCGCAATCGACGGCAGCCATCTGAGCGAAGGCTCGGTGAGAGGCGCGCACCTGAGTATCGGTGCCGTGAACAGCGAGCATCTCGCGAACGGCATCGTCACGCGCGAGAAGCTGGCCCCCGGCCTGCTGGCCGAGCGGCCGATCCCGGAGGGGGCCATCGGCAAGGATCAGTTGGCTGAGCGCGCGGTCACGGCTGCCAAGCTGGACAGGGGAGCGGTGCAGGCATTCCATCTTGCGCCAGACGCCGTCGGTGCAGACGCGATTCGCAGCGAAGCGATCAACGAGCGCCATATTCAGGATTATGCCTTGCCCGCGACGAAATTGTCGTTCGTGCCGGTGACCGCGCCGGAAGGAACGGGCACCGTGCTGCAGCAATTCGGGCTCGCGGAATTCACGTTCGCTAGCTTGGAAGAGCAGACAGAGGTCATCGTGCCGTTCAGTGAGGCATTCGCCGACGATCGGTACGTCATGACGGTCACCACGGATCAAGCGGTCTGCTATGCTTCGCTCAAGCTGAAGACGCCTGACTTCGCCGTTATTGCCGTCACCCGCCATCGGATCGGACCCGCGCCGAGCGGGACGGTCAATTGGATTGCGGCAGGCACGCGGGCCTAGTAGGCAAGCGATAGCCGCCGGATGTGCAGAGAATCTGCATATCCGGCGGCTTTTTGCCGTAGGCGGCGAATCCGGGGGTAGCTGTACAAATGCCGTTACGCGCTCGTCTCCGGTACATACAATGGGTAGGAACAGGCCGATTGGCGGCGGGGCGGAAGCCTTGCGATGGATATGCCCAGCTCGAATGGAGGCCGTTCCTCGCCGGTCGGCTCCGAACATACCGCTTAAGGAGGCTCTAGCATGCCGACGGGAAGACTCGTGACATCGCGCTCGCTGCGGACGGCTGCTGCAGCGAGGCGAGGCAGCAGCTCGGTTCGGACGGGTCGCAGGAAACAGAAGGGCAACAGATCGGGCAAATTGGGTGGCAAAGCGTTGGCCAAGCGGGCAGGGAAGCGAGCAAAGCGGACGTACGGCGATAACGTCCGGCGAACGGAACGCGGGAAGCTGCGGACGCGGCGAACGGCTCGCCGCGAGTCGCCGATCCAAGCGGACAGGATACCGCCGCCGCGATGGCGCGATCCGCAGGACGGCGAACCGGTCGTATCGGTGATCATCCCGGTGATGAATGAACGGCGGCGGCTGGCTGCCGTCATACGCGAAGCGTTGCAAGTGCATCCCCGGACCGAGGTAATCGTCGTCGCGAACGGCTCGAAGGACGGATCGGCGGAGATCGCCGCGCGCGAAGGCGCGCGCGTCTATTCTTATCCCGATCCGCTCGGTCATGATGTCGGACGAAGCATCGGCGCGCAGCGGGCACGCGGCAACGTGCTGCTGTTCATTGACGGCGATATGGTCATTCGTGCCAGGGAACTGCGTCCCTTCGTAAGCGCGATCGAATCGGGCGGCGCGGATGTCGCGCTGAACGATTACGACGGTCCGATCGGGACGGCGCAGGTCCATGGCGTCGTGTTGGCCAAATTCGCGCTGAATGCGCTGCTCCGCCGCTATGACCTCGGAGGCGCTTCGATGACGGCGGTGCCGCATGCGCTCAGCAGGCGCGCAATCGAGACGATCGGTGCAGAGGCGCTTGCCGTGCCGCCGCTCTCGCACGCGATGGCGGTGAGCATGGGGCTTGACGTGCGCACCGTGCACTATGTGCCGGTAGGCGCCTTGAACCCTCCGAGAAGGAGACGCGAGCGGAAGCAGTCGATTGAACCGCTGATCGTAGGCGACCATCTGGAGGCGGTGGATTGGCTCACCGCTCGGCATGGCATAAGAGGCGGCTGCGAGGACTTGCAGCGACAACGCGAGATTGTGAGGTGAAGCGGGGGTGCGAGCGAAGCGTAAACGGCCTCGTTCCAGAGGCGCTGGCAATCGTAGAAGACAGGTCAAGGCTTCTGCCGGCCAATCACGCCGATCCCGGAGCAGGCGGAAGCATCAGAGAGCGGCCCGGGCTGCGATACTTCCGGTCAAGCTGAGCGCGGCTATCGTAACGGTATCGCATGGCGGGCATGCGGCCGGAGCGGTGATGCGAGAGCTCGAATCGCTGCCGCTGCAGGAGATCATTGCGGTCGTAAGCGGCGGCAGCGACAGCGGCTACCACACCGTGAGCGGCTTGCCTAACGTAACGGTTGTGTACCATCCGGAGCCGCTCGATGCTGAGGTCGGCCGCGCCATCGGCGCCGCAATGACGCGCGCAGACATGCTGTTGTTCGTCAGCGGCGACGAGCCGATCGAGTCGCATAAGCTGGCGAAGTTCCTCGCGGCCGTCCAGCGCGGAGCGGATATCGCCTTGTGCGACAGGACGTCTGCCCTCGGCCGCTTCAGCGAATGGGATAACGTATCCAGGATTCAGTCCTTCTTGAACCGCAGCTTGGGGAGAGCGGATCTGGGAGCGGCAACGATGGCCGAGGTGCCATATGCGATATCGCGTCGGGCGCTGGATGCCGTCGGCATCCGGAAGCTGGCGAATCCGCCAAGGGCGCATGCTGCGGCAATCAGCGGCGGCATGAAGGTCGTCCTATGCCCAGGCGTGCCGGTCATGAATCGCGACAAGCTGCGCGAGCTGGCGGAAGGGCCGGATAACCCGGTCACGATCCAGCGAATCGGCGATTATTACGAAGCGCTTCGAGAGGCGCAGGACAGGAGCGGCAAGCGGTTATGCCTGGTCGATGCCGTGAGACGCCGCGATATGCTGGGAGGTGTCCCATGAGTTACGGCATGACGAGCATCATTATTCCGACGAAGAACGGACTAGGGCTTCTTCGCGCATGCATCGCTTCGATCAAGCAATATACGAACGCTGCGGAGACGCCTTACGAGATTATCGTGGCAGATGATAGATCGACCGACGGCACGCCAGAGTGGTGCATGGCCGAGCGGATCCCGTTCGTGCGGCTGGCGGTTAGCCAAGGATTCCCGGCCGCGTGCAACCGCGGCATGCGCATGGCCGCCGGCGAGCAGCTGCTCTTGCTGAACAACGATACGATCGTCACGCGCGATTGGCTGCGGAACCTGCTGATCGCGCTCTACAGCACGCCAGAAGTGGGCATCGTCGGTCCGACTACGAACTATGCGAGCGGCAGCCAGCAGGTCGTCTACCCTTTCGCGGATCTTGCCGAGTTCCAGCATATCGCGGCGGAGCTCAATCGATCCGATCCGGCGAAGTGGGTGCCGGCACTGCGAATCATCGGTTTCTGCCTGCTCATGCGGCGTTCGGTCTATGAACGCGCGGGCGAGCTGGATGAGCGGTTCTCCCCGGGACATTACGAGGACGACGACTATTGCCTCCGTGCCAGGATGCTCGGCTTCGGCCTTCGCATATGCCGGGATGTCTACATTTACCATGCAGGCAGCGCCAGCTTCAAGCTAGGCCGGGCAGATGAGCTCGAGTCGCTGATTCAGCGCAACCGGCAGCTGTTCATCGAGAAATGGAACGTCGATCCTGCGTGGTATATCGATAACGAGTGAGGAGGAATCGCAAGTGAAGGCTGTTCTATTGGCAGGCGGAACCGGCACACGGCTGCGACCGCTCACGAATCTGATCAACAAGCATCTGCTGCCTGTGGGCGACCGTCCCATGATCGCTCATGCGATCGACAAGCTGAAGCAGGCAGGCATCACCGATATTCTGCTGGTCACCGGACGCTCCTCTGCCGGCTGGTTCACGTCGTACCTGGGCAGCGGCAAGGACGAGGACGTGTCGCTCACTTACCGGATTCAGGAGGAAGCCGGCGGCATTGCGCAGGCGCTGGCGCTGGCCGAGCCGTTCATCGGCACGGACGATAAGTTCGTCGTGCAGTTAGGGGATAACCTGTATGAGGAATCGCTTCGTCCGCATCTGGAGGCATTCCGGCAGCAAGCCTCAGGCGCGCTGGTGCTGCTCAAGCAGGTGGAAGATCCGAAGCGCTACGGCGTGCCTGTCTTCGATGCATCCGGCGGCCGGATCGTTCGGATCGAGGAGAAGCCCGCGAAGCCGGCGTGCGACCTGTGCGTCACAGGCATCTATATGTACAGCTCGGACGTGTTCAGCCGCATTCAGGACATCCGTCCTTCGGCACGCGGCGAGCTGGAAATTACGGATGTCAATAACGCCTATGCGGCTTCCGGCGAATTGTCGCATCGCCTGCTGTCCGGCTGGTGGACGGATGCCGGAACGTTCGATTCGCTGCATGAGGCAGCCCAGCTCGTGCGGGGAGGCCGACGATGATGCCGCAGGCAAGCGCTGCGAAGACAGTGCCAGTGGCTGTGCCGACTCCATCGCAGCTGAAGCCGCGAATGCGTAAGCAACGCCGCAAGGAAGCTGGCGCGAGCCGAACGGGTGCAGGGTTGAAGACGAAGCCGAAATCGAAGCTGAAGCCGAAGCGCAGGAATCGGCTAGGCCGTCCGCTTAGTCGCAGGCGTCAGCACCGCCGCACCGGTCATCCGCAGCAGCCGTTACCGGTGCGCGAGCCGAACGGGAGCACGGAGCAGCAGGCAGCAGAAGCCTATGCGCGCGGGCTGAACGATGGACGCTATGAGGGCGGGGAATATTTGCTGGAGCAGGCAGCGCCGCCCGGCCTGCTGCTTGCAGGCGTCGAACTGCGTCATGCGATCGCCTTAGGCGTCGAGGCGCTGCGCTCGACACTTATCCCGATCGTGGACGTCGGGACGGTCTGGCAGGAGCTGGAGGCAGCCCTTCAGCAGGGTCAGCCCTATGCCGTCGTCCGCCTAGGCGACGGCGAGCTGCTGGCGCTCGCGCATGATCTCGTGCTCGATGCCGCCGCGATTCAGCGGGAAGCGCCATTCTTATCCTATGCCGGTATCGACGTGCCTGATCATGCCGCTCGTGACCGGCTGGCCGAAGCGGTGCGGCATGCGAACATGGTAGGCGTTCCGACATCGCGGAGACCGTTCTACCAGCCGCTCCTGATTCCGGCGTTGAACAGTCACGGCATCGATATCCGTTCGATCCGTGTGACGGATTCGACCATTAATTACAGCTTGTATCAAGCAGGATTGTTAAGGCGGCTGCTGGAAGGCAGGCGGATTCTTGCGATCGGCAATGAAGCGTACGGCATGGCCGAGAAGCTGCGTGCCATGGGCTTGCACGTAACCGGCGTCATCACCCCGATCCAAGGCTTCGGCGACATCGACCGCGCAGTCGAGGAAGCGCGTGCTTGCGAATTCGACATTGCCCTTGTCTCGGCCGGTATCCCGGCCGTCGTGATCGCCGTGCGCATTGCGACGGAAATGGGGAAGGTGGCACTTGATTTTGGCCATATGGCGGATCAGATCGTGAAGGGGCAGGTACTGCTGTAGACTTCCCGCATGGCGTCTGATCATATGAACGGAGGTGAATCGCATGAAAGCTGCAGGCGTCATTCGTCGTCCAGGCAAGCGCAGGGAGCGGCGCAAGCCGCAGTCTCGCCGCAGTCCCACCTATCGCGAGCGTTATGCATCCGGCTATAAGGACGGCTATCAACAAGGCGCTGCGGCCGGGTATGACAGCTACGGCACCGTCTTCGAAGGTACGAGCATCATTATTCCGACTTACAATCAGGTCGAATATCTCAAGCAATGCTTGAACAGTATCGCGGACCATACGGGGCCTCCCTATGAAATCATCGTCATCGACAACGCGTCGACGGACGGCACGGCCGAATATCTGGAGAGCATTCGCGGCGCGGTTCGGTATCGGATTCTGGCATCCAATCTGGGGTTCGCTGGAGCGGTGAATCGCGGCCTCATGATGGCCAAGGGGAGCACGGTCGTCCTGCTGAACAATGATACGCTCGTGACGGAGAGATGGCTGGACAACATGCTGCGCTGCTTAAGCAGCGATGAGCAGATCGGCATGGTCGGTCCTGTCACGAACTATATCGGAGGGCCTCAGCAGATCGACGTTCCGTATCAGTCCACGCAAGAGATGCATGCCTTCGCAAGCGCGCATAACGTCTCGAATCCGGCCGGTTGGATGGCGACGGATCGGCTGGTGGGCTTCTGCCTGCTGTTCCGCAGGGAATTGTGGGAGAGGACCGGGTATCTGGACGAAGGCTATCGGATCGGCAACTTCGAGGATGACGACTATAATATCCGCGTCAGGCTGCAGGGGTATCGGCTCGTGATCGCAAGGGACGCGTTCATCCATCATTACGGCAGCGTCAGCATGCGCTCGCTAGGAGAGCAGCAACAGGAGGTTCACGAAGGGAATGAACGTTACTACAGCGAGAAATGGGGCAACCCGCATGCGCTCATTCATCAAGTCAAGCAGGCTGCAAGGCTCCGGCAGCCAGGGGTTATCCAGCACGCGGCGGGGATGGAGGCCGAGGAACTGATGACGGCGGCCAGCGAGTCGGGCTTCTACCCGCAGTTCGTCATCGTCAAGGGCATCGGCGATACCGCTTATTGGATCGCGGATGGCGAACGCCGGCCGATCTCGGGGGAGGTCGGCGTCCCGATCGTGCGGCTGTCGCAGATCGATATTCGCCGCTGGCGGATCGGCTCCGAGATAACGGGCGAAGACGCTGCTGCCGCTTGGCATCGGACCAGTATGGAGCCGCAGCAGGATTCGGGCACCCTGGCTTATACGCCGGAGGGCAGGCTGGTCTATCTCGAAGCGGGCATCATGCGACCTCTGGCTTCGCCTGCCGCGGCCGAGGCTTGGGGCTTGACGGCGAAGCCTGTCATGCAGCTGACGGCGGAACAGCTAGCGCGCTGCGAAGAAGGATTGCCGATTATTGCGCCGATTCGGCTGGGGCAGGAGCTGTAACGTAGGCAGCGTCGGGCAGTAGCATGAGGCGTCGCCATGCATATGCTGTATACAGATGAGATAGGAGGGACATTCGGGCATGCAGCAGTTAATCGACGAGGTGGTTGAGCATCTATCGATGTCGCATCAGCAATTGGCGCGCATTCTGGAGGCCGAGCGTCACGTAGCCGTGCGCATGGCGCAGATTGTCCATGCCATGCCGGACCAGCATCCGGACTTGGGCGGCTTCGACGGTCTGCTCGACGGTGCGCAAGCCGTCGGCAAAAATCTTGTCGCCTACTTAAACGGCATTGCGGAGCTGCAGGAGACGCTGGCAGACCACTTGACGACGGTTGTCAAAGAGATGGGCGGCGGCGAGAGCGAAGAATAAGGACTTGTATTGACGGGAAGGGGGGACGGTATGGATCGGGAGAGAGCTTATGTGCGGATGCTGGATGCAACCGCCAGGATGCAGTGGAATGTGGCGATGATCCTGGAAGCGAAAGCAGTCGAGGCGGAGAAAATGCGCAGCTGGCTTGTCAATCATGTCTCGACCGATGCGTTCGTCGATCACCAAGGCCAGCTGAAAGGTTCGATTCAAGTGCATGACCATGTCATCGAGACGCTGGAAGGGCTGACGAAGCTAGGGGCAGGCTTGACCGGGGTGTTGAAGGCTGCGCTGGGAACGACGGAAGAGTCTGGCGGCGGGCTCGGAGGCGGCATGTTCGGCGGTACGTTCGAGCTCGGTGACCAGTAGCCATGAACGCCATGGGGACGGAACGACAGGTCAAGCTGGAGCTCGTCGCGGCTGTCGCGCAGAGCCAGCGGGCGATCGCGAGGATGCTGGACAGTCTGGCGGACCTCTCGCATATGTCGCCGCTCGACTCGCGGGCTGCTGCGGAGAACATTCGATTGTTAACGAATCTGCAGCAGTCCTTGACTGAGGCGGTCGTCGGGACGCGGCTCTGCGAGCGAAGGTCGGGTCAGCCGGGACGGCCATGGCTTGCGGATGGCCTCAATCAGCCAAGCATGCTTGCGAATGGACGAACGGGGAGGGAGAGCGAGTGAGAGCGAGACGGCGAACCAAGTCAGCCTCGGGCAAGCGGCGCGTGTCCAGCAAGGCGCGGCTGCGGCGCGGCACCTTAAAGACAGGAGCAGGCAAGGCGGGCAGAACCGGCAAACGGCGCGGCGCATCACGGAGCGGAAGACGGCGTACACGGCCGTCCGGTACCCGCAGCCGGTCGCTGCGTCGAAGACGGAGACGGGAGAGCCCGGGGACGGCAGCTTACCAGACCGGGTACAACCAAGCCTATAACGAAGGCTACAATTCCGGCTTCGCCAAAGGCTTCGAGGACGGGCATCAGATCGCTTACGAGCAGCAGCCCTGAATATTAGATGGAATAGGCGGCCTCTGGACTCGATATGTCGAGTCCCAGAGGCCTATTGGCGTTTCCCTGCTCGGGCGATGCGGCAGCGCGAAGCCTACGGGAGACGAGCCGTGAGCGGCTGGAGCGGACATGCAAAAGCCCGTTTATGCCGGATAACGGACAAGTGACCATGAGCATGTGACCTTAACGGCATATGTATGAAGAAGTACCCGACAAGGCGGTGCATCACCATGAGAACGCTAAAGAACCGCGGGCATCGGCTCGCTCTCCGCAGACATGCGGAAGGTCAGGCAGCCGGCATGCGCGAGGGCTGGCAAGACGGATGGCGGGACGGCGCCTGCCGCGCGATTGCGGAGGCTGTGCCGCTGCCGGCGACAGCCGTCGCGAAACGGCCGTTGCGCGTGCTCTATATTCCGCAGGGCTTCGAGGCGATCGATGACGGCATTGCGGACGGCCTGCGGCAGTCCGTGGCAGAGCTGCACGTAGGCGAGCCTGCCCGAATGGCGGAGCAGGCGGCGTTAATCCGCCCAGATCTCGTGCTCGTCCTGAACGGCCTGCACGTATTCCCGCCGGACCATCTGCAACAAGCGGACGCGATCCGTGCCGCCGGCATCCGCACGGCGATCTGGTTCGCGGACGATCCGTACGTGACCGGCGACACCGTCCATGTCGCCCCGCATTACGATACGATTCTGACGCATGAGCTGAGCACGCTCGACCTGTATCGCTCGCTTGGCTGCGCGAACGTGTACCATCTGCCGTTCGCCGCGGATACGGCGCGATTCAGGCCGATTCGGCCGCCGGCGGATTATCGCAGTGACGTCTGCTTCATCGGGCAGGCGTTCTGGAACCGGGTCGAGACCTTCGACGCCATCGCGCGCGAGCTGGCAGGGATCCGCGTGTTCATCGCGGGCGGCCTATGGGAGCGGCTGACGAACTATCGGCTGCTCGAGCGCTGCATCAGGCACGGGTGGCTGCCGGTCGACGAATCCGTGCTTCATTATAACGGCGCGAAGATCGTGGTGAATATTCATCGGACGCCGGAGGCCGGCTCGGATAACAATAACGCGTTCAATCTGCCAGGCCGATCGGTGAATCCGCGCACGTTCGAGATTGCGGGCTGCGGCGCTTTTCAACTGACGGACAGACGCGAGGATCTTGAGCGCTACTATGTGCCGGGTGCCGAGATTGAGACATTCGGCGATCCCGCGGAGCTGATCGGGCAGATCAGGCGTTACCTGGCCGACGATGCCTCCCGTAACCGGATTGCCATGCGGGGGCTGGCGCGGACGCTGCGCGAGCATACGTACCCTGCTCGGGTCGACAGGCTGCTGCAGCTGATCGGACTTGGTTAATCGGAGGTTAGCACGAACGGAGAGGAGTGAAGTGCGTGAAGCGCTCATCGCGGCATCGCAATAAGCCCGGACGCGGGGGACTCGAGCTGCGGGCTCTGCAGCGCGGCAAGGAAGACGGCTTCCGCGACGGATGGAATAACGGCTATTGGCTGGGCCAGAGCGAACGGACGATTCGGCTGGCCGATTCGGGACAGCCGCCGGTTCGACCGGTACACGTCATGTATGTGCCGACAGGCAAAGGCTACCCGTATTCGCCGCTGGACGAAGCAATCGCGGCCACATTGGGCACGCTCGTCGCTCGGATATCGGTTGCTGATCCGAGGGGGAACGTCGTTCAGTTCGCAGCCGAATTACGGCCGGACGTCGTGCTGGTGCTGGACGGCATCCATTTTGACCCGTCGCAGGCAGATGCCATTCGAGCGCTCGGGATCCGCATCGCGATCTGGATCACGGACGACCCCTACTACACGGACATTACCGCATCCCTCGCCACCCATTACGACGACGTGTTCACGCTTGAGCGCCGCTGCGTCGAATTCTATCAGCAGCTAGGCTGTCCGCGCGTCTATCATCTGCCGCTAGGCGTCTACCCGAATCATTATCGTCCTATGCACGCGTCGCCGGGCAAGCGAAGGGAAATCAGCTTCGTCGGTTCGGCTTATTGGAATCGGGTGGCGGTGTTCGATCAGATTGCGGGGTATCTGGCGGGGAAGGACTTCCATCTATCCGGCATCTGGTGGGAGCGTCTGCAGGGCTATAAGCAGTTGGCGTCCCGAATCGAGCTGGGCAAATGGATGGAGCCGGCCGAGACGGCGGAGACCTACAGCGGAGCGCGCATCGTCATCAACATGCATCGCGCTACTGACGACAGCACGTTCAACAATAACAGCCTGGGGATCGGGGCGGCATCGCCGAACCCTCGCACGTTCGAGATTGCGGCGTGCGCCACGCTGCAATTGACCGACGTTCGCGAGGATCTGGCCGCCTATTACACACCGGGACTGGAGATCGTAACCTATGCTTCGGCAGAGGAGCTAGTGGCTAAGCTCGACTATTACTTAACCCACGAGGAAGAACGCAGGGCAATCGCGCAGCGGGCCCTTCTGCGCACGATGCGCGAGCATACGTATGCCCATCGACTTCAAGCGATGCTGGGCATGCTGTTCGGATAAATTTGGACGAACGGATAGGGTTCATCTGTCGTGCCAGTCCGGATGCCCTATCAATATATTGTAAGGAGGTGAACATACCCCGTTATCGGAGGGGGTATGAAGCCATGCGCGCGACCAAACCAAGCATCTTCGTGTTCTCTCATCTATGCAGTCCGGAATTCGTGACGGGCGCCGAGAAGCTGCTGCTGTTCATGATCCGGGAGATGCAGCCTTCCTACGATTGCACGCTGATCGTGCCCGGAGAAGGGTTGATCGCGGCGAGGGCAAGAGCGGCAGGAATACCGGTCATCGTGCTGCCGCTGCCGCTCGTCGTCCCGTTCTATCTCGGCCTCCCGCATCTGTTCGATGAGCTGCGAGAGAAGCTGAGAGATCCCGCGTGGTCCTCGCTGGTTCGGCTGCTGGAATCGCGCAAGCCGGATGCCGTGCTGGTGAGCACGGTCGTTCACCCGCTGCCCGCAGTCGCGGCCAAGGCGTGCGGCATACCGGTCATGTGGGCCGTCATGGAGACGATCCAGGATACGGAATATACGGCGGCAACCGCGCAATTCATCGGCGCGCATGCGGATCGCATCATCGGCATCTCGGCCTCGACGCTGCGTCCCTTCCAGGCACCTGAGCATGTCGCGCAATCGTTCATCCTCCCGCCGTCCTGGCATATGGAGGAGCTGTCGCCTGCCGATTGGGTTACGAACCGCGGCAGTCTCCGCAGGCAGCTCGGGGTCGAGGAAGGGCAGCCGCTTATCGGCTACATGGCTTCATCGATCTATGAGAACAAAGGCTTCCACCATTACATGGAGATGGCCCTGCGGGTGGCGGATCGCTTCCCGGCCGCACGATTCCTAATTATCGGCAATCCGGTGGATCCTCCTTACTTCGAGCGCACGCTCGATCTTGCGCGAAGACAAGGGCGCATGGGGCTGTTCCGGTATATCCGGTTCGAGGAACGGATCGAGCGGCTGTTCCCGGCCATGGATGCGCTGGTCGTGCCGAGTCTGGCTGTAGAAGGCTTCGGGATGACTGCGCTTGAGGGAATGATTTTCGGCAAGGCCGTCGTGTCCTACGCATCCGGAGGATTGGCGGAAATTCACGAGGCAACCGGCAACATGGCGTATGCGGTGCAACCAGGCGATGTGGAGGGGCTAGCGAACCAGGTCAGCTATCTGATCGAGAGCGGACAGCTCGCCGCCATCGGGGAACGGAACAGGCAAGCAGCCGAAGCGGCCTTCGGCATCGACCAATACCGCCAGAAGCTGGGGCAGCTGCTCGGACAATTCACGCCAGGCGCCGGAATGCCCGCGAGGCTGGTGAAGGGCGGCGGACCGACGGTGTACTTGCATGAGGGCGGGGTGCTGCGTCCCTTCCTCACGGAGCGTTCTTTCCTCGCCGGCGGCAACCGATACGAGGACGTGCGCCAGGTGCCGGACGAGTGGATCGATGCGCTGCCTAAGGGACGGCCGATCGGCCGGCTGCCGCGTGCAGCCAGACGCGGGCGGCGAGGCAGGAAGCGGCTCAGAAGCAGATTGAGGCTGCGCAAGGCGGGCAGGCTGCGCATGCGGGGACATGTACGCCGACGGAGCGGGAGCGCCAAGCTCCGCAGGCGGAGACCTGCCGCTGCGGCAAGGGGCTCGCGGATTCGCAAGGCAGCGAAGCGCCGGCGCCGCAAGTAACAACGAGAGATTCTAGAAGACCAGTTGTCAGCGCCGAGAAGGTTGGACGATGGTAGAAAATGAGGAACGGAGCTCCAGCGTTTTTGTAAGAAACGCAGCTTCGGAAGCATACGCTCGCAAACCTACGAGAGTACCGGAATTTTCGCCAGCGTTCAAGATTCGACGTCGAGTAAGCTCCTTCGAAAAACTTCGCGATCACAACTGGTCCACAGGAGGTGAACGGAATTGCGTGTAGCTACGATACTGGGAACGCGTCCCGAAATCATTCGGCTGAGCCTGATTATTCGCAAGCTGGACGCACTGGCCGACAAGCATGTTCTCATTCATACCGGGCAGAATTTCTCGCCTTCGCTTAGCGATATTTTCTTCGAGCAGTTGGAGCTTCGTCAGCCGGATTATCGGATCGTGTCGACGGGAACGTCGGTCGGCGCGCAGCTGTCCGCGATGTTCCGCGATGTGGAGACGATTCTCGAGCAGGAGCACCCGGATGTCGTGCTCTTGCTCGGCGATACGAACAGCGCGCTGTGCGCGGTGCTGTCCGAGCGGATGGGCATCCCGGTCGTTCATATGGAGGCGGGGAACCGCTGCTACGATCTGAAGGTGCCGGAAGAGAAGAACAGGCGCGTTATCGATGCCGTGTCGACGATTAATATGCCGTACACGCCATACAGCAAAGCCAACCTGCTGCGGGAAGGGTTCCCGACCGAGCGGATCGTGCTGACCGGCAACCCGATCAATGAGGTCATTCGGCATTACGGGACGCGTATCGCGGAGAGCGACGTGCTGCAGCGGTTGGAGCTGACGCCGGGCGAGTATATGATCGTCACCGCGCATCGGGCCGAGAATGTCGACGATCCGGTACGGCTCGAAGGCATTCTGAAAGGCCTGAACCGGGTGGCCGAACAATCCGGCAAGCGGCTGATCTGCAGCATTCATCCGCGTACGCGCTCGAAGCTGCTGCAAGGCGGCGTCACAGGTCCGATGCATGCGTTGGTCGAATTCCACGAGCCGTTCGGCTTCTTCGAATTCGTCCGGTTGGAGCAGTCCGCGCTGTGCGCCATAACGGACAGCGGGACGGTGCAGGAGGAATGCTGCTTGTTCGGCGTGCCGACGGTGACGATTCGGACGACGACGGAGCGGCCGGAGACGGTCGATTGCGGCAGCAACGTCGTCTGCGGCTTGGTGCCGGCGCGGATCGCCGGCGCGGTCGAAGTGATGACGGCGATGCCCGCGCAATGGCGGGTTCCGGAAGGATACGAGGCGGAGGATGTATCGGATAAGGTAGTCAAATACTTGCTTGGAGGGAAATGGGATGTTCAATAATACGCGCATCTTGGTAACCGGCGGAACCGGGTCGTGGGGGTATGAGCTGGTCCGCCAGCTGCTCCCTCAGAACCCGAAGGAAATTATCGTTTTCTCCCGCAATGAATCGAGTCAGGTCGCGATGAGCCGTGCTTTCGAGGATTCGCGGCTGCATTTTTGCATCGGCGATATCCGGGATAAGGACGCGCTGCTCGCAGCCTGCGAAGAGGTCGATTACGTGTTCCATCTGGCGGCGCTGAAGCATGTGCCGGTATGCGAGGAGCAGCCGTACGAGGCGCTCAAGACGAATGTGCTCGGCACGCAGAACGTCATCGAGGCGGCGATCGCGAATAAGGTCAAGCGGGTCATCTACATTTCGACCGATAAGGCGGCGAATCCGTCGAACTTCTACGGCATGACGAAGGCGATCGGCGAAAAATTGATCGTGTACGCGAACCTGCTGCGCAGCGATACGACGTTCGTATGCGTGCGGGGCGGCAATGTGCTCGGGACGAACGGCAGCGTCATTCATCTGTTCATGAACCAGATTCGCGAGAAGAACCAGGTGCGGATTACGGATAAAAGAATGACGCGCTTCTTCCTCACGCTGGAGGATGCGATCCATCTGTTGTTCAAAGCATCGGAGGAGAGCGCCGGCGGCGAGATTTTCGTCATGACGATGCCGACCTGCCGAATCGTTGAGCTGGCCGAGGTGCTGATGGATGCGCTCGGACGCCGCGTCGAAATGGTAGAGACGGGCATCCGTCCCGGGGAGAAGCTCCATGAAATTCTGCTGACGGATTACGAGAGCACGAACACGGTCGTGTACGACGAGCAGTATCTCGTGATTCTGCCGACGATCGATATTCCTGGCCTGCAGAACCGCTATAGCAGCTACCCGAAGGTGGAATTCGACAGCTTCAGCTCGGACGAATCGCTGATGTCCAAGGAGGATATTCGCGGCATGCTCGTCAGGGGAGGCTTCCTGTCATGAGAATGCTCGTCATCGGCGGCCGCGGGATGGCCGGTCATCTGCTGATCCGCTACTTTCGTCAGGTGGCGGGCGCAGACGTGACATACACGGTTCGGGACCCGCAGGGGCTGCCCGGAGAGCTGAAGCTCGATGCATCGCGGCTTGAGGATGTGGAGCGCATTGTAGGTGACGTCCGACCGGACGTCATCGTCAATGCCGCTGGCGTGCTGAATCATGATGCCGAGTCGCATCCGACGGCGGCTTACATGGTCAACGGGCTGCTCCCGCACTGGCTGCGGCATGTCGCGGACCGGATCGGGGCGAGACTCATTCATATCAGCTCGGACTGCGTGTTCTCGGGTGCAAGAGGCGGCTATGCGGAGTCCGACATTCCGGACGGTACGTCGGTGTATGCGCGAACGAAGGCGTTGGGCGAAGTGCGGGATCCGCGCCATCTGACGATCCGGACGTCGATCATCGGACCGGAGATTCGCGCAGGCGGCATCGGGCTGCTCGGCTGGTTCCTGCAGCAGACCGGCAAGGTGAACGGCTATGCGCAGGTCTATTGGAACGGCGTTACGACGCTGGAGCTTGCCAAGGCCGTCGCATATGCGTGCGCGCATCCGGAGATAGGCGGGCTGGTTCATCTCACGGCGCCGCGGTCGGTCAGCAAGCATGAGCTGCTGGGGCTGTTCCGGCAGGCATTCGATCGGGATGACATCGCGATCGATCGCGTGGAAGAACCGCAGATCGATCGCACGCTGGTTAAGGAACGAACGGATTGGGGATACGAGCCGCAGGATTATCCCGCCATGCTGCAGGAGCTGGCGGAATGGATGCGGCAGGAGGCTTCGGCGTGAAGCGGCGGAAGGTGCTGATTACCGGGGCGGGAGGCTTCTGCGGACAGCTGGCCTGCCGCCGCTTCGTCGACCGCGGGTATGCGGTTGCGGCGGCGGTGCGGGGCGGCTCGGCAGCGAGCGGCGGACGCTCCGGCGGATCCGGGAGCGCCGGCAGCTCCGATCTGTTGGCCCGCATGGGGGCGAAGCTCGAGCGCTGCGAGCTGACGGATCGGCAGGCTGTGGGTGCGATGCTCGAGCGCGTACAGCCTGATTATGTCCTGCATCTGGCCGGTCTGAATGCCGCAGGTCCTTCCTGGACGGACCCGGCAGCCTATCTGGAGAGCAATGCGATGGCGACGGTCTACCTGCTGGAAGCGGTGCGCGCGCTCGACCGGCCCTGCCGCATTCTGGTGGCCGGCTCGATGCTGCGTTACGATTGGCCCAGCGGCGATATGCCGCCGAAGCCGCCGCACCCGTACAGCTTGAGCAAGACGATGCAGGTGCTGCTCGCCCGCAGCTGGCACAGCCTGTACGGCGTGGATGTCATGGTCGCGGAGCCCGGGAACCTCATCGGTCCCGGGCCGTCGACCGGCATATGCGCGCTGATCGCATCTCATGTACGGAGATTGAGCGAGGCGGCGGAACAGGGGGCGCCGCGTCCTGCTCCCTTCCGGCTGTCGTCGTATGCGGAACGTCGGGACTATCTCGATGCGCGCGATGCGGTGGCTGCGTATGAGCTGCTGTTGGAGCAGGGGGAGGCCGGGCAGGTGTATCCGATCGCTTCGGGGCGGTTTCGAACGCTGCGCGAGGTGGCGGAAGCATTCGAACGCGCTGCCGGGACGGCCATCGAGTGGGAGGTCGGACAGTCGGTGGCGGGCTCACCGGAGCCGGTTGACTTGACTGCCATATCCGCGCTAGGGTGGCGGCCTTCGATCCCATTCGAGCAATCGATCGCCGATATGTTGGCAAGGGGGGATGCAGGATGACGCTGGTTACGATCGTCATTCCTTTCTATAATGATCCATACGTGGCGACAGCCGTGGAGAGTGCCCTGGCACAGACGCATGACGAGCTGGAGGTGATCGTCGTCGACGACGGCTCGGAGCGGCATGCCGATCTGCTGAATCCATATAGGGGACGGATTCATTATGTAGGCAAGGCGAACGGCGGGACGGCCAGCGCGCTGAACCATGGGTTCCGAATGGCCGGCGGCTCGTATATCGCGTGGTTAAGCTCGGATGATCTGCTCTACCCGAACAAGATTGCGAGGCAATTGGCTGCCATGCAAGAGAGCGGCGCTTGGCTCAGTCATACCGCATTCGATGTGATCGATCAGCTGGGGCAAGTGACCGAACGGCATGTGTCGCCGCCCGGCGACGATATGAGCAAGCTGTACCGGGAGTTCGTGTACGGCAATCCCGTCAACGGCTGCACCGTCATGATGCGCGCTCAGCTGTTCGAGCTGCTCGGCGGCTTCCATGAGGGGCTTCCATATACGCATGATCTCGATATGTGGTACCGCGCGATGATGGCGGGGTTCCCTTTTCACTACGTGAACGAACCGCTGACCGCTTATCGCCGGCATGAAGGCATGGGGACGCTGCGGCATCGCGATGCAATTCGGCAAGAGGTGCAGGTGACGATGGCGAAGTACGCGGTTCCGTGGCGCAATTTTCTGAAGCAGATCGGTTACGGCCAGCAAGTGATATAGGAAGAAGGAAGAACCGTCAGACTTGTGCTGACGGTTCTTCTCGTGCTGCCGGGGATCGTTATGGCAGGCTGTTGACCTTGATCGCGAGCAAGTGAGCATAACGATTCCTGACGGCTTGCGCTTCGACAGCCACTTGATTCAGATGACGCATTGTGCCCATTCCGCTGTGCCAGCGGTAGTGCGTCAGCGGCTCATTGATAAAATGGAGGTCGATGCCGGATAGTACCGCGCGAATCCAAAGGTCGTAGTCATGGGTGTAAGGGAGCGATTCGTCGAACCAGTTCAAGCCTGTGATGATCTCTTTCGTCATCATGACGGTACACCCGTTAACAGGGCAGTACTGTAAGAAGGCGGCGACAAAATCCTTGGCCGTAGGGAATACGATGGCTTGATTGGCCGCGGTAATCGCGCCGTATTCGTTGATGTAATGGAAGTTCGTGTGGCAGATTCGTGCGCCGTACGCCTCCATGTGCGCGACTTGGCGCGCAATCTTGGTCAGCTCGAATCGGTCGTCTGCGCTCAGCCAGGCGACGTATTTGCCGGAGGCCATGCGCATGCCGTGATTGAGCGCGCTGGCGGTGCCGCCATTGGCCTTCCCAAGGTAAGTAAGGCGGCCTGCGTAAGGGGCCAGCTGCTCGGCATGCGAGGTTGAGCCGTCGTCTACGACGATCAACTCGATGTTCGGGTACGTCTGCGCAAGCACGCTTTCGACGGCCTGCGCCACATAGGGACAATTGTAGAAAGGAATCACGACGCTAACGAGTGGATAGATACAGATCTCCTCCTCTCTCCTCGGAATCGGCTTGCCTCCGGTCGGGTCAACCTGGAGGACGAATGCCCAGCGCAATCATCACGCTGTTGAAGGAAGCCGCGTATCGGCTGAATGAGAACGTCTCCCGAATGTAGGCTTCGCCTTGCAGCCGGACAGCCATGCGCAGTGCCGCATCTTCGATCAGCCTGACGGATGCTTGGGAGCCGCCGAGCGGGGTTCCGTCGAAATAGCCGCCCGTCACATCCTGTATCACCGTACCGCGAACGCCGTCGGAGTCGGTCGTGAGGACGGGACAACGGCAGCTCATCGCTTCCGCGATCGCATAGCCGAAGCTCTCGATATGCGATGTCGAGACAAGAAGGCCGCCCGAGTCGCCGATGGCCGAGTAATAGTAGGGCATATGGTCATGCGGAATGTTCGATCGAAGGATGAGGCGGCTTCGAAGGCTGAGCCGGTCCAGGACGGCTTCGAACGAGGCGCGTTCGTCAGGCTCGTAGATGTTCGCATCCTCGAACATCCAGAGCTGGAGGAGCGGGTAGCGTTCGACCAGAATGGCGGCAATCTGCAAGTACAGGAGCCAATTCTTGTTGCGCTCGATTCGGCCGACCCAAGCGAGGACCGGGGCTTGCGTCGGATTGATCCAAGGGGCGGGGCGGTAGCTGAACAGATCGGTGTCCAGCAGATTCTTCATATAGAACCGCGGATAATCGGAGAGCAGCTCGTTGCAGATCTCCATCAAGTGCGGCGTCTCGGACGTTAAGACGCCGCTTGCGTACATGCGAATGAACAAGGATGCGGCATGCAGCGTCCCGAACGCCTGCTCGCGGCTGCCCAGTCCCTGCGCCTCGTAAAGAAGCGGTCCGGCATAACCGAGACCGCGAAGACGCTGGAGCATAAGGTGGTCGCACACGCACACGATGGCGTCGTACTGGTAAGTATTCAGGATGGCTTGCATGTCCGCGTTATCATTGGTGACGAACAGCGGAATGTCGCGAATGTTCTGCCGGCCGGCTCCATCGTGCAGGTAGAGCAGGTGGCTGTCGATGCCGACCTGCCGAAGCGCATGCGCACGGAAACGATTGACCGTCTCGACGCCTCCGCTCGGCACGAAGTACGTGAATAGAATTCTCATCCCTCGACCTGCCTTCCAGGTTGGATTGGCGTTCACCCCTATAGTATGCAGGGGGAAGTCCGAGGGATTGGGTAAGCGTGCATGTCTATATGAGCGGCTGGCTGTTATTCTTGGACCTGGAGCCTCCACTCCAGGAGGAGTCCCGCTTGCGTCAGACCGCCGCCGAAGCCGTACAGCAGCAGCTTATCGCCCGCCTTGAGGCGTCCGTCTTGGACGGCGGCGTACATCGCGAGCGGGATGGAGGCAGCCGACGTGTTGCCGCAGGTCTCGATGCTCGTGAGCGTGGCGTCGAGCGGGATGCCCGTGCGCTCGCAGATCGCTTGCACGATGCGGATGTTCGCGCTATGCGGCACGAACCACGTGATGTCGCCGGCCGTCAGGCTGCAGGATTCGAGCAGATGTGCCACGCCCTCCGATACTTGCGATACCGCCCATTTGAACACCTCGCGTCCGTTCTGCACGATACGGTCGTTCATGTGAACGGCGTGTTCGCCGATTGCCGGGGACAAGGCCGAGCGGTACAGGTGGTGGCCGGATTCGCCTTGCGTCGATACGGTCGAACCGATGAAGGCGCCTGCCTCGCCGGGCTGGACGGCCTCGACGAGCACGGCGGAAGCGCCGTCGCCGAATAGGATGCAGGTCGTGCGGTCCGTATAGTCGGTGACCTTGGACAGCGTCTCGGCGCCGACGACCAGAATTTTGCGGTGCAGACCGGAAAGAATGAGCGCGTTCGCCGTCTGCAGCGCGGATACGAAGCCGGCGCATGCGGCTTGCAGATCGATCGCGCCGGCAGCCTGAATGCCGAATGCCGCCTGCACGCGGGCCGATACGCTCGGGAATACGGTATCCGGCGTCGATGTCGCGGTCAGGATGTAATCGACATCGGCGAGGTCCGCGTGATGGCGAGTTGCTAGATCGCGGACGGCGGCGATGGCCAGATCGGTGCAGTATTCGTGCTCCGCCGCGATGCGGCGCTCGCGTATGCCGGTGCGCTGCACGATCCACTCGTCGTTCGTGTCGACCATCTGCGCGAGATCGTCGTTCGTAAGAATGCGGCTCGGCAGGTAAGCGCCGATCGCGGTAATGGCGGCTGTCGATTGCACGGGTCCGGATCTGAACATGCGGGTCACGCTCCTTATTGGTACTTGGTATTAGTAGTTGGTACTAAAATAGCGCATAGCGGTTGTGTTGTCAAGGTACACACTGGGTGGCGTCAAAATAGATGAGAAAATTTGCAGTGTTTGGGATAGTAAATGATCAGATATACAGAGAATATACATGATAATGAATATTTATCGGACAATTCAAATGACGTTGTAATTATTCCCCTTAACTCTTAGGGGTCAAGTTATGATGGAACGTAGGGAGGGATGGATACTGACAGAAAGAATAGGAATGGTTAGCGCACTTCAGCGGAAGAAGGTTTTTGACCAGCGCTATTCTTGAAATGAAACAATCCCTGAGTTATTGGATAATGTTATAGGAATTGCGTTCAGGCAGAAATTAGATTCCTTGATTAATCTTCGTCCTAACCCGACTCCCCGATCTTACGAGTCTTTTTGTCTTTTGTTTCTAAAGTACGAATGGCTTCCTCGAATTGAAGTAGCGAATTTCCCACCACTGATATACAAGCTTTCCACAAAATAGTTTACAAAAGGACTACATACAGATAATCTTGAAGATGTAATCGACAGAATACAACATTTTTCAAACTTTACTTTGACAGGGGGATATAACATTGGAAGCCACGGTTTTTTCTTCACTCTTCGCATGGGCTCAAGGTGCTATAACGACAGGGATTGCCGGTAATTTTGCCTATGATGGGTTAAAGAAACTAGCACAATCTTTTAAGAATAGATTTAATAAATTCTTTAGTTCTGAAGATGATGTAGAGCGATTTTTCGAAGCGCTGTGCAAGGTTAGGGCTAAGAACCCTGACAAGCCATACCGAGATGCTGAGGATTTATATGAAGAAGCAACTCACTCCACATTAAAAGATGATGTTCGTACCCAATTGTTCGATGAAGTAAAATCGTGGATGCAAGATAACAGAGAGTTGATAGTTAATATCAGTACTCACCAGCATGACAATGAATTTTCTATCAATATTGGCTCTCAGAAAGCGAAGAACATTGTGAATATTCAAGGGACGGCAAATATCAATGAATTTAAATAATGCAATTTCGTTGACTACCGGTCATCAAACTGCTGATACCATATACAATGTGGCTGGTTCAATAAATCTTGTTCTTGAGCCAGAAATAAACCAGGTACTTGCAAGTTGCGAAAGCGAAGTCCTTGACTATATTGAACAATTTGATCCTATTTTGAAGGAAAGACTATTGGAAGCAAAAGAATACATACACGATTTTTTGTTAAAGCATAATCCTGAAGAAAGAAAAATATTTATCACTCGCTGGAAACACCAAGGACGTGATCCGTACGCAGGAATTGCAGGAATGTGGAAATTTTTATTGTTATGTCATGTAGCATATCCTGAATGGGGAATCGACACTTCAAATATAACTCGGAATATTCTTGTCGGTAATCAATGGAGACGTGCTTTGTATTCTTGTTGGGGCCAACAAACTATGCCGAGGATCATTATCCGTCTTGCTTCAGCTCAAAAACACTTAATAGGCTTAGAACGCTTATTTCCTCACCGGGTGATAATAGTCAATAGTAATTCAAGGATAGACCCCTTATGCAGGCACTGTGGCCATCAAGTTTTCCCATTTGAAAGAATTCTTAAGGATTTCGGCAGAGGAGACGATTATATGTTATTCAAAGGGGTTGGAGACAAGAATAATTTCGGAATGTTGGAATCAATTGAAGTCTACGATGGAGAATGTATGTTTAACGAGGCTCTTCAAGCTTCAGATATTGATACACTAACAGGCCATGTAAGGAGTGTGCTTTGATGATAACAATTAAGATAGAGGAGTTGCTTGAGCGTAATGACGCGTTTACCCGACTAAACTTAACAGATGCATCGTACATTCATGCTGTATTTGCTTCTTCAGATAATATCGTCGTTTTATGCCCGTTCAAAAGTGAGGGTCATTTAGAAGAGGAATGGGAATATGCATCTGAAGAGGCTGCCATACTCGTCCAAAGTCGATTACATGAAGAATACAGCTCGTTACGTTGGGATATATATTTGCTTTATATTGCTGAAGAGTTCGAAGTGACTTCTGAAACAAGAGTGCGCATCGAAAATGATAGACAATTTTTCCGTAAACGTATCATTGATTATTCCGAAGAACGGAGCTTTAACAAGTTACCCTTTCTGTTTGAGGGTATGACGGTTGATTCTCGAAATTTGTTAGAGCAACAATTCCTTTTCAACTATGACGAATTCTTTGACGAACTACGCAGTTGTATACCATTGCAGACTGCTGAGGTATTGGGTGAAGGTTTTTTTAAGAAATCTAACTGGAACCCCGATGAATTGTTTTCTTACATGGGCCGGATCAAAAGATAGGAGTGCACAGAGTGAAGATAAAATATATCGAAATTGAAGCGTTCCGTGGGTATATCAAGCGGACTTGTTTTGATTTTTCAGAATCTGATATCGTTCTACTTTACGGACCTAACGGGCATGGGAAGACCTCTTTCTTTGATGCAATTGAATGGGGCTTGACTGGCTTTATTAACCGATTCGAGGAATCCTCCGACGAGCGAAAAAGCAGTCGGTTTATTGGAAACATTTTTTCCAATAATAAGCCTGAGGTTAAATTGGAACTGGTTGATGCAACAAATGATCGAGTTATTACAGTCGCTAGAAGTGGCACGGTTGCAAATACTCAATCAGACTATGGTATATCAGAATTACGCATAACTATTCATAGTGGTGATGAAAACATTGAATATGAGGGTGCAGTTGCAGAAGCAATGCTTCCAAATTTACTTATCAACGAAGAATGGCTACATAAGATCTCATTTAATAGGACATTGAATTTGACACATATCCTTGGACAAAATCGTTTTCAAGATATATTGAAGGGAATGAAGGACAGTGAACGTTATGATTCACTTTCCCAGCTGCTGGGCACTGAACACTTTATCCGATTTCAAGAAGTAATTAAAGAAACTCGCAAACGAATTTCTGATCAGTTAGCGCTCGCCAGTAATAAAGTGATTGATGCCGAAAAGGAAATTGACATTCTTAATGGGCAGATGTCTATACTTTCCGAACAAACTCGTGTATCGGAGCAAGAACGGCAGGTTAGCCTTAAACAAGCAAAGGAATATGCAGAAAAAGTGGATGTCCCTATTGATTTAAATATGGATAATCCTTATCAACTGATCACTGATTCTCTAATCGCAGAGTCGGAAAGTACTAAGAAGAGAATGTCTGACCTCAACGCTGACCAAATCTTACTAAATGACTTAATTCTAAGAATTCCCACAGGTGCTAAAGCAATTCGTGATGAAGCTTTCCATCGGACTAGACTGGATCATTTACAACTTGTGAAACTGCTATATATTCAATTTTCAGACATTGAATGGTTAAATAAAGAAGTTGAAGATTTCATTGAAGGAAGCATTCGAAGTGAAGGACTAAAAAGGGACGCAGAAAAATTATTGTCGGATTCGGAAACATACGAAAAAGATTCAGCTAGAATAAGAACATTTGCTGAGGATCTTCGAAAAGAAATTCATGTCAATATAGATAAGAAAATTTTGGATTCATTGTTAAAAGTGGTAGTGGAATACCAGGGGATAGAACTTCCTGTCCGTATGCGGGCAGATGGTATGATAAGAAATATGATAAAAGTATTTGATAAATTTCTGCAGAGCGATCAGCAACATCAAGCCGCTGTTAAAAGAACAGCTGAACTCGAAGAAGCGGTTGGGTCTCTAGCGCGACTTGAGGATAATTTGAGAGAGCTTCTTGCTTCAGTAATTCGTGTTGCAACACAACGGCCCGATACAAAAAGCTGTCCAGCTTGCGGAACTGAAGGTATTACGGCGGAGCATCTTCTTCATCATGCTGAGACAAGGCAAGAATTGATTGACCCAGCACTTAAAGCATTGGAGAAGGATTTGGATGGATGGAAACGAAACGAAGAAGTCTTATCTAGGGAGTTGAAAGAAAATCGTGCAATATTTAATGAATTACAGGGGGAATTGCTTGAGTTTTTGACTGAACAAGAAAAGGCAGCTGAAAATATTCTTAAAGAATCACAAACCTGTTATATGAAATCACTTCAATTGAAACAACAATACGAACATATTGAACAGATGTTTCTTAGATTTAGAAGCACCGCAGAAAAATGGGGGATTGACCCTTTTCAAAATGAATTAACAACCATACTTCAAAATAAGTTGGATCAAATCATAATGGAACTCGCAGATTTTGAGAATAAATACGGTGACAGGCTTAAGGTTGACGCCGATCTTATGCTTTTTGAATCCGAGACTGCAATTCAGCGTGCACAGAACCACTTTAGCCTACTTGAGACTGAGCTTCACCGATTTGACATAACATTTGTCAAGGATGCCCAGTGGTTGGAAATCACATGTAAGGATGAACTTCTAATCGTCTTGGCTAATAAACGGATTGAGCAGGAATCTCTCACTGCGAAGGAAGAAGAGATAGCAGCAATAATGAAATCGGTTGAAAATCTTAGTAGATCCAAACAATTGTTCGAATTGCAACAGACACTCGAGTGTGCTAAATCCCTAAAGGCGCTTGCTGTAACCGAGTTTGAAGAATTTACACACAGAGATATGCTTCTTCATGAAGTATACAAACAAGTTCCAGCTTCGATCGAGAAACTGAACGATAAAGTAATTCACGAATTGTTTGGGTCCATCCAGATAATCTTCGAAAAATTAAACTGCCACCCTTTATATCGAAAACTATCGTTTGAGAAGCTTCATCGCCGCCGAGCCAACCGATTAATGTTAGCTGTAGAGACAACTGCCGAGGATGCCGATCAGACCAGAGGAAATCCTGCATTTATCTTTAGTTCCGCGCAAGAAAATACAATAATTCTATCATTTTTTCTTGCCATGTCGCAAAGACAACAATGGACACCTTTATCTTTCATTGCACTAGATGATCCGCTTCAAAGCATGGATGATTTAAATGTATTATCCCTTATTGATTTAGTGAGGTATCTTGCTGATAGCTCCATAGGACTAGGAAAGCAAATCATTATTTCTACTCACGATCTAACCTTCTATGAAATAATGAGGAAAAAGTTTAGGCATTTGAATGTCGGTATAATTGAATTCGAGGCGTATGGTACAAGCGGTCCTGTATTAAGACAAGATAATGATTTCAAAACAGTCCACTTATACCCTAGAGAACCTAAAATGGTATTTCATCCTGATTTTCTGAAACAAACCATCTAGTAAAAAGTCTTAAGCTCATATTCTCGATTACTACCTACAAAGCGACCCCGAATAAGAGGGTCGTTTTGCATAGAGATGTAACGATTAACTCATGCATAAGTCCTACAAAAGGACGAACGCTTATGATAATTGCCCTATTAAGATAACTGGTATATACTTGAACTAATGGTTGGCTTCTTGCTTGCTTGTACTGATTGAGGTGAGAGTTCTGCAAACCAATCCTTTTTTATATACAAAATCATGTGAACCTAGCCTAGTGATGACACAAGGCTAGTTTTTGTTTTGAATTTATAACTCTAAAGCATTGAGTTCAGGAGGCTTCAATATGCTCTCGCTTAAAGAAGAAAGCAGAAGTAATAATTTTGGGCTTTTTCATAAGGTTCCTGAATCATTTTTCACCCTATTGACCTCCAAGCACAAAAATCTTTATCTCAGGGCGCTCTTTGTTGTTTTGGATTGTTACCGAACCGAGATTGTTGTCCACAAGGAAGATCTGATTTCGGCGCTTTGTGCCTCCCTTGAAGATCAAATGTATTTGTATAGCGGTGAAGAAGACGAATTGGCTGAAACGCCGGTTTCTGAAAGGGCCCATGCATTGCTGCGGAAACTTAAAGAGACTGGATGGGTGGAAAGTGAGCAGGCCCTACGTTCGTTTGACGAACAATATCTGATTCCCGACTATGCACATAAATTAATCACCGTGCTTAAAGAGATTGATGACGACCGTCCGCAGGAATATAACTCGTTAGTTTCAACTACTTATTCAGCATTATTTGGCGCAGAACAGAAACGGGGAGAACATGGCTACGATGTACTGTTGCAAGTTCATCGAATGACCCAGGACTTAAGGGATCAGCTCGTGAAGCTTTCTAATAACATGCGCAAGTATTACTTGATGATCCAGGAACTCTCAGAAGTGAAAGCAATCTTGCAGGAACATTTTGATCATTATCATACTTTAATCAATGAACGAATCTATCATCCCCTTAAAACATTCGACAGTATTGACCGCTTTAAAGTCAGTATCTTGCGAATCCTCAAAAATTGGCTCATAGACGATGAATATATTGAAATCATGGCATCTCGACCAACAAATACTCCGCTCCATAGTGCGAAGGAAGAAATCTTCGATAGATTAACTGAGATAATTCGTATATACGAATATGTTCTACCTCAGTTACTGAAACAAATCGATTTGAAGCACAATGCCTATATCAAGTCTTCCGTTTCCAGAATGCAATATCTAATGAACCGCGATCGTGGCTTTAAAGGAAGGCTCATCCAAGTTCTAAGACAACTAGGTGATCAACCCAAAACCTTATCTAATTCGAATAGCGACCATACCTTCCCTTTTTATGAATTCGATTATATTCATGAGGAGTCGCTTTATAAGGTGCCTAAACGTGCAGAAAAGCATGATCCGCCGCCTTTGGAGACAGAAGACGTCCAGGAAGAGCAAATCATACAAGAGATGCTGGAACTGCAGCAACATGCACTGAAAGCGGTGGATCGAAAGAAAGTAGAACAACTGATACGAAAGTGGATGGACGGCCATCCTGAACTTCACAGCAGCTTGCTGCCTCTAGAATCGATGGACGATTTTCTTCGCATTCTGATGTCTGTTATTGTGAGTGACGAAGAAAACCTTCCGTACAAACTTGAAGTGCTTGACGGATATGTGAAAGTAAATGGTTACCAAATTCCGAATATGAAATATTCCAAGGTGGAGACGAACACATGAGCTGGGACGAAGCGTATCGAAATTTGACTGATGCAGATAAGGAGCAATTTTCACGTCTGATAGGTATCCTTTTGCAACGTAGCTTCATTTTGCAGGACAAGTTTGATGCCAAGTCGTCAACGACCCAGCGTAATAAAGATTATCGTTTTGCGATCCAGCATTTTTCTTTATTTGAGGAATATTTGCAAGCAGGAGGATGGAGGATTCGATTCGACAGTACGTATGGCTATATTGTAATCGAACATATGCAAGGTAGTCATAGAAAAATCCTCGACCGATTGACCACAAACATACTATACATTCTCCGTTTGATTTATGAAGAAGAACGGGAGAAGTTGAGCATGAGTCATCATATCTTTACTACGCTTGGTGATATCCAACGGACCATGGAAATATTTAATCTCCAGGATAAACGGATGAAGAAGACGGCACTTAATGAGGCTTTGACAACATTAAGATCGTACCAGATAATCGACCGAGTGAACGGTACGGATTTTAACGACGATGCCCGGATACTCATTTATCCAACGATTTTGTATGTTGTCTCCAGCGAAAGACTCCGAATTGTAGAGATGAAATTAGCAGAGACTGGCGATCACGATGAAAATATTCTTGATGACGGCGAAGAGGAGGAGGCGGAGGAATGAAGCTGCTTAATCGTGTTTATATCAGAAACTGGCACAAAATCAAATACGCTATAATCCCTTTCGAAATGCTAAATTTTCTAACTGGGAAAAATACTGTGGGTAAATCCACAGTCATCGATGCGCTGCAGTTTATCTTGCTTGGGGATAAACGTGGTCATTATTTTAATCGCGCAGCAAATGACAAGTCTGAGAGATCCCTGAAAGGGTATCTCTTCGCACAGAATGGATATAGTCATGAGATCGGCGGATTTACCTATGATCGTGAAGGACATACGTTTCATACCTACTTAATGGCTGAATTTTTCAATACAAATACGGAAAAGTATTTTACTATCGGCGCCGTTTTTAATTGTGATAAATATCTCGATTACGATATGAGATACTTTACCTACGAAGACCGCATCCCGGACCATGAATTCGTGCAAGGTGGGAAAACAATGGGGATTGACGCCTTCAAGGCGTTTATCAACCAGTTGACTACAGCTAGTGTGATCGGCGAGATTACCCGTTCGGAGGAAAAATATCAAGCAAATATCAGAAAGTTATTTGGGAACATTAAGCCCAGTTTCTTTAAACTCTTCCGGCAAGCAGTTCCATTCTCACCGATTATGGATATTAAACAATTCATTTCTACGTTTATCAGCGATGTTGAGGAGAAGGTACAGGTCGAACATCTTCGGGAGAACATCCGAGAGTACAAACGGCTGGAACAAGACCTGCTTCGCATGGAGAAACATATTCATATGCTAGAGTCTGTAGAGTCTAGCTATTCAGCTTTTGTTAGTTTGATCAAGCAAGAGCGGGTAGAACAATACATATTGGATCGGGCTGAAGCCGACCAGGTTCTTGATCATATTCATAGAACTCTATTAGCCATAGAAGATGCCGGAGATTTTATTACTCAACGCAATGAACATCATCAATGGCTGCTTCAATGTAATCAAGATATTGATAACCAGTATTATAATCATATTGCATCGAACACGGATCGAATCAATGCATGGACACAAAGGGAAAACGCGCTTAAGTGGGCTAAATCTGAAGAGACGAGATCTATCGAGGCTGAAAATCAGGTGAAGCATATCTTGGAGAACCCCTTGTTTGTGTGGTCGACGTTATTGGAACAAATCGAAGAACACGGTGAGTGGACCGAGAGCTTTTCTGCCATGCGTCACCTGCTGGATGTGTTTAATATCAGCTTGCAGCAGAAACCATGGAATATTTTCTCGGATCAACTGCAAGCTTTGAGGGATTCCATGAAAACGGTACTGGAACAAATGCGTTCTCGATTGCATCAGTTTATCAATAGGGAGGAAATATTGGCGCAGGAACAGAAAACACTCTCTTCAAGATTGCAACTTCTGAAGAATGGATTACCCGCTTACGAAAATCCGCATATTGTGTTTCTGCAGTCTACCATCCAAAAGAGATTAAGTGAGAAGTATGGCACATCTGTTGAAGTTCTGATCTTCTGTGAGCTCCTTGATATTCGAAATGATGAGTGGAAGAACGCCATTGAAGGGTATTTGAATCATCAACGATTTTACTTAATTATTGACCCTGATTACTATGAAGAAGCACTCGACATCTATGAAGCCATTCGGTTTGATAACCAAATCTATACTGTCGGACTGGTTGACATTGAGAAAATTATCAAGCAGGGGCCACGCATAAAAGCAGGTAGCCTAGCGGAAGAGATCGTAACAGATCATCCTTATGGACGTGCATATGCGGATTTCCTTCTCGGGGACGTAATGAAGGTTTCAAACGTTAAAGAACTACGCCGAAATCCCAAATCTATTACAGCTTCTTGTATGCTTTATCAAGGATATGTATCGAAACCGCTAAACCCCAGAAGTTACCGGACACCGTTTATCGGCAGAAAATCAATTGAAATCCGGATCAAACAATGTCAAGAGCAATTAAGATCTCTTTCAGACGAACTAGTTACTGTTCAAAATCGCGTACGTCTAATCAACAACTGGGTTAATCGTGATCCGATTACGGATCGAGACATTTACGTACTGGTCGGATCTGGAGAATTCAAAGGACATATTTGGGAAGCTAACCAACGGGAAGACAGACGTCGTCTTGTGGAGGAACGGGAGAGGGATCTGGCACTGCTTGACCGGCAAGCGATTCTTTCATACCAGGAAACGAAAGAGCGATTGGAAGCTGAGCAACAAGACTTGCGTAAAAAGATAACAAATACACATGGTGAGATTAAGGTTAAAGAAAATGAAATAACTAAATTACGTGATCAGATATTCGATTTGGAGGAGCAGGAGAAGCGCAAGAGAAACGACTTGCAACAGAAATACCATCCTTCTTGGGTCAGCGATACCGGTGAAGTGGCATATGAAGAGGCATTGACTGAATACAAGCATTGCACAAGATTGACAGGACCAATCGGTATGAGAATTACAAGTACAAAAATGAAACAAAGCGAGTGCTTCGATGAGGTCGTTGCAAAAAGAGACGAGTATATCAGAGAACTTCCCAATAGCACTTTGAACGTATGGGATCGGGATAACGACGAATGGGTGAAAGAACTTGAGGCATTAAAGCGAACAGAGCTTACCGAATACGGAGAAAAAATTTCCGAAGCCAAGGAAAGAGCACAAGTTCAATTTCAGGAAGACTTTATAAGTAAGTTGAAATCCAACATCGAAACCATTAATGAACAAATTATTGATCTGAACACTGCGCTTCAATATGCCTCTTTCGGGCGGCATACCTACGAATTTTCAGTTAAGGAGAATCCGAAATATAAGGAATATTACGATATGATCATGGATGACATGTTGATGGATGGATATACGTTATTCTCAGCCGAGTTTGAAGCACGCCACGGAGATGCAAGGGACAGCTTGTTCCAGCAAATCCTGCATACAGGAGAGGAAGGGTACTCCACCTCACAAATGAAGCAACTGGAAGAGAACCTGGCCAGGTTCACGGATTGCCGGACATATCTTGATTTTGATTTAATGGAGATCAACAATGGCAAACGTTCACCTCTTTCAATGGATATGGGATCAAAATCCGGAGGCGAGACTCAAACTCCGTTTTACATCGCAGTTCTGGCATCGTTCATGCATCTTTATCGCGTGAAATCGAACTCCAATAGCAACACTCCACGTCTTGTTATTTTTGACGAGGCATTCAGCAAAATGGACCACCAACGAATAGAGCAAAGTCTCAAGTTAGTAAAGGATATGGGACTTCAACTGATCATTTCCGCTCCATCAGATAAAATCAATGATATTACACCGAATATGGACCGGACACATGTTGTCGTGCGTGCTGGAGAACAGACTATAGTGAGAGGCTTCGACCCGAAATTGATATTGGAAGAGGACTCAGAATGAAATACGCATATCGCATACTGAATGAACTGCTAGCTCGCTATAATCGAAGCAGACATCGTAAAGGAGATGCTAAAGTTAATCGATCGATTCGGTTTTACTTCGAGCCGAACTCATTTCCCGAATATTTTATCGATGGGCTGAACAATGAGAGTGATGTCATCAATGACGAAATGAAGCAGCTTGAAAGACAGGGATTGGTAGTCATAAACTGGATCGAGAAGGAAGTATTGTTACAATACGTGGACATTAACTTGAATAAGATAAAGGAAGTTCACGTACTACTTGGGCAGGAATCTCTAAACGAGGTCATTCAGCAGCGGATTCAATTTCTAAATATGAAATCGTTTGAGTTAAAAACGCCTTGGATTCTTCGTGTGATAGATCGAACTTTGGATGTGCTCAAGAATCAGGAATTACCTGCTCTGGCTCAGGATCATGAATACCTTCAATTACTTATCAGCTGTTTTCAAGGAATAGAAGAAAAGGGCGAGGAAATAATGCCAGAGCGGTTTTTCAGCAAGCGATACTTGAAGGATAGTAAACTGTTCGAGAAGCGGATCCGTAGCCGGTTGGTCACTCTGTACAAACAGAATTACGAAGGTGTTTCGGATTGGGATGAAGACGATGTCTTACAGGAAATCGGCATAGTCAAATCATTCGAGGAAATGCAAGTCTGGGGTGATCTACAGTACCTTTGCAATGGTAGAATCCTGCAATTTGGCAACTTCCCGTTCGGTACAACTATAAATGCAGACACCATACGAACCGGTGAAATTATACGTATAGGTCATAATCGTATCTTGATTATAGAAAACAAAAGCGTGTATCTAGAATACGTTAAGCGCAAACAGTCGATGGATGAGCTAGTGGTCTATGTCGGTGGGTTTCCAGGACCAATAAAGAGAAAGTTATTCAGTCAAATTCATACTTGGATGAAGCGAGAAAAGACGACGTCTCCCAGCATTCACTTTTGGGGAGACATTGACCTGGGAGGTTTTCGAATCTTTCATCATTTGCAATCATTGGTATTGCCTATGCTCAATCCATTCAGGATGGATGAAGCAAGCTTGCTTTCTCACTTGGAGTGGGCGGAACCAGTTGAACAATCATATAAAAAAGTCTTAATTAAGCTTAGAGAGAATTCTCACATGGAACGCTTTTGGCCCGTTATTGACGAAATGATAAATCGAAATTTGCGTTTAGAGCAGGAAGCCTTCTACGTAGGAAGTAAAGCAAGGTGAAAAATAATTGGCAAGCTGACACCTTATTGAACCGGTGTCAGCTTGTTTGATTTTCGATTTTTGAACGTTTGTGGTTGTAAAAATTCATCCCCTCGAATTCATCAGATTACCAACCATGCCTTCTAATACATCATCCTGTTCATTTAATCTGACTACCAATTTCGTACATCTGCTGATTTTAAGGTGTTACACCCAGCAAATTCGATGGTGAATATAAGATATAACTGGTGATATGGCTTATAAATGTATTAGACATTGACTTGGTTATGAATCACTCTACAAATGAATATTCTATTACTGGACCATCTAGGTTTACTAAGCCGATTGGTAGGTGTGACTAATGAGGTTGTTAACCATTCCATATCCCTTACAAGATGAGTCTTTTTATAGTTATGCACTTCGAGCCTCGATTGAAAATGGATACGAGAACACTTTGGATGTTTATCGTACTCTCGGATTATCTCCAAGGAAGATGAGCAAACTTAGAAGATATAGAATAAACTCGCTTACAACCGAAGATATCATTCGTTTAAAAATGAAGAAGTACTTGGGTCCACAAGTAATGGCTAAAGGCAGCTTTTTAATCGAGCACGTAGGTACATCATCGTTATCTTTTGACTTCGAAATAAATAGTGTTAGATTTCCAAATATGTTGGTAAACAAAAATTATTTTAAAATTTGTCCATATTGTATGAAATCTAATCCTTTTTTGAGAAACGCTTGGTTTATAATGCCCATTACTTCGTGTCCATTACACAATATTTTATTGCTCGATTGTTGTAGTATTTGCCAGCGTAAGTTTCAATTGAATAAGGGGATCTTAAAAGGATGCAGTAACTGCTCAGCCACATGGGAGGAAATAGCAGAAAATCTTCCTAAACATGTTATAGACGTTGATTCGACTTTATCAAATCTTATTAGAAATAAACTAAAAATATCAAGTAAACCAAGTGAACATAAGATAAGTACTGAATTCCTCAAATTAGATGTTGGTAACATGGTAGCTATACTAGCACTAATAGCTTGGGTATTACCAAATGAGAAGCCGTTTTCCAGGATCTATTTAGTGGAACAAGAAACGAATTATCAAACCCATGTACTCTTATCTAAAGCACTAGATGTCTTTAGTGACTGGCCAAATTCATTTTATACCTTTCTAGAAAGCCTGTTGTCTATTAAAAAATATCACAACCCTCGATTAAATGCGCTTCGAACTGATAACCAGCAAGTCCGTGGGCGACGTGATTTATTTGGCGAATTGTTCAAGAAACTTAGAGAAGAATTCACTCATCCGGATGCTGGCTTTATGAATAATGTACTCACCAATTTTTTAACCGAGAAATATCCTCATGAACTTAAGAGATATAGTCAAAAACAAGGATTACTTCATTCAAACGCTAAAGAATACGTATCAGCTACAGAAGTGGTATTGAAATATGGAATAAGATTCGACAATATTAGGAAATTTTTACTCAATGGTTATCTTGAAGGCACAATAAAGACTCGTAATGACACGGAGTTTTTACTTATTACACAAGATAGTGTAGAAGCGTTAGTCAATCTTCAGAAGCAAAGTCTCTCAACGAGTGAAGTTTGTGAATTTCTTGGTTTTAAAAAATCACAAACCCGACATGTTTTCGAGTTGTTAGAGTTGGGTTTTATAAAAGCGGTTAGAGGTCCAAATATCGATGGACATGGGTGGTTGCGCTTTGATCGAAAAAGTATCGAAGAACTACTACTTACTTTTGAGCAGAATCTTAAAAGGAAGACAGCTTCTAGCATAGATTTTGAAAACTCGACTGGTCCTTTACTAAGTTATTATTGTTGCCGCTTAAAGATAACGTCCAATAGCTGGCTGGATTGCCTGTCCGGGATTTGCTGAATATAATGACCGTATCATAGGAAAGGAAAAGGATGCCTCCCATGTACGTGGGCCTGCGGGAACAGGC
>JAEWJS010000124.1 GCA_023386495.1 Bacillota bacterium | reverse complement strand
GCCTTACACACCGTCCTGCCACGTTTACTGCACCCACCGCACACTACACCACACCACACTACACCGTACCGCCCCGCACGTCGCCAACTAGCCGGTTCCCCCGCATCGTGTCACACCGCGCTACATCGCACGTGCGCGACCACCCGCTACCAAAGCTTCCCGCACGTCGGCCCCCGTTCCGACGCCTTCTGCATCGCCCGATTACCGCGGCGTGAGCCGCCCGAAGAACAGCTTGCGCAGCAGCAGCGGCAAGCCGCCCAGCAGGAACAAGTAGCGCGCATCGACGACGCGCTTCATCAATGCTGCGAACCATCCCTTAATCGGGCGATTGCCCCAGATAAGGCCGACTGCCTCACCCTTGCCCAGCGATGCGATCGTCCCCTTGTAGTCATAGTTGAACGGGGTCAGCTCCCAGCCGCGGATCGAGGCTGCGATGTTGCGCGCGACATTCGCGCCCTGCTGCACGGCAATCTGGGCAGTCGGCGGGTACGGCCGGCCTTCGGCGCCCATCACGATCGCGCAGTCGCCGGTGACGTACACCGACGGATGCTGCAGCGAGCGCAGCATCGCATCGACCTCTACGCGGCCGCGCTTCGTCTCGAAGCCCGCTTCCTCCAGCAGCCGATTGCCGCGAATGCCGCCCGACCAGATTACGGTCGCCGCCCGGATGAAGTCGCCGTCCGATAGCTGCACGCCGGCAGGCGTGCATGCCTGAATCGCCGTTCCGATGCGGTACTCGACTCCCTTGCGCCGCAAGACGTCCATCCCGTACTCGACCAGCTCCGCCGGCAAGCCGGGAGGCAGCGCGACAGGCGCAGCCTCCACGTTATAGAGCCGCACAAGCTGCGGGTCGATATCGAATTCGGCGCATAGCTTCGGCAGCCGATCTGCCAGCTCCCCGATGAATTCCGACCCGGTGAATCCCGCTCCGCCGACGACGATGGTCAGGTAGTCGAGCCTCATCGGCTCGCGCTTATACTTCGCGAACATATACGCGATGTGCTGCCGAATCATCCGCGCGCCGTTCAGGCTGCGAATGGCCAGTGCGTGTTCCGCAAGGCCGGGGATGCCGAACGTCTCCGTCTCGCTTCCCAGCCCGACCACCAACTCGTCATAGTCGAGCTTGCGGCCGCCTTCGAGCTCGACTACCTTCCTCTCCGGATCGATCCGCACGATGCTGGCCTTCTCGAACCGGATGAACCGCGTGTCCACGTAATCGCTGATCCGGACGCGTGCATGGTCATCGCTCTCGATTCCGGCTGCCGGTACATGCAGATGTGTCGTGATGTAATGATAGTCATGCTTGTTCACGAGCGTAACATCCATTTCCCCGGTCCGCATCGTCTTCTGCAGCTTCAATGCCGTCACGAGCCCCCCGTACCCCGCCCCTGCAATCACGATTCGCCGCGGTCTACTCGTTTCCGTGCCTATGCCAATGCCCATCTCCATCCGCTCCTTTTCCCTATCTTCGTTTCAATTGATTCCCACAGCTGATTTCCACAATGTGAAACTTTTCACTTTATAAGTTGTGAAATTAATCACATTTCCTGATTAGCGCCATTATACCTCCTCTTCGATCCATCGTAAAGCCCATTATTTCTCCCGTACGTGTTCTAGTGCTGCCACAAAAGGCATACGACATAGAAAAAGACCGGCATTCGCCGGCCTTCTCTCTTGTCATAGTTGCTTTTGGAGCACTTGTTCGCGTGATTCCGCAGCCGAATTCAAGAACAAGTGCTTTCCGAGCAACTATTCTGGTCCAACTCCCCGAACCTAGCTCATATCCTGCGTAATAGGTGTCCGAAAAGCAGTTGTTGCTCACTTTCGCAGCTTTCCCCCCCAGAATAAGTGCCCGAAAAGCAACTACTTCAAGATCCCTTCGATCCGCTCCAGCACATCGGCGCTAAGCTCGATGCCGGACGCTTGCGCATTCTCCGTGATCTGCTCCGGCCGGCTGGCACCGACGAGCGCGCTCGCCACATTCGGCTGGCGCAGAATCCACGCGAGCGCCAACTGGCTGACCTTGATCCCCAGATCGGATGCAATCTCCGACAACTGGCGAACCTGCGCGATTTTCTCCTCGGTAATCCCGTTCTTCACCCACTCGAGCTTCGCTGCGCGGCTGTTCGCCGGAATATCTTGCGCGGACGTGTATTTCCCCGTCAACAAGCCCTGCGCCAGCGGCGAGAACACGACTTGGCCGATGCCCCTCTTCTCCCCGAGCGGAATGATCTCCGGTTCGATGTACCGGTTGAACATGTTGTAGACCGGCTGATTGACGACGATGCGATCCAGCAGGTACTTGTCCGCGATCGCCAGCGCCTCTGCCATCTGCGAAGCCTTCCATTCGCTCACGCCAACGTACAGCACCTTGCCTTGGCGAACGAGATCGTCCAGCGCGCGCAGCGTCTCTTCCATCGGCGTATCCGGATCATGGCGATGGCAATAATAGATATCGACATAGTCATGCCCCAGCCGCTTCAAGCTGGCATTCGCCTGCTCGATCACGTGCTTGCGGGACAAGCCTTTATCGTTCGGTCCGGAACCCATCGGCCAGAACACCTTCGTCGCCAGAACGTAGGACGAGCGTGGATAAGCCTTAAGCGCTTCGCCCATCAACTCTTCAGCCGCGCCCTGCTCGTACACGTTCGCCGTATCGAAAAAGTTGATGCCGAGCTCATACGCCTGCTTAATCGCGTTCACCGCGTTCTCCCGTTCGACATATCCACCGTATGTAAGCCAGCTTCCCAAGCTGATCTCGCTGACTTTCAGACCCGATCCGCCTAATCTGCGATATTTCATCTCCATCTGTAATGCCTCCTTCGATTATTATAGGGCTGCGACACGCGTTCATGGCCGCCCTTTCCATTCTAAAATAGTTCGTATATCATTGTAAGAAGGGAAAAGTTGTTCACTATAGGATACCCGTTATAGAAGCTATACTTACATATAGTGGTCATAGTCAACCCAAACATCTACAGAGGAGGCCGCTTCTCCATGTCCGCCGAAAGCAATTATATCCCGAAGAACCCCGTACATATCGAATGCAATATTGAGAAAACCGTAGAAGTGCTGGGAGGCAAATGGGCGTTCCTCGTCCTGCGCGAGCTGTTCAACGGCACGAGGCGGTTCGGCGAGCTGCAGCGATCGATTCCGGCCGTCAGCCCCCGGGCGCTGACCAGCACGCTGCGTCATCTGGAGGAGAAAGGCGTACTCGAGCGCCGCGTCTATCCTACAGTTCCGGTGACCGTCGAGTATACGCTTACGCCGAAAGGCCAGGATCTGCATGCCATTATTAAGCAAATGAAGCTCTGGGCGGCCAAGTGGACGTGAGAACGTCATTCTCGCGCATCAATGCCGTCATCTGGTCCTATTTCGGGCGTCTGACGCCCACGCAGTTCATCGTGCTCGGGTACCTCGTGCTCTGCGTGTTATCCACGCTGTTCCTGAAGCTGCCGATGACGCATCAGGAAGGCGTCCACATCACTTGGATGGATGCCGTGTTCACGGCTACCAGCGCGGTAAGCGTCACCGGTCTCAATACGGTGAATACCGCGCTTACGTTCAACGAGACCGGGAAAATCGGGCTGCTCGTCATGTTCCAAGTCGGCGGGATCGGCATCATGACGCTCGGCGCGTTCTTATGGCTCCTATTCGGCCGCAACATCAGCTTGTCCTATCGCAAGCTCATCATGGTCGACCAGAATCAGCATAATCTATCGGGCCTCGTCAAGCTGATGAAGCTCGTCTTCTACATGGCGCTCTTAATCGAAGCGGCCGGCACGCTGCTGCTTATGGTTTATTTTCGCGTCAGCGGTTATTACGACGACTGGCTGGAAGCCTTCGTGCACGGCGCATTCCACAGCGTATCGGCCTTCACGAACGCCGGCTTCGACATCTACGGCGACTCGCTGTACGGCTTCAAGACGGACTACTATGTACAAGCCGTTACGATGCTGCTCATCCTGTTCGGCGCAATCGGGTTTCCGGTACTGATCGAGGTGCGCGAATATCTTTTCGGCAAGCACGAACAGTTCCGCTTCTCGCTCTACACCAAGATGACCGCGCTTATGTTCGTCTTCCTGATCGCGGCCGGCACGCTCGGCATCTGGTTCTTCGAGCACAACCTATACTTCGAATCGCTGTCATGGCACGAGAAGTTCTTCCATGCGCTGTTCAATTCGATCAGTACGCGAAGCGCTGGACTTGCTACGGTGGACGTGAACTTCTTCAGCGTTCCGACGCTCGTGCTGATGTCGGCGCTTATGTTCATCGGCGCCAGCCCCTCCAGCGTCGGCGGCGGGGTGCGAACGACGACCTTCGGCGTCATCCTGCTCACGCTGTTCAACTATGCGCTCGGCCGCAGCGAAGTCCGTGCCTTCCGCAGGGCGATCAAGCAGGAGGATATCATCAAGAGCTTCGTCGTGTTCACGGCTGCCTCGATTCTCGTCCTATCCGCGGTCATGCTGGTAGGCTATACGGAGGACGGCCGCCTCTCGATGCTGCCGATCTTCTTCGAGGTATGCTCCGCATTCGGAACGAGCGGGCTGTCGATGGGCATTACCCCGACCTTGTCCGACGAGGGCAAGTGGGTGCTGATCGTCGTCATGTTCATCGGGCGGATCGGCATGCTGACGCTGCTCTTCATGTTCCGGCCGAAGCGTGCCAAGCAGCATTTTCACTATCCGAAAGAAGACATCATTATCGGCTAGGACCGCTTGTGAATACGATAGTAGTCCAACCTTCTCGGTTCTGACAAGCGGCCATTGGAATCACTCGCATAGGATGCTCGAACAACAGAAAGCGCCTCTCAATTATCATCTGATAACTGAGGGGCGCTTCTTAACGATACAATGAATTAGCAATAACGCGAGATAAGATCGGCCAGCTGGTGCGCGATCGCATTCGGTCCGGCCGCCAGCTGCTCGTTCGTGAACCGCACGCGGACGAATGATTCGTCCATGTCCATCGCTTCGGCGAACAGGCCGGACAGTCCGCGTGCACGGCGGTCGATCTGCAGCATCAATTCAAGCTCGCGGTCGCTGCTGTAGAATATAACCTCCAGCTCGTCAAGCTGCCCGCGGAATTGGGCCGTCGGGACGAACTCGAACTCCTGCACGAACGGCACGCGGCCGCCCATCTTGCGGGCATACTCGCATTCGGCCTTGCGCAGGCGGAAGCCCATGAGATCGAGCGCCTGCAGCACCGTATTCATCTGCGGCGTCGGCAGCACGTTGATCCGGTCGTTGTCGCCGGGATCGACGGCACCTCGAATGTCCAGCTCGGTCTTCACCCATACCGGCGCGCGGCCGATCGTGAGCGGCGTCGCATGCGGCAGGATGAACGAGAACGGCACCTCGCGGTTCTCGCCGGCGTTCAGCCTGAACGGATCGCTGACTCGGTACCGGGCTACTTCCCCGTGCGTGCGCATCTTCGTGTCATTCATTTCCTTGATATATTCTGTCATAACCGATAGGGAAATGGTCTCGATCTGCTGTTCGACGTTGCCGCCGCGAATTCTGACGGCCCCCCTTACTTCCTCGCCTGGCGAGTATTGCGCTTTCTCCAGCACGGTATCGATCGTCGCCGACCCGATGCCGATGCTAGCCAAGAATCGATTGAACACGTTAACATCCCTCCTTGAATAAGTAGCGCTGCGGGCGTGACACTGCAATCTGCGGCTGTTTTCGGTCCCGCACTACTAGCTTATTACGCCGGCTCCGACATTAGGTTTCGACCGTTCCGTTAACTCCTGTCGCGCGCTGATAAGGGAGAATGACATCCATCGTCGTGCCTTTGCCCACCTCGCTCGATACCGCGATGCGCCCCCGGTGGTTGTCGACGATTTTGTAGCTGACCATGAGACCGAGCCCCGTCCCCTTCTCCTTCGTCGTATAGAAGGGCTGCCCCATCTTCGACAGCTGCGCGGATGCGATACCCGGCCCCTCGTCTCGAATGCGTACGATCACCTCATCGCCCTCCCGCATGCAGCGGACGTGGATCGCGCCTCCGTCGACCATCGCTTCGATCGCGTTCTTGATCACGTTAATGAACACTTGCTTGATCTGATTCTCGACACCGACCACCCAGAGCGCTTCGCTGCCGCCCTCGTAGTCGATTTCGATATCATGCATGATGGCCTGCGCCTCGAGCAGCGTGACCGTATCCTCCATGATTTCGCGCACGTCTTTTTCCGCCAGTTCATAAATTTGCGGCTTCGACAGCATCAACAGCTCGCTGACGATCGACTCGATCCGGACGAGCTCTGACTTCATGATGTCGTAATAGTTCCGATTGGTCGTTCGCCCGGATTCCATCAGCTGGAGGAAGCCCTTCAGCGACGTCAGCGGATTGCGAATCTCATGCGCGATGCCGGCCGCCAATTGCCCCGCCACGTAGAGCTTCTCGGAGTTGATCAGCAGCTCCTCGTTCTTCTTGCGCTCCGAGATGTCGCGAATGATGACCTGCACGGCCGGACGGCCGGCCAACGTCGTCGGCGTCTCCACGACCTCGGTATGCAGCAGCTTGCCGCTCACCGTGTACCATTCCTGCTCTAGCGGTCCATGCGCATTGGATTGCCCCCAGCTCTCCAGCCGCGCGCGCATGCCTTCGTGATGCTTGGGGTGAAGGAATGCGTAGATCGACTTGCCGAGCATCTCGCGCTCATGATGCGCGTCGAACATGCTCAGCCCCGAGCCGTTCACGTACACCCAGCGTTCATCCGCAAAAATCGCGATCATGTCCATCGAGTTCTCGACCAGCAGCTTGTACCGCTCATCCATCATATTGAACCGTTTATTCACGACCCAGGCCAGCAGGCTGCCTCCCGGAACGAGCATGGTGAAGATGCCGATAATGGCTACAAGCACGACTAACGTGTCGTTCAGACGATCGGTAGACATGACGCTTCTGTACTCCACAGTGACGGCTTCCATCCCGATCATCATCATCGCAACCGTAGAGGACCCCATCAGCACGCCGCTGGTCAACTTCGAGCGCCCTTGTCGGCGCTCCAGCCAGTAATAGGCGCCATACGTGCCCGAGAAGCTGATCGCCAGCGACAGGAGGAACATCATGCCCTCCACCTCGAATCGGCTGGCCGAACCGGTAACCATATTGACGAAGTGCATCCCTACGGCGCCGGCCGACAGCGAAGCGCTCGCAAGCACGATTCGGAATCGTCTGACGCTGCCATAGAACAGGAACGACACATAAGCCAGCACCGCGCCTAACGCGAAAACAAGAATCACTTGCCAGTCCATCGTCACCATGTAGTCCCACGCCAGCATCGCCACGAAATGCATGGAAGTCATCCCGAAACCGAATACCGCCGCGCCGCCCAGCATCCCGTAGCGCCGTTCGAACGCGCTGCCCTGCGACATGCTGCTTACGAAGTGAAACATCGAATACGATGTCAGAATGCTGATCATCAGCGACAAGATCAGAAACATCGATTGATCCGAACCGAACGGATCGAACAAAATCCCCACCTAATTTCTATACGATTCTAATGGTACGTTTCGACGAATTGACAAAAAATCCTTTTTTTCGCAATCAATTCATCGTGTGCGCTTCACCGCGTTGTCCGCTATAATGCAAGAGAGTACGAGATCACACGTCATAGGAATGGGAGTTGGCACAGATGAAAATATTGCAGGAATTCAAAACGTTCGCGGTTCGGGGCAACGTCATCGATCTGGCAATCGGGGTAATCGTCGGAAGCGCGTTCGGCAAAATCGTCACGTCGGTCGTAGAGGATGTCGTCATGCCGCCGATCGGCCTGCTGCTTGGGGGCGTGAACTTCACGGATCTGTTCTTTACGCTTGATGGTTCAAACTACGAGACATTGGCTAAAGCACGAGAAAACTCCGCACCCGTTATCGCGTACGGACAGTTCATCAACACGGTCATCAATTTCCTCATTATCGCATTCTGCGTGTTCCTGCTCGTGAAGGGCATCAATTCGCTTCGCAGGAAGAAGGAAGAGGCGCCTGCCGCACCTACGGAGAAGGATTGCCCGTACTGCCTGAAGAAGGTGCCGCTCAAGGCAACGCGCTGCGCGCACTGCACGTCGCAATTAAGCGAAGGCCCCGAGGGAGCTCGTGCTTAGATGAGCAGCGAGGAAATGTTCGATATCTACGACGAGCGGATGCAGCCGCTCGGACAAGCCCCGCGAAGCGAGGTGCATCGCTGCGGCTATTGGCATCGAACCTTCCATTGCTGGCTTGTCCGGCTGGAGGAGCCGCGCGGCAAGCTGTATATTCGTTTCCAGAAGCGGCAGTCCGGCAAGGATACGTTCCCGGATCGTTACGACATTACGGTCGCAGGCCATCTGAAGGCAGGCGAGACCGTGCGGGATGCCGCGCGCGAGATCGAAGAGGAGATCGGTCTGCTGCCGAGCTTCGAAGATCTTGTCTGGATCGAAGACTGCCGCGAGGAAGCGGAGGGGATCGCAGGCGGCGTGCCCTTCATCGACCGCGAAGTCAGTTCGGTCTATGCCTGGGCTTCCCCCGCTTCGCTCGCCGAATTCCGGCTGCAGCGCGAAGAAGTGGCCGGCATCTACGAGGCCGATGCTGACGAGTTGATCGACCTGTTCGAAGGGCGTAGGGGGCAGGCTGCCGCTGTCGGCTACGAGCTGTCTCCCTCCGGCGAAGGGGACATGATTCCCGTCCGATGCGAGGTGACCGCCGCAATGTTCGTGGAGCGGCCACCGACCTACTACGGCGGGCTGTTTCGCGCGTTGAAAGCACGATTCGGCCAGCAGACTGCGCGTTAGCCCGCTCCCACTCGCTGTACCAACGGTCGATCAATCCGTGGATCTGATAGAACACCGTGCTGCGCGGCGCGAGATCGAAGTCCCCAAGATCCGGCTCATCATAGAGCTCGGCCGCTTCCTGGTGGATGCAGTTATGCAGGTAGGTCGACTCGATGAAGCGCCCCAGCTCGTCGGCCGACGCGAAAGATTGGGGCATTCGGACGACGCGGGCCTCCGCGTTGCGGTCGTAACAGGATCTGGCGCGAATCGGATCCGGCACGCTGCTCCAAGGCTCCACCAGCCGTTCGTCCAGGCCCTGGCTGCGATACCAAGCGAGCGCTCTCCGAATGAACGAACGATGGAAGTTCAAGAATTGCTCGCCGTATCCTGCTGGCGAATGCTCGACATTCACGGCATGATGGGCATGATGCCAAGCGCGATGCTCCTGCAGCAGGCTGTCGGGGAAGTTCGGGATTGCGGGCATTGTCGGCGCACCTCCGATTCGCGTAATGCTCATTACAATCCAGCATATGCGCTTGCCCGGATTCAGGTATGGGCTGGGGAGCTGCTGCCGGCATCATTCCCTCATTCGGAGTGATGCCGGCTTCTTCCATCGGTCGGATCACCGGGCTCAGGGCCTATGGGCGATTAGCGAAGCGAAAGCGCTATTAAGGAATGTACGAGCGCTATTTTCGGACTTTATCGCGCTTCCTAACCCATTAAGGTATAGAATGCGCTAAATAGCGAACGACCGTTCGCTATTTAGCGCTCTCAACACATATATGGCAACACAATGGTGCGAAGCCCCTTGAATTAGCGCATGAATATACGTTAACAGCGAAGATGCTTCGCTATTGCATGCGAGCTGCCTGCCCAGCAACTTCGAGGGTCCCACAATGATGATACTCTCCTGACCTCAAGGCAATTCCCCGCTGACGAAAAAACAATTCACGTTATCCTGCCTACATGGCTGCAGTGCCTGCTATCCCTATGGATCAGGTGCTTCTAACGCTCGATATTCGATAAGGAAGAACATCATCTACGTATTCCCGCTCTTCCGCGCATTCGATCTCAACCGCTGTCTTGTAAATCTCCGCCGGCCTATTCGAACCAAGCCAGATACGCTTATGTTCCGATAATATGAACAAGCCGTGCGCATCCCCGACTGCCGTGAATTTATCGTTATATTCCTTGTACGCATCCAGCGAGAACGTTGCATGCAACACGTCTCTAGCCGACGGTACATCGGGCACGACCAACCCGATCTCGCTTATCCGAAGCATGTCCGTGGATCGGAACGCTCCTGCGGCAGCATAGTCCAGGCCGTGCCTAGCGATAAACTCTACAATATTGCCGGCAGGGTCATAGAAGTAGAGCGAGGTTGCATCCCACGACTCCGAATAATACAAGGTCGAAGCAGTCGGCAATTCATTCAGATTAACCCCTTTGAACCCCAACCATTCAATGGCCTCCGTAATTTTATTGCTGGAGATGTCTATTGCATAATGATAGAACGGTTCCACTCCGCTAGCGGCTTCCCTCTCGAATGTTAGGCTTGACTGACCGACCTGCACCGTGAAGCTGTCTTGACGAACCTCGTCGATCGGCAGTTCCAGGACCGTCGAATAGAACTTGAGCAGCTCTTCCGGATGAGCGGTGAGCAACGTTACGCTCCGAATAAGCACAGGCTCCGCCTCTTCTGCGCCTATGTGCGCGTATGCGCTGCGCTATCCTTGCGGAGCGCTTGCGCTAGCGACAGCAGCGTATTGATTGCGCGTTCGGAACGCGTTCGCACCGCTTCGTGCACGGGAACCCCGTCCGGCGCGAATTGCCGCTGCTCGCCGCCGATGGATACCCATTCCGGCGAATTGACGCCGTGCAGGTTACGCACCATCGCTTGCAGTTGCGTCAAAGACGCGACCGCCACCGCGCCGCCAGACGAGCTGACGGACAGGACCGGCTTGCCGGAGAAGTGGACCGAGCCCATGAAGTCCAACGCATTCTTCAGCACGCCGGATATCGATCCGTGATATTCCGGTCCTCCGAGCACGATCGCATCGGCATCCTGCGCCGCCTGCAGTAGCGCCTCCAGATTCGAGTCGGAAGGGGCGGCATCCGGGCTGTAGAACGGAATCGGATTCTCCCATAGATCGATCATGATCGGTTCGGCACCTCTATGCTTCGCAACCGATGCCATGTAACGCAGCAGCTTCGCGCTCGTCGCGCCGCTGCGGTTGCTGCCAGATACGAATAAGACGTTCATCATCTTCATCCCTCTCCTATGCCGGTATGTTCATCCGGTTCTTTACAATGATTGTATACCCCGCGCCGTCCGGTTCCTATCGGCAATTAGGAAGGTTGCCCCTACGCCATCGGTCGTACGACCGATGGCCGATCTCGGTCAATTCTCCGCGATGCCATGCTTCACCGCGAACAGCGCCGCCTGCGTGCGGTCGGCCAGACCCAGCTTACCCAGAATATTGCTGACATGCGTCTTCGCCGTCTTCTCCGTAATGTCGCAGGCTGCAGCCCAGCTCATTGGCACGGTTGATCGTCTCCGCGATCTCCTTCATGATCTCCAGCTCGCGTACGCGGTCCGTCTGCTCCATTCGGCGTCCCTCCGTCTCCGTCCCACGATCTCGGCATTTTCCAACTTTACTGCTTCTATTGTACATGATACGAAGGCGTGAACAGAAGGGATCGCCCGCGCAACGCAAAAAAGCGCGGTTCCCGTATTCCGGAAAACCGCGCCGTGTCTGTAAAGTGAATGGTGCTGATGAAGGGACTCGAACCCCCGACCTACGCATTACGAATGCGTTGCTCTACCAGCTGAGCTACATCAGCAAGATGTCGTAGTGCTTCAAGCGACTTTTATAGAATACCGAGTTTCGAAATAAAAGTCAAGCGATTTTCTCCGCAAAATTTTCCCGCCCTCACCTACGTCACTCGCCCCGTTATTGTCGCCCACACGAGCCGATTCCATTCCCAGCCGCACATCTAAATTGTCGGATGCCCCCAAATTCGATATACTTGTACTCAAATCGACAGAGGACGTGACCGCATCGCATGCTGTTTAACTCATACGTATTCATATTCGCTTTCTTCCCTGTTACGGTGACCGGCTACTTCCTGCTGAATCGCTTCCGCCTGACGTATGCGGCCAAGGTATGGCTCGCGCTCGCGTCGCTGGTGTTCTACGGCTGGTGGGACGTCAAATACGTCCCGCTCATTCTCGCTTCGATCGGCTTCAACTACTTGGTCGGACGGCTCCTGCAGGCCGCCTCAGAGCCGCAGTCACGCCTTCACCGACGGAAGAAGCTGCTGCTCACGTTAGGCATCTTGGGCAACTTGCTGCTGCTCGGCTACTATAAGTATGCCGACTTCCTGCTCGAGAACGTCAATGCGCTCACCGGCAGCGCCGTCCCGCTGCTCCAGCTCGTGCTGCCGCTCGGGATCAGCTTCTTCACGTTCACGCAGATCGCTTTTCTCGTGGACGCCTACAAGGGCAAAGCCAAGGAATACAATATCGTTAATTACATCCTGTTCGTTACGTTCTACCCGCACCTCATCGCCGGCCCGATTCTGCACCACGGCGAGATGATGCCGCAGTTCGACCGTCCGCGCGCCAAGCTGTGGAACTGGAAGAACGCAGCCGCAGGCGCGTATGTATTCTGCATCGGCCTGTTCAAAAAAGTCGTCATCGCGGACACGTTCGCGGAGTTCGCCAATGACGGGTTCCGCGAGGCGCATACGTTCGTGGATTCCTGGGTCGCTTCGCTGTCTTACACGTTCCAGCTGTATTTCGACTTCAGCGGATACACGGACATGGCGATCGGCATCGCCCTCTTGTTCAACATCCGGCTGCCGCAGAACTTCAACTCGCCGTACAAGGCGCTCAGCATTCAGGACTTCTGGCGCCGCTGGCATATGACGCTCAGCCGCTGGCTGCGCGACTACCTGTACATCCCGCTCGGCGGCAACCGCAAGGGCGAGTTCAAGACGCTGCGCAACCTGATGCTGACGTTCGTCATCGGCGGCATCTGGCACGGCGCGGGCTGGACGTTCCTGTTCTGGGGCTTCCTGCACGGCGCGGCGCAGATCGTGCATCGCCTCTGGACGAAGTGGGCGCGCCCGATGCCGATGTGGCTCGCGTGGTTCATTACGTTCATGTTCATCAACGTGACCTGGGTGTTCTTCCGCGCGGAGAGCTGGACGCAGGCAACGCGCATCTTGAAGGGGATGGCCGGCATGAACGGCATCGTGCTCGGCGAGGCGCGCGGTCACCTGTTCGCGATTGCGCTCATTGCGATTTTCCTGCCGATCGTGCTCTTCACCCGCAACTCCTCTGAGCGCGAACGCGATTTTCGCCCAGGCTGGAAAGTCGGAATCGCGATGGCCGTGCTGTTCATTATCTCGCTGATGTATTTTAACCGCATCACCGAATTCCTGTACTTCAATTTCTAAGGGAGGCGTACCTGCTCATGTTCTCGACTTCATCCGATACCCGCAAGCCGCTTCCCGGACAAGCCAGACCCGTACGGCGCAATTCACGCTACAAGAAGACGCTGGCAGCATTCCTCGCGGGCAGCATCCTGCTCTCCGCCCTGCTCGTCCTGACGGCGTTCGTCCTCGACCCGCTGCAGGTGTACCGCAAGGCCGAATGGTACAGCCCGGTATTCTCGACCGAGCAGCGCTACCAGAATCCGGGCCTCGCCAAGAACTACGATTACGACACGATCATCATCGGCACGTCGATGACGGAGAACTTCCTCCCGTCGAAGGTGGATGCCGCAATCGGCGGCAAGTCGATGAAGCTGTCCATTCGGGGCTCGACAGCCGGCGAGCATTACGAGATCGCGAAGCTCGCGCTCGACACCGGCAAGGTGAAGACCGTAATCTGGGGACTGGATTATTTCTCGCTGAAGTCGGGCGTGCGCGATGACCAAGGGCCATTCCCGTTCTACCTCTACGACAACAACTTCCTGAACGATTATAAGTACTGGTTCAACGAATCGACGTACGAGCAGCTGTTCAAGGGGCTGGCGAGACAGGTCCGCACAGGCAAAGCTCAGGACCTTGAGACGCTGTACAATTGGCATGCCGCATCGGCGTTCAGCGAGTTCCTCGTCGTGAAGCATTATCGGGAGGCGCGCAATGAGGAAGCGTATTTCAGCCTGAACGAAGATCCGCTCGAGGACATTCAGGCCAGCTTCGACAACTACATCCTATCGCTGGTGAAGGCGTACCCGGACGTGGAATTCAAGTTCTACTATCCGCCTTACAGCATTTTGCGCCAAGTGGTGTGGAAGGAGACGAACCCGGAGCGGTACGAGAACCAGCTCACGATGAAAAAATGGATGCACGACCGCTTCAGCCAGCATAATAATGCGGAGGTGTACGATTTTCAGACGGAGGCGGTGTGGACGTTCGATCTGGACTTGTACAAGGACATGTCCCATCACTCGCAGGACGTAAATACGTGGATTGCGGAAGCGATCGGACGCCGCGACCCGCATTATCTCGTGACGGCGGACAATGTGGACGTCACGAACGAGATGCTGCAACAGCAGGTGGAGCAAGCGGTCGTCGACAGCGAGAATCGCCTGCACAGGTATGAAGTCGTCGTGCGTGCCGGTGAAGGCGACCAAGAGCAGGCAGCAGCGTTCAGCAAGCGCGAGATCGCGAGCGAAGGCGAACTCATGGTGCCGGTCAAGGAAGCGATCGACGTACTTGGCGCCAGTCTCGACTGGGATCAGGCGACCAAGACGCTGACGCTCAAGCGAGGCGAGGACAAGCTCTCGATGGCTGTGGCGAGCGACAAGGGGTTGCTGAACGGCGAGGAGATCGCAATCCCGAACCCCGCCAAGCTTGAGCGGGGCACGACCTACGTGCCGCTCGCGTTCGTGGCGGAAGCGCTCGGCTGGGATGCGGCGTACACGCCGATGACGGAACGGCTGCACAAGCTTGTGCTGTCGCCGTCGGAGTAATGTGCCTAGACACTGTACTTGCTCTACAACATAAATGCGCTGACCAGTGAGCAATGCTCGCTAGTCAGCGCATTTTGTCGTTACAGTAGAGGCTAGAGGCCCCCGACGTCAGGCCCGACAGCGGTTGGATGCCGCCTCCATCCCCTCACAACGCCAGATACTTCTCCCGAATCACGTTCATGTGATGCCGTTCATGCCCGGCTATAATATACGCCGCCCCACGCGCGCTGAGCTCGATGCCGTTGAACGCGCCGCGCCGCAGCATCGCTTCGTCGCCTAGATGCGCGAGCAAGCTCAAGGTCGATTCGCGCACGGCCGAGTAGTCTCGCAGCACGGCGGCCATCGGCAACCGGTCATGCGGCGAGTTCGCCGCCAACGCGTCGCGGTCCGTACCGACGAATGCCGGCGGCACATCCCCGCGCGCGATGCGCAGCAGCCGATACTGCCACACCCGCTCCAGGTCCACGACATGGCCCACCACCGTACGCAAGCTCCATTTGCCCTCCGCATACCGATAGCCGGCCTGCTCTTCCGTCAGCCCGCCCAGCAGCCCGCGCAACTCCGCCTCTTGGCTGCGGAGCGTCTCGACGAGACTGCCCTCCGGCACCAATCCAATGTACCGCTCAGCCATTCCCGGGTACTCATCCGCAGCCGGCTTCCCCATCCAACCTCTCTCCATCGCAGCCATCACCTTCCTCCCCATTATCCAACCATGATCGTCACAGCCGCCGCACCGCTCAAGCAGATCCGTCTCCGACGGCCGCAGCCGGCAGGCGAAGCGTGAATACGCTGCCTGCGCCCTTCTCGCTGCGCAGACTTAGATCGCCGCCTAAGAGCCGTGCCAACTGCTCGCTGATCGACAATCCCAGGCCGGTCCCGCCGTACTTGCGGTTGATCGCGCCGTCGCCCTGCTGGAACGCTTCGAAGATCATCCGTTGCTTGTCCGCCTCGATCCCGATGCCCGTATCATGCACCGCGAACGCGATCCATCGCTTCTCCTCCAGCATCCCGCCGTCATCCGCCTCGCCGAGAACGGCCGCGGCCGCGCCCGCATCGGTTGCCGCGGCTGCCCTGCGCGCCCTCAGCGGCGCCGAGCGGCTGCGCTTCGGCTGCGGCTGCCGCTCCGTCTCGTCGATTTGCAGCGAGACCGCCAGACGAACCGTGCCGTGCTCCGTGAATTTGAAGGCGTTCGCGAGCAGGTTGCGCAGAATCTGATTCATCCGCAAGCCGTCGGACTCGATCAGCTTAGGCACATCGGCTCCTACCTCGACGACGAACGCCACGTTCTTCTGCTCCGCCATCGGCATGAACTGATGGTACAAGAGGTTCACCGCGTCTTCGACGGCCACCGTCTCGCGCACGATGTCCATTTTCCCCGCCTCTACCTTGGATAGATCCAGAATATCGTTAATCAGCTGCAGCAGGTCATTGCCGGACGCATGGATCAGCTCGGCATAGCGAATATCTTCCTGTTGATTCCGGCCACGCGGCTCTTCGTTATCCAGGATCAACTGCGATAGCAGAATGATGCTGTTCAGCGGCGTCTTCAGCTCATGCGACATATTCGCCATGAATTCCGACTTGTAACGCGAAGCCAGCAGCAACTGCCTCGCCTTCTCCTCCAGCTCACGCTTCGCTTGGCGCAGCTCTCGCGTCTGCCTCCGAAGCAGCAGATTCATCGTGCGCAATTCGTCCGCGCGCCGCTGCTCCTTGTAGAAGTCTCGGATGATGACGATGAAGAATCCGCATAGCACGATGCCGAGCGGGTAAGTGATAACGGCAATCTCGAATAAGTACTCGCGCCAAGGCAATACGCCGAACATCGCGATGAGCGCGATCTGCACCGTGTTCAGCACGACCGTGGCCACCGCCGCCCTCGCGGCATACGACCATTCGCTGCGCCCGAACCAGACGACGAGCGCCGCCGCGACCAGCCCCATCACGATCGCGTTCGAGAAGCCGACCACGGCCGCGGAATTCATGCCGTTCAGCGTGAGCCGGAACAACCCGATGCCTGTCCCGATGACGATTAAGAGGCGCGGATCGCGGAACACCAGCGTCCCGAATACGATCGGCAGCACCCGAAGGTCGAATATCGCCGTCTCGTGAATGCGGGAGCCGAACAGCATGGTCAGCCAGCCGGCCACGATGAAGATGATGACGGCTGCCGCTTGTTTCACGGGATGAGATGCGTGCGTGAGCACGTATTTATAGCCGAGATTGAACAGATATGCGCAAGTCACGAGCACGGCCAAATTGGTCAACAACGCCTTGATTACGTCCATTTGGTTCACGCTCCCATGGACTATTGTACCAGAGCCGCTAGCAGGCGCACTACAGGACCAAGGAAGCGCTTTGACTGCCATCATTCGACTTTTCACAGCCGTTCATGCAAGAAGGACGCCGACGAGAGAATGCCCCTCGCCAACGCCCTTCCAGGGCCGCTTCTATTTGCTCCCTTCCGTCATTCGCGCCTGCCCCAGCATCGCCGCTTGCTGCGTGCGGTACTCCATTGCGGTCACGCCCTCCAGCTCCTTGAACACGCGGTTAAAATGCTTCGCATTGTCGAACCCCACCATCTCCCCGATCTCGTACACCTTCGCATCGGTCCGCGCCAGCAGCTCCTTCGCCTTCTCGATGCGAATCTTCTTCAGGACGTTCACGAAGCTCTCGCCGGTATATTCCTTGAAAATCTGGCCGAAATACGAGTAGTTGAGCGATACATAGTTCGAGACGACGGTCATGTTCAGATCCTTGGCATAGTGCTCGTGCATGTATTGCAGCGCCTTGCGCATCTCCTTATGCTCGCCGTGCACCGATTTGATGTTGCAGATGTAGTCGGACAGGAGCATCAGCAGATTCTCGACGTCATGGTAGTAATCCTGCACCGTCGCATAATGATCGATGCTGCCGACGCGCTTGTAGAGCTTCAGCACTTCGACCGATTCTTCGCCGTACGTGTGGAAGACGCGGTCGAATACGAGCTCGTTCAGCAGCCGGCCGACCTCCTCGATATATGCGATGCCGTCCTCTCCCGCCCCGATGGCGGATAGATCGAACAAGCGGAGCAGCAGGCTCTTGATCTCCTGCTCCTTGCCCGCGCCGAGCAGGTTGCCCAATCGGCGAATGTCCTCCACCGGCACCGCATGCGCGGCGGGCACAGCGCCCCCCTCGCCCGCAGCGGAGACCAGTATGGCAGAGCCCGCATGCTGCTGAAGCAGGCTGCGCTTCAGCGCTTGCTTGGCCTGTCGATACAAGACATGCAGCTCCAGCACCGATGATGAGCGCCGGCTCAAGCCGATGAAGTAGAGCGAGCCCGTCTTGCCTGCCAAGTCAGCCATCAGCTCCGCGAAGCAATCGGGATCGCTCGATGCCACCGTCAGCTGGCCGTCCTTGTCTACCGTCCAGAACGTTCGGCTCTCCTGCTCGTAGCGTCTCGCTAAGAATTCCTCGGCCTTGACGTATTGGCGCGCATCGCCTGCGAACTTCAATACCCCGACCGCGTAATCCGGCTCAAGCTTATGCAGGCCCGCCCGCTCCAGCATGCCGGCGACGTCCTCCCCGCCACCCTGTACCGCTTGCAGGAACATCTGGTTCAAGACGCTTGACGCCAGATCCGAGCGATAACGGCCGGCTTGACTCAACAAGCCTGCCGTCTCCTCCGCACGCGTCAGCTCCTCCTCGATCCGGGCGATCGCGCCGTGCAGCTCTTCCCGGACAATCGGCTTGAGCAGATATTCCTTCACCTCGTACTTGATCGCTTCCCGCGCATATTGAAATTCGTCATACCCGCTCAAGATCAGGATGGCGGGCCGATGATGCGCCTCATACGCATGGCGAATCAGCGTCATCCCGTCCATGCCCGGCATCCGAATGTCGGTTACGACAATATCGATTCGTCTCCCTTGAATGGCCTCCAGCGCCTCTTCACCGCCCGAAGCCAATGCAATATCGTAGCGGCCGGGATATTCGCGCTCGATGATGGCCTTGATTCCCAGCCGGATGTTGCGTTCATCGTCCACAATCAAGATCGTTCTCATGTTAGCCAGCCCCTCCGCTCAAGATGAAATAGGGAATCCGCATCAGCACCCGCGTATTGCGCCCTTCCTCGCTCTCCACCTGCAGCCCGTACTCATGGCCGTAGAAGAGCCGAATCCGCTGCTGCACGTTGAGCAGACCGATCCCGCTTCCTTCGCGTTCGAGCGCCTCCTCCGAGCCGCCTGCCTCGAACGCGCGATTCGCCGGGTCCGATTCCAGCTTGCGGTTCAGCGCCTTCAGCGTATCGGCATTCATGCCCTCGCCGTTGTCGGTGATGGCAATGACCATCACGTCCTCCTCGCGCCATGCCTCGATCTCGATGCGCATATCGCCCGACTCCCCCTCGCGGAACCCATGCTTCACGGCATTCTCGACGATCGGCTGCAGCGACATCTTGAGCAGCTCCTGCGCCAGGTAGCCGGGCTCGATCGCGGTCGACAGCTCCACCTTGCGCTCGAAGCGCACGTTCATGATCGCGATATAGTTAGCGATATGCGCAATCTCGTCCCGCAGCCGCACGTATTCGCTCGTCCACTTCAGATTGTAGCGCATGAGACCGCCCAGCGACGTCAGCGCATCGGATATGGCATAGCGGCCGTCGACCTCCGCCATCATCTTGATATTCTCGAGCGTGTTATAGAGAAAGTGCGAATCGATCTGGTTCTTGAGCGAGCGCAGCTCCGCTTCCTTCGAGGCGGCCTTCTTGTTCACCGCGTCCGCGATCAGCTCATTGATCTTGCTCAGCATTTTGCGAAAATGATGCGCCAACTCCCCGACCTCACCGCCGCCCCGTACCGGAATCTCGAAGCTGAAGTCGCCTTGCCGCATCTTTTTCATCGAATCGCGCAGAATGTGAAGCCGCTTCAGGATGAGCGCGTTCAGGAAATACGAGACGACCGACAGAATGATCAGCAGTATAATGTTGGCCGCGATCAGCTTATTGCGCGTCAGCATCAGCTCCCGCAGCGTCTGCTCGAGCGATACGACCTGGACCATATGGACGTCCAACTGTTCGATGTAGGTGTACGTTGCGAGCATCGGCGTGCCGGCTGCGCGAAAATCGACGCTGACCAGACGTTCGCGCGACTGCCTGTCGACGACCGTCTGCAGCATCTCGTCCGTTACGCCAGCGTCGGCCAGCCATGGATTGCCGCGATTGTAGTAGACGCTGCCCGTACGATCGATGACAGCCATCTGCGCTTGCTCGCCGTCCAGTTGACTGTAAGACTTGGGGAAGAAGCTCTCCAGCAGCATATCGACCTCCAGCATCCCTACGGTGGTCCCCGCCGGGTATTCGATATTCCGCAGCAGCATCAGCTTCGGCTTCGGAACGCGATCCTCCTTGTTGATAATACTGTCGTCGTTCGGCGACACATGCCAATAATATTCGGTGCCTGCCTTCCCTTGCATGACCGGGAACCAAGGCTCCTCCTTCACCCGGGAAGACCGATAGAACACGTCGAAAATCTCGCTGACGAACGGATTGTCCGAGTAGATCCGCAGGTGCGCGATATCCGGATTGTAGTTCATCAGCTGTGTCAACTTGTCGCGCACGAGACCCCAGCTAACATCGAAGAGCAGCTCCGTCGTGGACGGCTCGCTAACCGCGGCTAAATAATTGCGCACCTCGGCGTCCGAATCGGTAATCTGGGCGGTGCGCATCATCGTATTGATGTTGCCCTCGATATTGCCCAGCTCCAGCTCGACGGCGTACTCGTTCTTGCTGCGCACCTCTGAGATGTAATTGTCCGAAAATTGATTGAAAATATAGTAGGAGATCAGCAAGCTCGGCACGAGCATGACGATAATGTACGTCAAGATGAGCCGCTTCTGCAGCGACCACTGCTCATGCCTGTAGGCTAATTGGCGGATCATTCGGTTCCATACGCGTTCCATGCTGCTCTCCACGTCCTCTAGTTTAAGCGTTTACATCTACTATACCGCATCTGTCCGGTCTTGGGGGAGAGATGGGGGCCGAACAACGGCTGAAAGCCGCCGCCGCTCCCTTTTTTTCGAAGGGTAGCGACAGCGACTTCAGCTGCATCATGCGTGAATTTACTTCAGAAACTCGGCGAGCTTCTTCACGTTCGCTTCATATAGCGTCTGGCGATAAGCTTGCAGCGCTTCGAAGCCTGCCTTATCGCGGTCCGCGATAAATTCGCTCCAGATCTTGTCGAACTCCTCCTCGGACTTCGAGAGCAGCAGCTTCGGCAGCACCTTGCTGAATTCCTGGTCGATCTTCGTCTTGCTGATGCCTTCCGGCGAGTTCGCCGGCGGATCGATCAAGTCGAACTGCGAGAAGCTGACGGTCTTGCCCATCGTCCAATCTTCCAGCTGCTTGAACGGCTCCACACTCGGCGGCTGCCACTGCAGCTGCATATTCGTGTCCATCAGCATCCAGAACGTATGGGAAGCGCCGTACTGCTTATCGAACGCGGAGCGGTCCTTATTGAGAAGCTCGAGCGCTTCCGGCAAGAACTGGTCCTTCCCGTCGATCGTATCGTACGAGACACCCTTTTCGCCCAGATACATATCCTTCTGGCCCTCTTCACTGATGAGGTAGCTCAGGAACTGAATGGCGCGCGCCTTGTCCTTCACGTCCTTGGAGATCAGCGTGACCGTCCAGCCCGAGATAGCGGGACCTGCCAGCGTCGGCTGATCCAGATTCGCGTTCGACGGACCGTCTACCGCGATGTACACGGAATTCGGATCGTTCGCGAACAGCACGTTCTGCTGCGCCGCGAAGTCGGTGCGCTGATACAGCATCGCGAAGTAACGGCCTTGCGCGATTTTCTCCTCCATCTGCGGACGCTTGTCGATGAAGATGTCCTTGGACAACAGCCCATCCTCATTCGCTTGCCGGAACACTTTGAGCCATTTGACGTACTCCGGATCCGACGTCCGGTCATACAGCTTGCCGTCCTTATCCCGCGGAATCGCGAGGAAGTTCTGAATGTAGTCCTGCAGCGAGCTGTTGCCCGTCTCCGTGAACTCATGCAGGCCGATCGGAATGAGCGGCTGGCCGTTCACTTCCGGGAACTTCTCCTTCGCGGCCTTCAGCGCTGCCAGGAAGCCTTCCGGCGTCCGCATGTCCGGGCTGCCGATCGCCTCGTACATGTCCTTGCGGACGACGAAGGTCTGGTTCGACGCGTAGTTGTCGCCGAACTTCTGGAAGTCCATCGGCGAAGACGATGCATTCGGATAGCCATAGATGTTGCCGTCCTCCTGCGTATACCAGGATACCTTCGCCGGGTCGGCGACTTTGAAGAAGTACGGATCGTACTGGTCAGCCAGTTCGTTGAGCGGCAGCACGAGATCACCTTCGATCATCTTCTTCACGCCGTCTTCATACCAGCCCAGCGTGATGAAGTCCGGCAGGCTGCCCGACGCGATCATCGTGTTCAGCTTCTCGTTCTCGTTCTCGTTGCCGGCCGGCACGATGAAGTTGATATCCACGCCTGTCTTCTTCGTGATGTACTGGCTCGTCGGGTCTACGCCCCATTTGTTCGGGAACCATGCGAAATTCAAATACCAGTCGAACGTAATCGGATCCTTGCTCTGCTGCCAGCCCGGCGCGTCAGCAGACGGTTCTGCCGCCGCATCCGCATTGTCGGCTGCATTGCCTGTATTGCCTGCATTCGCAGTCGCTTTGTTACCGCTTGCATTGTTCGCCGCATCATTGCTCTTGCCGTTGTTGCCGCCCGCGCATGCCGCCAAGAGCGACAGCATGAGCGTCAGCACGAGCGCGAGGCTGAGCAGCTTCGTCGTACGCAGTTGTGTCATCGATGTCCTTCCCCTCTTCTAATGTTATATAGATCATGTCTCGTTTCCAAGACCGGAAACCGTGGGCCAGATTACCCCTTTATTGAGCCTACCATGAGGCCTTTGACGAAATACTTCTGCAGGAAAGGATAGGCCAGCACGATCGGCAGCGTCGTGACGACCATCGTAGCGAGCTTGATCGACTGCGACGTGACGGTGCGGTTAATGGCCGCGCCTGCCGTTGCGACGATCTGATTGGAACTGCTCTGCGCCACGACGCGGAACAGGAACGTCTGAATCGGCTGCAGGTCCATCTTATTGACGTAGATCATGCCCGTGAAGTAGTCGTTCCACTGGTATACCCCATGGAAGAGCGCAATGGTGGCGACGACAGGCATCGAGATCGGAATGATGATGCGGGTGAAGATCATCAGATCATTCGCGCCGTCGATTCTCGCCGCCTCCTCCAGACCGTCCGGAATTTCCCGGAAGAAGGCCATGAAGATGATCATATCGAAGAAGCTGAACAGCGCAGGTATGATGTAGACCAGGAAGCTGTCGAACAGCCCGAGGTCGCGAATCAAGAGGAAGGTTGGGATCAGCCCGCCGTAGAAGAACATCGTGATCGTGCCCATGACGAGGTAGAATTTTCTCCCCAGCAGCTCTCTGCGCGACAACGCGTACCCCACCATGGCCGTGAAAAAGACGTGGCAGACGACGCCGATCACCGTCTTCGCGATCGTGATGCCCATAGCCGTCATGATGCCTGCATTCTTGAATACTTCGATATAGTTATCGAGACTGAACACTCTCGGCACCCAGTAGATGCCGCCGCGCATCGCGTCCTGGCCGTCGTTGAACGAGTTCACGAGCACGTACCAGATCGGGTAGAGCGTCAGGAAGCAGATGAGCAGCATGCCTGCGATGTTGAAGGCGTCGAACAAACGGTCTGATCTGCTTAAGGTTGGTCGTGATTCCATCCGTCGTACCGCCTTTCTAGAACAAGGATTGTTGATTAATCCGCTTCGAGAGCTGATTCGCTCCGATGAGCAGGATGACCGCGATGATCGACTTCAGCAGCCCGACTGCCGTTGCGTAAGAATACCGTGCGGAGAGCAGACCCGTCTGGTAGACATAGACGTCGATAACGTTGCTGGCGCTCTCGTTCAGCGAATTCCGGAGCACGAGAATTTGGTCGAAGTTCGAATTGAGCACGCCGCTGACCGCCAGGATGAACAGGATCGTGATCGTTCCGCTGATGCTGGGCAGGGTGACGTAACGCATTTTCTGCAGGCGCCCCGCGCCGTCGATCGTCGCCGCTTCGTACAGATCGGGCGAGACGCCCGCGATCGCAGCGAGGTAGATGATGGCCGACCAGCCGAGCTCCTTCCAGATGTCGGATGTGATGATGATCGTCCAGAAGTACGCCGGCTCCGCCAGGTAGCTGATCGGTTCGTCAATCAGATGAAGCGCGAGCAGCAGCTTATTGATAATGCCGATGTCGGCCAGCCATGTCGCCATGATGCCGCCGAGCACGACCCACGATAGGAAGTGCGGCAGGTACGAGATCGTCTGTACCGACTTCTTGAATCGTAGCGAGCGCAGCTCGTTAAGGAAGAGCGCGAACAGGATCGGCAGCGGGAAGCCGATGCACAGCTTGATCAGGCTGATCCCGAGCGTATTGCGGAGCACGGTCACCAGTTCGTCATCCTCAAGGAAGGCCCGGAAGTGCTCGAGGCCGACCCAAGGCGCCTCGCCGACCGTTCGGATAATATCGAATTCCTTGAAAGCGATGATGATCCCGTACATCGGGATATAATTGAAGATGAACATCCAGGCTGCGCCTAGAAGCGCCATCACTTGCAGGTACCGCTGCGCTGCGAGTTTGCGCAGCAGTTTGGCTGCCCGCTCGACGGCCGTCGGCTTCGCGAGCGGATACGCTTCGGACTGCGGCAGCGGGTCGGCAGGCTCAGCGCTTAGATTAACATTCATGATGGTCGTCCCTCCGTTTCCGTATCCTTATTGTAGTGCGGACGTCGTCCTCTCGTAAGGCTTCAAAGTATGAATGGGGTTGCAAAATTTCAGGTGAGGATCGATTCGGAGGCGAGGGAAGCGGCAGATATGCCCGGTCCGATCGGACGGGTCGCCGGGGACCGAGAGCCGAGAGCCGAGCGCCGAGAGCCGAGCGCCGATGCCGAGCTCTGTGTCTATGGGCGATTAGCGAAGCAAATGCGCAATTAAGGTATGTGTGGTGCGTTATTTGGGGACGTTAACGCCTTTCTAACCCATTAAGGCATAAAATGCGCTAAACAGCGAATGACGGTTCGCTATTTAGCGCACTCAAGCCATATTGGGCTTCTCAATGGGGCGAATCCCTTGAATTAGCGCATGCGTATACGTTAACAGCGCAGATGCTTCGCTATTGCATGCGAGAGTCCGCCTGCGCACGCGTGGGCAGGTTTCGTGACAGGCTTCGAGCCGAATCGTTACGTTAGAAGCAGCAAAATATGACCCACGTACCGCTCTTCGCCCATCTGCGCCAGCAGCTCGTCGATCGCTTCGCCGAGCTCCTGTGCCGAGCGGAAGCCGCCATTGCCGCCGTTGCCGCACTTCACCGCTCTTCAAAGCTCTTCACCGCTCATCACCGCTCCGCTTCCATCTGCCCCAGAAGCTCATCGATCGCTTCGCCGAGCTCCTCTGCGGTGCGGAAGCCGCCGTCGCCGCCTTCGAGCAATCGGGCGATCAGCTCGCGGGTGCCCGTCGCGAGCGGCAGCTCCTCCTGCCAGCTGCGCACCCGGTCATCCGGCGCCTCGTAGCCCGAGTAGAGCAGGAACAGCATCAGGTGACCGACGCCGTACAGGTCGCTGGTCATGGACGGCGCGCGCATGCGGCGCTTGACGGAATGCCAGATATCCGGCGAACCGGACCGTTCGGCTTCCGCCGTGACGCTAGCCTGCACAAGGCTCGGCGAACGATGCCGCTCATCGGCAGCATATTCGCCGAGTCCGCGCAGCAATTCGTCAGGCAGCCGTTCCCCGATCCCGCAGGCCAGCCCGTAGTCGATCAAGCTGACCGCGCCTTCATGCAGCATCACGTTGGGAATCCGGACATCACGGTGCACGTAGCCGGCCGCATGCAGATGTGCCAGCGGCTCGACAAGACTGCGTACGAGGATGAGCGCATCCCGTTCCCCGATTACAACCCCATCCTCCATCACCGTGTCCTCGAGATTCCGCCCTGCCTTGAGCTCCGTAACCAGCAGCTCCTTCGCGCCTAACTGCACGTAGTCAATCCATGCCGGGATTTGCGGATGATGCAGTTGCCGCATCAGGTCGCTCTCCCGCCGCAGCAGCTGAATGCCCAGCCTGCCCTTGCTCGGCTTGTTCATCTTCATTAATACGCGCCGATCGGTTCCAAGCTCGATTCCCTCGTAGGCCAGTCCGTAGCTTCCCATGCCGATGAAGCGTATGAGTCTATAGCGATCATGGAGCGTCATCCCATCGCGAAGCGGATAATCCCTCCATGCATCCAGCTTGCGTCGCAACGCCTGTCGCAGCCGCATGATGAGCGTCCCCATTCTCGATTCTCCCTTTCCGTATGCCGCCCGCCCAGCGCGGGTGAAGCACCTGTTCGAGAAACCGTTCTCGATCTACCACGTATAATAACGTATCTCTGCCATTCTCGACTATGGAGGTGGATTAACGAATGTTGAAGCATCTGATCAACCGGCTCCTGCACTCGATGACAGGCCGCAGCCATTATAAGGGCGGCTACTACAAGAAATACTCCAGCAGCGCACATAAGTACTACGGCCATGGCCATCACCGGCCGCCTCACTACGGACACAACAAATACGGCAGTCCCTACTACAAGAAAAAATACAGCAGCTTCTCCAGCTAGCCTGACCCCGTCCGGCAAGCTGCGACGACGACGAACTGCCGGCGGACATCTGTCCAGCCGGCAGTTCGCATCTTATGAATTGTTAGCCGCTTGTTAACAAATCAAACATCCATCTCTAGCAAGTCTTATAATCTCCTAAATTGTGCCGCCTATACTAGAGGAAGTTCAATAAGTCCCACGGTCTTGTTGATCATGACTATAGCCCAACGAATAGGAGGCTTGCACGCGATGATGAAGGTAATCACATACGGCAGCCGTACAGTACCGGTCTATGTCCCGACCGAGCAGAATGAATCGATTAAGCTTCTGAATGCCAAGCTCGAAGCGATGTCGCTAGACTTCGAATTCCGCAAAAAGTGGAAGCGAATCAAGTCCGTTCAGATGATTCGCGATGTTGCCATCTTCCAATATAATGACGGCACGAAGCTGTACCTCGATGTCTCGTAATGTTGAATGTCAACACGTGTTCAGGGATTCTCGATAAACTTATACCCTACGCCCCATACCGTCTTGATGTATCGGGGAGCTCTAGGATCCTGCTCGATCTTCTTGCGAAGATTCACGATATGGACATCGATCGCGCGGTCCGTCACGTAAGAATCGAAGCCGCGAATCGCATTGATCAGATCCTCTCGGCTGAACACTTTACCTGCATGATGGAGGAAAAGCTTCATGATTTCGAATTCGGAGAAGGTCGTGTCGATCGGCTGTTCGCCGACGTACAGCTGCCGCTTCTCCAGGTCTAAGTAGATATGCCCGCGGATGCCGGCATTGCCTCCAGCGGCCGCTCCCGCGCCGACGCGGGACTCGGCAGCAGCCTGAACCGTCACCGGCACTTCCCTGCGGACGCTCTGCGCCCGCCGGAGCAGGGCATGTACGCGCGCGGTCAATTCGTGCAGACTGAAGGGCTTGCACAGATAATCATCCGCGCCTGTCTGGAGCAGATTGACTCTCTCCGACACTTCCGTCTTCATCGACACGATCATGATCGGCAGGTCGGAGGTACGGCGGATGTGCGCGCACAGCTCGGCGCCGTCCCAATCAGGCAGCAGCAGATCCAATAGCAGAACGTCCGGATTATAGTCTCGCAGAAGCTTTAGTCCGTCTGTGCCGTTCCCTGCATGCTTGACCTCATAGCCTTCTTCGGACAAATACATACTGAGCATATCACCCATGATGACGTCGTCTTCGATCAGCAGTATCTTATTCACGGTTCGTCCTCCAATCCTTGAAGAGGATGTTATTGAGCGCTCTATGTTCACTATATAAACAACCACGCAAGGGATGACGCGATGTCTGTCGCTTCGTGTACTAACAACTATACTATACTCGCTTTCGATCGAACAACCGATTGTTAGGAAATTGTTAGGCGCGAGTATTGTCGGAATCCGCCCAAGCGCACGCAAGAAGGACCGCAGGAGATATTGATCATCCCTGCGGTCCTTCAGCCTATCGATGCTATGCGCCCGCAACCGGCTCCGCGAGCTGCGCCTGGTTAGATCCCTGTTCGCGAATGCTTCGGAAGAAGAACGGGTCGCGCTCGCCGAGCTGCATCCAAGCATCCACGCATGCCGGATCAAAATGTTTGCCGCGTTCGCGGGCGATGATGCTTGTCGCTTCCTCGTGGCTCATCGCGGTCCGGTAGGCCCGGGTCGACGTTAACGCATCGTATACGTCCGCAACGGCAATGATGCGCGCCAGGAGCGGAATCTGCTGCCCCTTCAGCCGGTCCGGATAGCCTGTGCCGTCCCACTTCTCATGATGGGAACGAATGATGCCGAGCTCCTCGGACATGAAGCCCATTCGCTTGCAGAGATTGTAACCGTGCAGCGGATGCTGCTCGATGACGGCCCGCTCTTCCGGCGTCAGCCTTCCGGGCTTGTTCAGGATGTCGTCGAGAATGTACACCTTGCCGACATCATGCACGATGCCCCCCTGCGCCATAGCGCGCAGACGGCGTGCATCGACGCCCATCTCCTCCGCGAGGCGAAGCCCGTATAACGCGACGCGATAATTATGCCCTGCCGTATATGCATCCTTCATCTCGGTCTGCGTAATGAGCGACTTGACGCTGGGCGAGATAGCCGTAGCGATCCATGCCCGCGGATCCGGGCGGAACAGGATGCGAAGCATGCTGCCGATCGACTCCAGCGACAGATACTGCCGCGCGACGCCTGCCACCATGATCAGCATCGAGATGAGCAGCGTATAGTGGTACAGCCACCAACTCAGCTGCCATGTATTCCCGACGACCATGATGACCTGAGAGACGATCAACAGACCCGAGCTATACACGATGCAGATGTGCAAGGGAAAACCGGTCAAGAGATAGGATTCCCGATATCGATGCATGGCCGCGAGACAGATGACGGCGGTCACGGCAGTCGCGATCCACTTGTAGGGATCCAGATTGATCGGAAGCGCCTCGACGGTGTGCGGCGAGGTCAACGCGAAGATGCCGAAGCCGAGCAGCGCAAGCGACCAGCAAGGCAAGAGAAGACGCTGCCAGCCTGACAGCCGCTTCACGATTCCATGGTCCGTAGGCAGCGCCGACAAGCCGATCCACAGGCATGCCATGAGTATGCTGAGCTGCGCGGTTATGCGCGGCAACGTGAGCACATCGTGAATCATGAAGCCCGGCGTCGACAACCCGTGGACCGCAAATACCTCCGCGAGCGATATGTAAGCGACGGAGAGAAATGTCACATTCACGTTGCGAAGCTTAATGCCCGCGATCCCGACGGCTATCGCTAAGAAGAGTGCCAGAATGGACACCAGCGTCACGATATAGAAGTGTCCGTGCGGATGGTTCATCATGACGTCCAGCTCTGCCCTGGCGCGAAGCACGAAGAACAGTCCAAGCGACAAGCCGATGACGAGCCCCGGGCCGAGCCAGGACCATATTCTTGCGTTCATTACGAATTCCCGCCTCCTGCATAATTGGCTGACTATCGAATGTCTATGAAATAGTCCGCTAGACCTCTATTTTTAGTATACTCGCATAAGAATAGCAAATAAATAGCATCCGATAAATCGAAATCGGACATACTATGCCGAATCGCGTACGAAAAACGTCACAATGTATGCGAGCTTTCGCGTGACTTCTGTCACAACTTGGCGTAGATAGAGCCGATATAGTGAGTTATGCTTAGAGTCATCAGCATTCATTGCCCATTCAGGAGGTTCTTGCCATGAACAAGCGTAAACTACTGCCATCCACCCTTGCCGTCGCGCTGCTGGCCGCGCTCATTCCGACCGCCGCTTACGCGCACGTCAAGTGGTTCACCGGCGTCGAACCGGAGAAGGAAGCCATCACAGGCATTCTATCGCCACTCTTCATGTCGCTGGCCGTCGGGGTCGCGATCCTGCTCGCCGTGCTAACCCAAGTGCTGCCCGCGTTGTCCAACTGGAAAGCTTCGAAGAAAATCGACGCATCGCTCGACCGGCTTCATCCGTATACCGGCATTATTCTGCAATACGGTACGGCGGCCGCACTGCTCATCCAGGTTTTCTCGAACTCTGTGTTCGCTCCGGAATTTGAAATTGCCAGTACGACAGAGACGATCTTGCTCTGGGCCAGCATCGTTCTGCTGCTCATCCCGCATCGGTACGCCGTAAAAGGCGGCGCTCTCGTGCTGCTCGCGCTCTTCGTGATCGTCACGCTGCGCACGGGATGGTTCCACATGCTCGACTACGGTTTCTATGTCGCCATCATCGGCGTCCTCCTCTTGGACAAGACGCGCGAATCCCGGCTCGGGTTCCCGCTGCTGTACCTTGGCACAGGACTCTCGCTCTGCTGGGTTGCCGTCGAGAAGTGGGTATTCCCCTCCATGGCAGAAGACATCATTCAGAATCACGGCGTGCCTACGTTCGGCTTCGCTCCGACCGACTTCATCGTGATGGCCGGCTTCATCGAATTCGTCGTCGGCTACCTGCTCGTCGTCGGCATCTTGAACCGATTATTATCCGTCGTCTTGACGCTGATCTTCATCTCGACCACGATGCTGTTCGGCATGACCGAATTCGTCGGCCACCTGATCATCCACATCGTCTTGATCCTGTTCATCATCGAGGGCGTCAGCTTCTACAAGCCGCCGGTTGCCATCCACCAGACACGGATCGACCAGATGGTATTCGTCTCGCTTAACTTTATTTTCGTACTGGCGACATTCCTGCTGATCTACTATCGCTTCGCCTAGCGCGCCCAACCGACAAGAAACCCACTACCCATCGAGGCACATTTGCCTTAATAGGTAGTGGGTTTCTTACGCTTCATGCTCGTTTATCGCCGTTCAAAATCGATATTCCCGCTGCCGGTCGTCACTTCCAGCATTACTGCTCCGTCTCCGAACTGCCCGGAAACATCGCCTTCTTCCTTAATATCGTACTTGATGCCGCCCCAATCGATGTCGCTGTCCCCGGAACCGGTGCGGAATTCGACCTTCAGCGAGCTTGGCTCCTCATCCAGCTCGATCCTGACATTGCCGCTGCCGGCCTTCAGGCGCATATCCTGCGTCAGTCGCGCTGCTTCGTATCGGATGTTGCCGGAGCCTACATTGCCCGTGATCTTGGCGCTGCCGTCCAGCAGCTTCACGTTGCCGCTGCTCGCCTCGAAGGTCAGCGAAGCTGCTTCGAAGGTGTCGAGCTCAGCGTTGCCAGAGCCCATATCCAACTGGATCGCGTCTGTCGCTTTCACATGGCTGAGGCGCTGGTTGCCGCTCCCCGAATGCAGGCTCACGCTCGTGCCCGCGATGCGCTCCGCCTCGATATTGCCGCTGCCGGCATCCAGCGCGAGCGTGTCGGCTTGGACATCGGACAGCGCGATATTCCCGCTGCCGACATCCACGCGGATACGCTCCCACTGCCGTTCAGGCAGCTCGACGCGAAGCGTAACGTTCACGATATTAATGCCGATGCTGAAGCCTCTTGGCATCTTCGGCTGGATGGTAAGCTCGCCGCCTTCTGTCAAGACTTCCAGATCGATGTCATCGATGAACTTGGCGCTGGCCCGCCCCTCGAGCGCGACACGGATATCTGCCCCGCTCCCGCGAACGATCTCGACATCCATGCTGCTCCCCTTCACGGTGATCTCTTTCACTGCGTCTGCAGCTACCGTCTCGCCCATGTCGACGCTTTTCGTTCCGAAGTCCAATAGGTCATCGTCTCCCGAGAATGTCATGATGATCCCGATTACGCCCGCAATCAACAGAATCAATCCCAATGCGAATGATTTCTTCATGCCTGTTTACCGCCCTTCACCAATCGTGTGTTGAACTTCAAATAATTCAGCGTCATCTTGAAGAAACCCCGCGTCAGATACAAGGTTCCGGCACCCGAGAGAATGCCGAGTCCGGTCAATGCCAGCCCCACGAACAGTCCCTGCTGAAGCGTGAACATCGTTCCGCGGAAGCCCTCGAGTACGGCTGTCGCAGCTCCGGCGAGAAAAGCCAGCGCGACGGCCCACAGCGCGAGCAGCACGCCCATGAGCGCGATGAACGGACCCAGGATGAAGATCAGATTGAAGAAACCCAGCCCTACGGTTGCCAAAACTGCCCGCGTAACCGAGACGACATTGCTCCGATCCTCCGCCTGATGCACCCGGTAGTTCAGCAGCAGTTCACCGGCGATGGCACGCGGGTCGCCGAGCTCCATCGCCGCCTGCTCCTCCGTCATGCCGCGCTCGCCGGCCATGCGAAAATGCATGTCGTAATCGTACAGCCACTCCGCGCGCACGGATTGCGGCACGGCCGAAAGCAGTCGATCCAGCTCCCGCATATACATCTCTCTTGTCATGGTCGTCACCGTAACCCTTCCTCGATAATTTCGTTGACCGCCCTCGTGAACGTATGCCACTCCAGGATGAGATGGCGCATATAGCCCGCCCCTTCCGGCGTCAGCCTGTAGTACTTCCTGGGAGGCCCTCCCGAAGATTCCATCAGGTAAGTGGAGAAATAGCCGTCTTGCGTCAGGCGATTCAATAGCGGGTAGACGCTGCCTACGGCAACCTCGAACTTCTCGGAAATTTTCACCGCCAGCTCATAGCCGTATCTGTCCTCTTGCGAGGCAAGCGCCAACACGCAAATTTCGAGCACTCCCTTTTTGAACTGTACATTCATCCGACCGCGCTCCCTATTCGCTTATATATGCTATTGTTCAATGCAGTATAGTGAAACCTAGGTATACTATATCACCCACTATTCAACAATGCAATATAGGTGTTCAGCTGAAATTCGCCTTCTGTGTTAAAATGACTGCAGACAAGGATGTGGATAAGGACGGTTCACCAACCTGTCATATGAATTGGGATCGACTAACCGCTCATATTTAGTTACAATATTCTACATGAGTCTACAAATAATTATTGAATTCGTCATACTTTCCTAACCCCTTTGTGGCATGATGTAAGCATGATTGAGCATGAGAGGATGCATCGCTTTGACCGAGTGGAACATTTTTTGGGATCTTGTCCGAAACGCTGCGGAAATTGGATTTTTCATCGTTGTCGCCAACTACTTACACCGCTATTGGCTTCGGCTTCAAGCTCGCCACACGGAATGGCTCACCGGGATAATCTTCGGCTTGGCCTGCGCAATCAGCATGTTGGATGCCGCCGTAACCGACCATGCACTGCCCGTTGACTTCAGAGTGCTGTTGGTCACCTTGGCCGGCGTGTTCGGTTCTTTCCGGGGCGGGGCAGCGGCAGCCGTTGTCGCAGCCGGCACCAGCCTGATCATGGAGGGATTCACGTTCCCCTTCGCATTGTCGCTCGGCACGATCGTGACCGGGATGCTCATCGGAATGGCCTGGCACCGCTCCGAGAGATCGCTCCGCACGCAGCTCAGCGGCGCGCAGCATCTTGCCATGGGCCTGCTGCTAGGAGCGTCCGCGCTCGCTTGGACCGCGCTGCTGCCGGAGGACGAGATGCTCGCCTACGTGAGCGTTGCCGCCATGCCGGTACTGCTGCTCTATCCGCTAACTACGGCTCTTCTTCGTGTAATCATGACCGGCCACTACCGCCTGCCGCAGCACCCGATTCTGGAAATCGTCAGCATGAAGAACATCACGCATCACCTGGCGCGATACGCCGGCAAGAGCGAACACACGACGATCATTATCGGGCAAATCGATAATTTCAAGAACGTGAACGACCTGCACGGCTCATCGTTCGGCGAGGAACTGTTGATCTCGATGCATCAGCGGCTGACGGAGCAGTTGAAGAACGCCATCGTCTACCGGCTGAGCATGAGCGAGTTCCTGATCTGCGTGAAGCAGCCCAGCGGCGATACGGCTGCGAACATGGCCGCATTGAAGCACGCGAAGAAAGCGCTCATGACGCCCTATCAGCAGCACGGCCACGATGTGAGCCTGCTCTTCACGATCGGCGTCGCGCACGGATCTGCCTTGGACGATTCGCTCGAGACGCTCATTCGCCAAGCAGAGACCGCCATGTTCGAAGCCAAGCGCACCGGTTCGAACATCAGCGTCGTCTATGAACCTGCAATGGCAGACCGCACGGTGTACCACAGCCAGCTGCAGGAAGCGCTTCGGTACGCGTTGGCTCGCGGCGAGATATCGCTGCATCTGCAGCCCCAGTTCCGGACGGATTGCAACCAGCTGCGCGGCTTCGAAGCGCTGGTACGCTGGCATCATCCGCGGTTAGGCATGATATCGCCTGCCGAGTTCATTCCGATCTCGGAGAAGAACGGCACGATTATCGACATCGGCCGATGGGTATTGGAGCAAGCGTGCTCGATTCACTACAAGGAGCTGCTCCCGCTCTACCCCGATGCCTACATGTCGGTCAACATATCGGCGATACAGCTCGGCGATCCGAACTTCGTGTCCGATGTCATCCGAATTCTGAAGGAGACCGGACTGCCGCCCGACCGGCTGGAGCTCGAGATAACGGAGAGCGGATTGATGTCTTCGGTCGAAACCGCTGCCGAATCGATGCGGCAGCTGGAGAAGCTTGGCATCCGTTTCGCGCTGGACGATTTTGGCACTGGCTACTCTTCGCTCAACTACTTGCAGAAGTTCCCGATTCATCTGGTCAAGATCGACAAGTCGTTCATCCAGGAGCTCGGCGGCGCCAAGCATCGAATGACGGAGTCGATCATCCATTTCGTGCACATGCTGGACCTCCCGGTTGTCGCGGAAGGGCTGGAATCCCACGAACAGCTGACCCAGCTGCGCAGCTGGCGCTGCGATTACGTCCAGGGTTACTTGTTCAGCAAGCCGATGCCGGCGAAGGATGCGCCTGACTACATCCGGCGAATCCAACTCGCCTAGAGCCAGGGGCCGCTTGTGATCGCGAGGTATTTCAGGAAGCATATTCGACGTCGAATCTTGAACACTGGCGCAATTTCCGGTACTCACGTAGGTCTGCCTACGCTCCGTTCCTCAAATTGCTACCATTGTCCAACCTTCTCGGCGCTGACAAGCGGCCTTTTTAAAAATGCACAGACGGCTGCATCGTCCCTCGATCGAGGTCCGATGCAGCCGTCTTTTTACCGTTAGGATTCTTCTACATGCCGCGCGACACTTGGCTTCCCCTTCCCCTGCCCTGCTGCCCGGCTGGCCTGGCCAATCGAGCGGCACGGTCGCGGCGCCCTTGCGCGCCGACCAGCCAATGCC
>JAEWJS010000094.1 GCA_023386495.1 Bacillota bacterium | reverse complement strand
CGTTTTTTTGAACAATTTGGAGAAGTGGGAGAAATTGCTGTATCCGACAGACACCGCGATATCACTGATTTTCACGTTCGTCATCTCAAGCTCGTTCTTCGCTCTTGCCATTCGGAGATTGACGCTGTAATCCGTTAAGGACTGCCCGGTCTCCTTGCGGAACAGCCTGGACAGGTAGGCCGGATTCAAGTAGACATGCTCGGCGATCGCTTCCCTGTTCATATCGACATGCAAGTTCGCTTCAATGAACTGCTGCACCTTGGCAATCGTGTTGGACACTTCCTTGCCCTGTCCGCCGATCGCCTTCAGCCCTTGCATCAGGAACGATTGCGTCCATGACCGCATCGCCGCCAGCGAACGCATCGCTTGCTCGCCGTCCTTCCACTCCCCTTGCGCGTATATCTCCGACGGCACGATCGATTTGCGCTGCAGCGCTTGGAAGACACTGTGCACCAATCCGAAGTAGAAGTTCACCATGAACGTATGGTCCAGCTGCTCCTTTTCCAAGCGGGCGAACGTCTCCTCTACCCGGCTCATCAGTTCGCTCTGCTTGCCCTGCTCGATGAGAATCGCCCAGTCCTGCAGATTCGGCATCTCCGCCGACTGCCCGTTCGGCTGTTGATAATCGCTCTGCCGCAGTACGGAAGCCGTGCGCCGCACGTTGCTGCGCTCCATCTCGGTCAGCAGCTGCACCCCCGCGCGAAGCTCTTGGGCCTGCACGGGTTCGCCGATATAACACGAGACGACGCTGTACAGATACTCGGAACACTTGCGGATGTACTCACGGCAGCGTCCTTCAAGCTCCAAGCGATCCGCTTCATTAGCGCCATAGAGCAAGATGAACAGCATGCCGCTCTGATCTTGGATGACATGTCCCGGCCAATCCTTGAGCACGATGTCGGAAGCCGCGTTCTTCAGCGCATAGGCCATAATCTCCTCGTCCCGGGCACTCCAATCCTGCTTCCACTCCTCGACGCTGATGAGGATCGGCATGACCGTCTTGCTGCGATCCAGCGGAATGCCGTAGAGCGCGTAGACAGGCTCCAATTGATCGGCCGTCGTGCTGATCCGCAGATGGATGACATCCTGCCAGAAGCGCTCGATCAGGAGCGGCAGCTGTCGGTTCCACTGTTCGTAGTAATACTCGTAGGTTTTGCGGAAGCTCTCTTCCTGCTCGCGCTGCCGGATATTCTCGACGGCCCGCTCAACGCATGCCTTCAGGATGTCATGATCGATCGGCTTCAGCAGATAGTCGAAGCTCGCCAATTGAAGGGCTTGCTGCGCGAATCGAAAATCTGCGTGTCCGGTCAGGAAGATCGTCTCCGTCTGCGGCGAATGCTCGTTCACCCAGGTCAGAAGCTCGATCCCGTTCTCATTCGGCATGTCGATATCCGAGATCATGACATGGATCGTATGCGTGCGGTGAATTTCTCTTGCCTCGTCCGCATCGTACGCCGTGTAGATTTTCGAGAAAGGCAGCGTCGACCAGTCGATCCCCTGCACAATGCCGCGTATCGCAATTTCCTCATCATCGACTACCAGTAGATTGTACATGCTCTTCTCAGTCCTCCTCGGCAGGTTGATAGTCTGAAGGCAGCGGAAGCTCGATTCGTATGCATGCCCCGCCATTGTCCGAAGCATTGCCGAATTGGACGATCGCCTCTTCGCTGAATCGCAGCTTGAGGCGCTGTACCACATTCGAGATTCCGAGCCCTGACGATTCCTTCTGCGGAAGCTCCTCATGCGCGTTCAGCTTACCCAGCACCTCGTCCGAGAACCCTGTGCCGTTATCGCAGATAGTAATGACGAATATGGGCTTGCCTCCACTTACTTCGATGATGCCTTCGATGCGGATGCGGAACGTCTCGCGCCGGTTGACGAAGCCGTGGATGATCGCATTCTCGACGAACGGCTGGAGCGACAAGGCCGGCAGCATCAGCGTCCGCATGCGCTGCGGAATCTCGATCTCGCATTGCAGCTTGTTCGGGAATCGAAACTTCTGGATTTCGATGTAATTGTCGATATGCTTCATCTCTTCCTCCAGCGTAATCGAATCCCGATTCACCCGCATGATGAAGCGAAAATAATCCGCCAGATGGAGCGACATTTTCTTAACCGAGTCATGATCCTTTAAGGCCGCAAAATTATAAATAATGTTAAGACTGTTCATATAGAAGTGCGGATTGATCTGTGCTTGAAGCTGCTTCATCTCGTTCTGCTGCGCACGCAGCTGCTCTTCGTACATGCCGATGCGCAGCGACTTGATCTGTTCGGCCATATTGTTGAAGGTGTTGGCCAGGAACACGAATTCGACCGTATTATTCGTCTGCAGCCTGACATCCAGCATCCCGAGCGAGATCTTCTTCATCCCCGAGATCAAGTACTGCAGCGGCTTGAACACCGTCTGGCGAATGTAGAACAGATAGAGGGCGAATAGCGCGATAAGGCCGGCTGCCATGAAATAAGTCGCTTTCTGAAAATACGGCAATCCCTGCAGCATCTTGCTCTCCGTAACCATGATGTTGAACACGATATCTGCCATATCGCTCTGGCGGTTCATGACCATATACTTCGAACCGCTCTCTTCGTCCTCTACCACCTGATACGTGCTCTCGATCAGCTCCAAATTCGTAAGCGACATGCTCGGGTTGCTGTAGGCCAGAGGTTCCCCGAGATGGTTCCCTTCGCGGCGAAAGATCGCGCTCTCCCCGATCGTGCCGTCCTCCCACTGCAGCGCCAGCATATCCATGATGCCTGCCACGCTTATAATCGCCCCAACATAGAGACCGTCCGTGACCTCGTTCACCCGCACCAGAAAGTCCGAGCCCGGCATCAGATCGTCATGCCATAATCGCCATCGTTCACCGTCCACCAGGGGGCGGGACTGTGCGACGAACCGCAGCGCATTCTCGGAGAGCAGCTGCTTCACATTGCTGTATAGACCCGATTCATTCGAAGTGCTGAAGATGATATCGTTCTCGTGGTACAGGAAGACGGTATTCATCAAGTTATAGAATCCGACGTCTCGGTTAATCTTGTTCTGGATCCGAATCTTCGTCAGCATATAGTTATCGCTTTCATCGGGAAACGACATTAAGAGCCCGATCTCTTGATCGAGAGACGACATCTTGTATAGGTACTCGTTGATCTCCGCCAGGTTACGGTCCGTCTGACTGACGAAAATATCCAGCGTATTGCGGTACGTCTCCGATACCTTCTCCCGCACGACGTTCTTCGCATACCAATTGTTCGCCACCAAAAATGCGACGACCGGAAGCATGACCACGAAGAAGCTGATGATGAGCTGCGTAAGTACCGACTTTTTCAGCTAGTTATCCCCCTCCGGCCATTGACCTAGATTGTATAGTCAGTCTATCAGCCGTTAGGCAAAACTGCAATAACTGGAATGGAATGTTCGAGGAACAAAAAAACGCTGATTGTACCGAAGTACAACCAGCGTCTGTCATTGTATGTAGCTGCGATTGGTGCCGGTGAGAGGACTCGAACCTCCACGGTTTCCCTCACGATTTTGAGTCGCGCGCGTCTGCCATTCCGCCACACCGGCTAGGTAATATGAGATGGCGTGCCCTAAGAGATTCGAACTCCTGACCTTTTGATTCGTAGTCAAACGCTCTATCCAGCTGAGCTAAGGGCACACGGTTGTGAACATAGTGGAGGCGCCACCCAGACTCGAACTGGGGGTAGAGCTTTTGCAGAGCTCTGCCTTACCACTTGGCTATGGCGCCAGAAACATAAATGGAGCGGAAGACGGGAATCGAACCCGCGACCCTCGCCTTGGCAAGGCGATGCTCTACCGCTGAGCCACTTCCGCATGAGTATGGCTGGGAGTCTAGGATTCGAACCTAGGAATGACGGAGTCAAAGTCCGTTGCCTTACCGCTTGGCTAACCCCCAACAATGAATATGATATTAAATGGGGCGACCGAGGGGAATTGAACCCCCGAATGTCGGATCCACAAACCGATGCGTTAACCACTTCGCCACGGTCGCCATAAAAGTTGATTGGCAGGGGCAGCAGGAATTGAACCCACACTAACGGTTTTGGAGACCGCTGTTCTACCTTTAAACTATGCCCCTAAGGTAAACTGGTGGAGGATGATGGATTCGAACCACCGAACTCGTCAGAGAACAGATTTACAGTCTGCTGCGTTTGGCCACTTCGCTAATCCTCCATGTGGTGGTGCCGCCGAGAGGACTTGAACCCCCAACCTACTGATTACAAGTCAGTTGCTCTACCAGTTGAGCTACAGCGGCATATGCAATTCCTTTTGGAACAATGGTGGCTCGGGACGGAATCGAACCGCCGACACGAGGATTTTCAGTCCTCTGCTCTACCAACTGAGCTACCGAGCCTTAGAGTTAATGGCGGAGCCGACGGGATTCGAACCCGCGGTCTCCTGCGTGACAGGCAGGCATGTTAGGCCTCTACACCACGGCTCCGCGGTAAAAGGGTCTCGGATCACTCCAAGAATAATTGGTTGCGGGGGCAGGATTTGAACCTGCGGCCTTCGGGTTATGAGCCCGACGAGCTACCGGGCTGCTCCACCCCGCGACGATACCATCATGAACATTTATGAATGGCGACAAAAATTACTATACTACAGATCGCAATCAGAAGTCAATACCAATCGCGATTTTGCTGCAGGCCCTCTATCAAGGCATATAACGAACGCCGTACCTGCCTTTGCGCGAACGGAATACTTCGACTTCACTGGGGCAATCATGCCCATAGATCCACCAATCATTCTCCATTCGCTTCACTAAGCAGCCTGCTTGAAACTTCGTCTCATACAATCGGACCCAATAGATCCAACGCATGTTAACGACCTCCTAGTTCTCCGTGATGTTACCACCGTCTCGTACTGAATAGCATAACCGAATACCGGCATTTTCAAGCGGCGGGACGAAAAAAAGCCGCAGACGGTGTATGAAACCGTCTGCGGCTGTATCCCGTTCGAAAACTTAACCTTCACTGTATACGTCGAATGGTACCGCGCCGCCGTCGATCGGACCGATCGGACCGTTCGGGTTCTCTTTGATCTGCTGCAGCATGGCATTCCCTTGCGTCTCCCACTCTGCGAGGGCTTCCTTGACGGACTTGTTGCCCTGCAGCACTTCCTGGAACAGCGGCTGCCCGATGTTCTGTACTTGCCACAGATTCGGGTAATCGCGGTACAGCTGTTCCTGGTCCGTGCTCTGCGGCGGGATCGGCTTCAACTTCGTGAATGCGTCGATGTTGAACGTCATGCCGTCCTTCGGCTTCAGGAATTCCTTACGCGCCGTCAATTCCCACATCGAGCGCGACTTCAGCTTCGCCCATTCTTTGCTGTTCAGGAACTTCACGAATTCCCAAGCATCGTCCGGGTTCTGCGCCTTCGCATTGATGCCCATAAGCGAGCTGAGGTAGACGTTGCCGCCGATCTCCGGCGCCGTAGCATGCTGCGGTACGGTGACGACATCCCACTCGATCGGCGTGAAGCCCTCGATCTTATCGGCATTGTCCTTCGCCTGCTGCAGCTCGGTCATGTAGCCGTATTCCGCGACGACCATCGCGACGCGGCCGCTCATGAACAGGTCGCCTTGATAAGGATTGTAAGGCTGGCCTTCCTTGTACAGCTCTTGGTGCATCTCGTTCATGTTCGGCGCTACTTTGTTCTTGTACAGATTGGCGATATCGGTCCATACCTTTTCCCACTGCGACGTATTGACAAGCATTTTCTCTGCTTTGTCATCATACATTTTCAATTGGAGCGGCGCGGAATAGTTCTGAATTTCGTAAAAGCCGTCTCCGCTCCAGCGATTCATCGAGATACCGTACATCCGCTCGGCACCCTCGCCTTTCGCTACGCGTCCGGCAAGCGAGAAGATGTCGTCCCAGAACAGTCCGTCCGTAGGAAAATCGACCCCGGCATCCGTGAATGCCTTCTTATTATAATACAGCGCAGAGGAGCTGAATGTCGGCGTCAAGGCATACAGATTGTTGTCCCCTGCCGACTTGATCCCTTCGAGCACGGTCGGTACATAGTCGGACAAGTCGAACTCATCCTTCTGGATCAGCGGATCCAGCTGCTGCAGCATATTGTCCTGCACGAGCCTACGAAGGTAATTGTACTCGACCACGACGACGTCGACCGGGTTCTGGCCGTTCAGCATCTTCGTCAGCTCTTCGTAGGCATCCGGCTGCTTCTGCTGCTCTTCAGGCGTCGCGAAGCGTTGATTGTTCCAATCGATCGCCGATACGATCTCGATGTCGATGTCCGAGTTCAACACTTCGAACGTATCCGTGTACTGCTGCCTGAACCATACTTCATCCTGCGGGCTGCCGTACAACGTGCCGATCCGCAGCACGCTGCGCTCGGCTCCGCTGTCTTCGCCGCCCTTGCTGCACGCCGCGAGCAGCGATCCCAGCATCGTCATCGCAAGCAGCACAACCGCGAACCGCCGCAGCTTGCCGGCACGGCCGGCATTTCCTCTCATCTTCTCCATGGTTACCCCTCCAATAGTTTCGGTGCCGTAATAACGATTCGTTCTCCGTCGAACTCCATGGTCGCTTTGTCCGTGATGCCGAGAGCGGTCAAGTAATCTTTCGGCACCTGCAGCCGACCGACTCGGTCTACCACGACATACTCCTCATGGTCTTGCTTCAGTCCGCCCAGCGTACCGGCGGCGTGATCCAGATTCTCGTTGCGCTTCACGAATTCGGTGCTCGTCAGGCCGTCTCGAATGGCGACGACTCTGTCCACCTTACCAGCCAACGACAAATCATGCGTGACGATGACGATGGTAACGCCGAGCTCCCGGTTCAATCTGCGGAAGATATCCATGATCATATCCGAGGTTCTCGTATCTACGGAGCCCGTCGGTTCATCCGCCAGCAGCATCTGCGGCTTATTCGACAACGAGATCGCGATCGCGACGCGCTGCTGCTCGCCCCCGGACAGCTGATGCAGCTTGTTATGCATGCGCTCCTTCAGACCGACCATCTCAAGCAGCTGCTTCGCGTACGCGCGGTCCATTCTGCCGGACAGCATCATCGGCATCTCGACGTTCTCCAGCGCCGACAAGTAGGGCAGCAGATTCCGCGCGTTGTTCTGCCAGATGAAGCCGACCGTCTCGCGCTTGTACTGGACCAACTGTTCATCGGTAATCTTCAGCAGGTCCCACGGCCCGACGCTGACTTGGCCTGCGGAAGGCCGATCCAATCCGCCGAGAATGTTAAGCAGCGTCGACTTGCCGCTGCCGCTGTTGCCGATGATCGCCATCATCTCGCCTTGGCGGACCGTAAGGTTCAAGCCTTGCAGCGCCACAACCTCGAGGTCCTCTGTTTTGTATATTTTGACGAGGCCCTCGCATTCGATCATCGTACTTGTCTCTGTCTGCATCCTTTAACGCTCCTCTCCCATCTTCACGGCTTGATGAACGCGAAGTCTGCGAATGTGCAGGAACAAGAGCGCAGCGCCGGTCAGAAGCATGAAGCCGACTACCACATAGAGCTGAACGGTGTCCTGCTGGTCGAAAATAACGCGGAACGGCGGAACGGCGTTGTCCACATTGTCTGTTGTCTGCAAGAACGGCAAGAACAGCTTGCTCGTGATCTTGCCGATGAACAGACCCAGGAAGATTGCAAGGCCGCCGGTGAACAGCTGCTCGAGGAGCAGCATGCCGGTTAACTGCTTCCGCGATAAGCCCATTGCCCGAAGCACGCCGAATTGCACGATTCTGCCCGACAGGTTGAAGAACCAGTAGAGCAGATAGCCGGACAAGGAGACGATGACCGAGACGAGGAAGCCGAGGCTCAGGATGCCGAAGACGCCGCCTCTCGTCGGGTGCTTCGCCTGCACGATCAGCTCGGAGCGCACATCCTTCACCGATGCCATCTCGACGCCCCGCTCGAGCAGCTTCTCGACGATCGGCGCTACCTTCGCATCCGGCTCCATCTTCAGCCATACCTCATACGGAATGATCGGGACCTGATCGTAGATATAGTCCAGATTCGCGATGATGAACGGCGATTGATCCGGGTATTGGCTCGGCCAGTAAGGCAGGATGCCGACGATGACGAATTCGAGCATACCGTCCGGCAAGCCGACCGATATCAGGTCGCCTGGCTTCAATTGATATTTGTCCGCGACCCCGGAAGGAATGATCGCGGCTTGCTCGTAATATTTGCCCAATGCATCGAGATAACGGAACGGATGCGTCGGGAACAGGTCATTGCGGAACCAAGCCACTTCAGCGAAGTCCGTGTTATCGATTCCCATCAGCGTGCCTTGACCGATCGATCGCCCGGATACGACGACATTGCCTTTGGCCTGCAGGACACGAGCAGCCGCTTCCACGCCATCTAAGCTCCTGAAGATCTCGAACGGCGGTTCCGTGTAATTGATTCGCGTCGGGGTTGCCTGACCGCCGCCCGGATTGCCGCCCGGATTCCCTCCGGGATTGCCCCCTGGACTGCCGCCCGGATTGCCGCCCCCGCCGCCATTGCCGTTCCCGTTCCCGTTGCCGGGCGTCGGCGGCTTCACTTCGGCCCTTCCTTCCCACACGGTCTGGATGACGACGTCTGAGCCGTACCGATACAGGGTCCGCTCGGTCGAGTTCAGATCGATCGTACGAGCGGCCGAGGCATTGTACACGCCTAAGCCGAGCGTCAGAATGAGCAGGATCATGAGCGGATAATACGCTTGGGATGACCGCGATAATTGCGTAAGCGTCAAGAATAACGGCACGGGCAGGAACTTGCGTCCGAGCCGATTGAACAGCTTGAGCAGCAGCGGGAACAACCGCAGGAAGAACAGCCCGAGCGCAAAGATCGAAATGGCGGGCACGAAGAACAGGAACGGGTTCACGTTCAATTGATCGGTCGTCATGCCGGTTCGGAACGTCAGCATCTGCCGTTCATTGAACATATACCAGCCGTAGCCGGCAACGCCGAGGAGCAGCACATCCAAGAACCATCGCTGCCATCCCGGCCTGCGGTCGGAACGTGCCAGCTGCTGCTTATAGCCGACGATCGACGACTTGGCGAACAGAATCGCCGGAATGACCGTCGAGAGTACGGCTAGCAGCACGGCCGCGCCGCCGGCGATCATGGCCTCCGTCGAGAATCCGACCGGAATCGACTTGCGATCGACGAACGTCAGGAAGCCGTTCGCCGAACCGATGCTTTTGGCCATGAACCAACCTATGAATGGGCCGGTTGCAAGCGCGACCGCGCCGAGCAGCAATCCTTCCAGCAGGTAGATCAGAATGATCTGCCGAGTGCCGGCCCCCCGGCTTCGGAGCACCGCGATATCGCTGCGCTGTTTATCCAGCGACTGCCTTGCATTCATGGCGATGTAATAGAATACCATCGCGATCATGGGCGCTGCCAGCGTGAATAACAGCGTCTGCAGCTGAAGGCTCTGCTTGCGGAAATCCGCGAGCGTATCCGCGAACGAGATCTCGATGCGCGTATCCTTCAAGTGCTGGTAGAGCTCGACGTTCAGTCGCTCGAGCGTCCGGCCGAGCGGCGACAGCTGACTCGTCTTGATCTCTCGCAGATCGAAGGCATAGTACCAGTTCGCGTTATGAACCGGGATGCCCGATTGCTCCAGCAGCCGCTTCTGGAACGCCTGCTCGCTGATCAACAGCGTATTCATAATGGATTCCAGGCCTTGATACCAGAACGGGTCGGTGTCGGACAGCGGCTTGTAAGCGCCGACGATCTTCACCTTGAGCGTGAGATTCAAACCGCCGTATACCGGGTATTCGAACTCATCGCCGATATGCATGTCGCTTCGGAACATCGCTTCCTCGAGCATGACGGCTTCGAGGTACTCGCCGCTGCCTTCGCTGTCCGTATACCAGCGGCCTTGCATCAGCTCAGCCTTATCCGGCAGGCCACTCATCGTCATCAGCGTCATCTGGCGCATGCGGCTGGCGTCCACCTTGGACGGATCGACCGGCACGATCTCGGATCCCCGGATGGCCAGGCTGCTCGCGAATACTTGCGTACCGAAGCCGATTCGCTCCGGCACTTCATCCTTGATGAAGCGATCGACTTGCCCGAGCGCGGCCAGGTCGGTCTTGCCGCCGCCCGTAGACTGGTAGCGCATGAGCAGCGAACCTGCCGGCAGGCCGGTACTTTGCTCCTGAAGGGAGTCGGCAACGACCCGCTTCAGCGCGCCGTCCGCATACATCGGTATGCTGGTCGCGAACGCAACGGCTACGATTAATCCCGCCATCGTGCTGAGCGTCAGCCATTTGGTGTTCCACATCTTGCGGAACAAGAATCGTAAGAGCGGAATCCCCATCTTTTATCGACCTACGACTTTCTGTCCCGGCGTCAACCCTTCGAGAATTTCCGCCTGCGTCGCCGTCTGCTGCCCGACCGCGACATCGACCTCCCGCTTGCCGTTCTCGTCGACGACCTGAACGTAGGTCCGCGAACCGATCGACCGAAGAGCGGACAGCGGGATGACGACCGCGTTCTCCTTGCGGTTCGTGATGATGTTGACAGACAGCGGCGTGCCGCGTGTCACGCCCTCGGGCATTGGTCCGATATCGATCTGCAGGTAATCCTCAGGCCGCTCGATCTTATTGCCTTCGCCGCCTGGATTGCCGGGATTGCCGCCCCCGCCGCCCTGCGAATCGTCAGCCGTATTCATCGGCAGCTGCTTCACCGTGCCCTTGAATTCGCCGGCGCTGTTAATGTTCACGACGGCAGGCATGCCGACCGTGACCTTCGTCAAGTCGTCCTTGGAGATCTTGGCAGCGACGATAAGCCGGCTCGTATCCGCGATGATGCAGATCGGATCATACGCCTTGATCGCGTCGCCCTTCTGCACGCTCAATTGCACGACCGTCCCGGCGAACGGAGCCGTCAGGGATGCCTCGGCGATCTCGTTCTCGAGGTCGACGATCGCTTGGCGCTGCTCTTCGAAGGCGATCGACGCTTCCTCGAATTCGATCGGGTCCATCTCGTCCCGCTTGCGCAGCGTCTCCTTCATGCTGACCTCCGCCTTACGGAACTGCAGCCGCTTCTGGCGAAGCTCCTTCTCCATGGCTTCGACATCGAGCTCGGCAATCAATTGACCGGCCTCTACCTTGTCGCCCGGCTTCACCGAGAGCGTCTTCAGACGTTTGCCGTCAAGCGTGAAGAACAGCGTCTCCTCCTGCGTCGACATGAGCTTGCTGCCGCTGCTGCTCGAAACTTTGGTCTCCAGCGTCGTGGTGGTTACCTCGTACTCCGGCTTCTTCGATATCTGCGGCGGCGTAATCTCTGGCAGAACTTCTTCCTCGTCCTCCGGCGGCAGCATGCTGCAGCCGCTGGCTAGCACCAAGGAAACAGCCAGCACGACGGCAGCTGCGCCGCGCATCCTGCCCTTGCGGCGTCTCCCATCGAGCTCTTGATCTGCCGGAGTCACCCCCCGCGCGTTAAATGAACTTTCCGTCCACCATTTCGTAAACATGGTCGGCAACCTCCAGAATCGTAGGATCATGCGTAGTCATGCATATGGTTACGCGTTCGGTCTTGATAATCGTCTGAAAAACATTCATGATCTGAGCAGCCATCTGAGAATCCAATTCGGCTGTCGGTTCGTCGGCCAGCAGCAGCTTCGGCCGGTGGGCGATCGCCTTCGCGATCGCGACGCGCTGCTGCTCGCCGCCGGACAGCTCGAACGGACGATGATGCATCCGCTTCGCCAGCCCGACCAGCTCAAGACATTCGGTCACGCGCGCCTTCCATTCGGATCTCGGCCTGTTCGCCATGCGGAGCGACAGCTCGACGTTCTCGTAGGCAGACAGCAGCGGCATCAGCGCGAACGCTTGGAAGATGAACCCCATATCCTCGCGTCTCACGACTGTCCGCGCATCGTCGCTCATCCGGTGAAAGGGATGCCCTTGAAAGACGATCTCTCCCTTAGTCGGCTGATCGAGACCGCCGATCATATTGAGCAGCGTCGTCTTGCCCGAGCCGGAGCGTCCTCGCAGCATGACGAGCTGCCGTGGCAACAACTGCATGTCGATGCCCTTCAGCACCTTGAGCGATTGTCCGCCTACCGGAAAAGACCGCTCCACGCCGCTGACCCGCAGCAGCGGTTCGACAGCTTCCGTCTCTCTCTCTGTCTCCTGTTCGCGAAGAGCGACAGGCGCATTATTCGAGGTCTTACGGTTCCATAACGCCATATCCGCCCTCTAGTCCCCTCCCATATGAGAATCGTATAACGTTTAGACGGAATACCGCGACAAAAAGTTACGATATTCATCGCTGAAAAATCTAAAGAAATACTAAAGCCGAAACACAAAAGGGCACGCATCGGCTGCGTGCCCTTACAATAATAGCATTCTTGCGCATGATAGCTTAACGGATTATGCCCGCCAGACCCAGGCGAAAGTTCGTGCCCGAGCAGCCCGGATGGTTGCCGTTCGTCACCTCTAGCTCCAGTCGATGCAGACCCGGCTCCAGATCCGTCTCCAACACGCTGAGCCTGAACCAGCCGTCGGCGCCTACCCAATCCGGGCGTTCCCGGCGCTCTTCCTTCCATTCGCCGCCATCGAACCGATAGCGGAATTCCGCGGACGTCCGTCCAAAATCGAACCCGAGCGCAATGCCGCAGCCCTCGAACTCGATCATTAGCGCAGCTCCGACGGCGGATGTCTCCAACACGCGGTCGATCCATTCGTAGTAGGGCCAGCGCCGCAGCGTCCACGGTCCTGACGTCGTGATACGCTCAAGCGGATAAGCCTCCGCGTTGCCCCAGTGCCGCGGATGCAGCGGGTCAGGAAGCGAAAACTCCGCCTCAGCAGCTGCTTCTCCCGTAAGCGCCAGCTCTTCCTTCAAGAACGCGATCACGCTCTCGCCGTACGCGTAGCTTCCTCTAGTCGTCGGATGAAGGCCGTCCGGCAGCCACTCTTCCCACCTGAGCAAGCTGCGCTTGACCTGCTCGAGCGCATAGAGCCCCATCCACACCGAGCCTGCGTCGTAGTGATCCGCGAGTTGTTCCAGCTCGCGGATCGTGTCCGGCTGCTTGCCGTTCGTCATGGCCTCGTACATATTCGCGCTGTACGTATGGACCAGCACGATATCGCATTGCCCCTCGCCCCGCAATTTGCGGAGCAGCCCCTCGCGGCTCCGCATTCTCCGATCGGTCTCCACGCCTTCGTCGTTCACCGCGTAATCGATGAAGACGATATCGCAGCCGCGATCGATCAGATCGCGCTTCGCGCGCAGCACCGCAAGATCGCTTCCTGTCGCGCCGATCGCCGCATTCTCGACCGCGAACCGCACCTCCGGATAGGCGTCGACGAGCCAGGCCGTAACCGGCTCCGGCCAATTGTGACGGGGTCTTGCATCCGTGATCGATCCTCCGATGAATCCGAGCGTGACGCGTCCTTCCTTCAGCTTCTCGCGCAGCCGCGTCAGCGGCGCACGATGCTGCCAGACCGTTAGCGGCATGCCGCACCTCCTCTCCTCGCTTGGCCGGATCATTCCGGAAGCGGATATTGCGTCAGATCCGGGAGCTCGTCACGCGTCGTTGTGAATGGATGCGCGTACGCCTTCTGCAGCATGGCAAGATTCGTAAATTCTTCGCTCACGCCGGGCTTGCCCGAAGCATCAGGCTTCTGGACGAAGGAGCCGTACCAGGTGCAGTTCCACGCCCAAGGCGCGCCGTCGGCCAGCATCTCGTCCGGATCCGGAAGCGGACCGTTCTCCGTAAGCGCGATAATCTTGTTCATTGTCGTATAGTCGAGTGCCTGACGGTAGCGATCGATGTTCGAACCATGGTCATGGGCAGGCGGATAGATATCTTCGCCGATGATGTCGACATACTCGTCGCCCGGGTACCAATCCTTATGCTGTCCGTTCCACACCCAGATCAGATTGTTCAACCCATGCAGATGCGTCAGCCGTTCGTACATGAGCTTCCATAGCTTGATGCAAGGCTCTGGGCCTTGCGCGCCCCACCAGAACCATCCCCCGGCAGCTTCGTGCAGCGGACGCCACAGCACCGGGATCCCTTCGGCCTGCAGTCTTCCCAGACAAACGGCGATCGCGTCGATATCCCGCAGCAGCAGTTGATAGTCTTCCGAGGCTTCATCGTCCATCGCCTTCGCGATATCGAACGTTGTCGCCTCGGTGTAGAAACCGCGGTGCCAGCCATGGTCAGGCGGTTGATCGACCAGATCCTTCGGCGCGTTCCAATGCCAGCAGAACGTAACGATGCCGCCGTCCTTCCACCAAGCGATCGCAAGGTCGGTATCGGTCGGAACCGATCCGCGCTCGACGCGCGACGGCGAATCGTTCATGAAGTCGAAGCCGCCGACGGCCGGATACTTCCCCGTCGCTTCCGCGATGACATCGACTTCCGGCGTCGACAATACGCCGTACTGCTGACCTGTCAGCATCGTTGTGCCGTAGCTATCGCACAGGTACGCCATCAATCGCTTCGCATTGTCGGTCGCGTTCGGGTTAATAAGCCGCGGTTCAACCTGCAGCCTTGCCTGTAAGCCGTTCTCGAATTGCGCCATCCTGATCACTCCTTGTATTTGCTCACGCTTTTCCTTAAAAAAGAAGCGGTTCGCATGCGGCGCAAGCCGCAATCGGAACCGCTTAAAAAATGGGTTTTAAATTTCGAATAAGCTTCGAAGCATAATCATCGCGATCACAATCGATCCCTTAGCCTACTACGCCGGAGCGTTCTACGCTTTCCACGAAGTACCGCTGCACGAACAGGTACATGATGATGAGCGGCGCGATCGCCAGCAGAACGCCGGTATCGACGATCATCGAGACATGGTTCGGATCCGCGCGCACTTCGGTCCCTTCGATACCGAGCAAGCCGGGGAGCAGCTTGTTGACGTCGGCCGGGAGCGAAGCGATCTTAATGGCCATCAGGTCGCTCTGGCTCATGAACAACGACGTGTAGAACGTATCGTTATACTGCCAGACGAACGCGAACAGCAGCACGGTAATGATCGGCGGAATCGCGTTCGGCAGCATGATCGTGAAGAATGTGCGGATACCGCCAGCGCCGTCGATCAGCGCCGCTTCCTCGATCTCCTTCGGCAGCCCCTTGAAGAACTGACGGAAGATGTAGATGTAGAGACCCGACTTGAGGCCGTTGGCGAACGCTGCCGTTACGAGCGAAGGCCAATACGTATTGAGCAGGTTGATGCCGTCCTTGCCCGTGAACATCGAGACCAAGCCGAGCACGTCGAAGCTCCGGAAGTGCAAGTACATCGGCACCATCAACGTGCTGGTCGGGATCAGGATCGTCAGGATGACCAGCGTGAACAGAATGTTGCTGCCCGGGAACGTGAACCGCGCGAACCCGTAGCCCGCCAGCGCGCAGGATGCCGCCGAGAGGAGCGTCGTCGAGATGACGAAGAACAGCGTATTCTGGAGCAGCGGCCAGTAATTCAGAATTTCCATCGACAATCGAATGTTCTCCATCGTGAAGTTGACGGGAACCATATAGATCGTCGGGTTGTAGATGTCGATCGGATCCTTGAAGGCAACCGAGAGCTGCTGCAGGATCGGGTACAGGATGACGAACGAGATGCCAATGATGAGAATGTACCGGAAAATCGTCCAGATCAGAGCGATCGATTTGTTCTTGGTCTTCTGGAATCGAAGCATGACCGCTTCGTTCTCCATGATTTTTGCCGCCATGGTCTATTTCCTCCTCTCGTCGTCAGTTATAGTAGAATACCCTTCTGGATATCAGCACGCCGACAACGACTAGAATGATACTGACAACGATCGTGTACAGCCAGGCCATCGCCGCGCTGAGACCGAAGTTCTGCGCCGTGAATGCCGTCTGATAGATCGTCTGCGTCACTTGGCTGTCCGCGAACGAATCGATCACCGTATAGATGACGTTCGTCAGGATAAGCGGACTGACCATCGGGAACGTGATTTTCCAGAACGACTCGTAAGCCGTGGCGCCCTCCATCTTGGCTACCTCGTACATCGAGCCGGGCACCGCTTGCAGCGCGGCCAGGAAGATCAGAATCTGAACGCCGGAGCTGCGGATGATCTCCAGAATCCGATTGACCGCCGACGTCACGTAATCGATGAACCATGGCGGGATGCCCGCGCTGTCCAGTACGAATCCGAGCATCATCGGGTCGAAGCCGGTCTGCTGAAGCCCGAGCTCCTTGGCAATCTCGGAGCTGCCGGTCATCTGGATGAGACCTGCCGACTGCGCGGCCGCAATCGCGCCCGATGCCAGAATGACGGGCAGGAAGAATACGGAACGCGCAATCGCGCGTCCTCGGAACTTAGAATTAAGCAGCGTAGCCGAGAAGAGCGAGAAGAACAGAATCATCGGCACGTCGTATGCCATCTCGCTGACCGATTGCGTCAGGATCCGATTGAAATTCGGATCCACCAAGAGTGCGTTCTTGAAGTTATCGAAGCCGATGAAGTCAAGCGCATACCCGTTCGGCGCAACCTTCAGTTCGCTGAAGCTGAACTGCAGCGATTGAAAGAACGGCGTCGCGAACAAGAACAAGAAGCCGAGCAGCCACGGCAGGATGAAGACGACCCCGAGAAGCGATCGTTTCTGTGTCAGGGATAAACCTCTCTTGGTCATTTCGTTTCACCGCCTACCGTGTAGTTTTTCGCTTCGATCTTCACGCCGCCAACCGTTACCGGCTTGTCGGTGTAGTTGACATATACGGAACGGCCGTTCTCGTAGCGTACCTCGACGACGCCTTCCGAATGGCGGATATGCTCCGCGATCGGCTGCGTCCGCAGATCGCCCAGCGCATCGTTGATCGCGGCATACAATTCGGTCGCTTCCGCGATCCAGTTCGAATATTCGGTCGAGAAGTACGCATCGAACGCCGTGAACTTCAGCTCCGACGACGATTCATGCGACCAGAAGAAATGCGGCGCAGCGCCGTATTCGATGGAACGGAGCAGATGGAGCTGCAAATCCTGCTCGTCGTGAAGGTTGATCGGCGAGCCGGCATAATCGATATAGCCGTGAATGACCATCTGATAGAACGGCACGATCTCGTCGACAATATTGAAGCCGCTGCCTTCGAGCGGTACGTTCACCAATTGATCCGCGTATGGCAGCGCGTATGCATTGCCACCGGTCAAGAGCAGGTTCGGATAGCGCTCTTCGAGCTTGCCGAGCTGCTCGGTCACGATGTTCTTCGCCGTGTCGCGAATGATGGTGCGGCTGACGCGATAATCCGCATGCAGCAGGTCGCCAAGATCGCGGAGCGACAGCGCATCGAGCTTGTACTTGCTATAGCTGTCCGCGAATTCGTCCACGAAATGCGGAAGCTTCGCAGGGGAGAGCAGCCAGTACGTACCGAGATCCGTATCCATCGTATTGAATGCCCGGTTGTACGGCGTCCGCGCCGCAACCTCGCGGGTAACGAACCGTGCCGCGTCGGAGGCCGGCTTGAAGCTGCCGCTGTCGCGCAGCACATGCTGGAACGCCACGTCCGGATACAGCTTGCCGCCCATCGACTCCAGCTGCTCGGCCAGCTTCCTCAGCTCGGACGTGCTGCCGAGCTTGCCGTCCAGGCTGACCTTCGACGGGATCTTATGCTTCATGCCGCCGTTGAACCAGCCCAAGTAGCGCATCTGCACGTTCGAGACGCCGTGCTTCTCGAGCTCCGCGGCGATAGCGCCTGCTTCCTCGATCGTCGTCATCGGCAACAGCCCTTTGTAAGGGACGCCGAGGAACGACTTGCGCTTGTCGACCGCGCCGAGCACGTCGGCGTAGAACGGCATGTCGCCTTCCTGTTCGATCGGCTTCAGCTTGCCGGCCGACGCGAGACGTTCGCGATACAGCTTCGCCATGCCGGAGTAAGATGCTTCGGAACCGGACAAGAAGCTATAGCGCACTTGCACGTCGCCCTGATAGCGGCTCTCGGTCAACAGTTGAATTTCTTCGACTTGGTTGCCTTTGTACAGCTCCAACTCATCTTCGCCGCGAATCGCGAAGCTGGCGAATACGTTATTGTAGGAATTTTGGCGTCCGCCTACGTCGGCCTTGATGCCCGCGATGCTCTCGCCCTCTTCGATCTCGGCGAACCAGGCATTGTCGCCTGTCTTCAGACCGAATACCGGCAAGCGCGCGCTCTCCGCGACTTGGCCGCGGCGGCCGCTGTTATCGTTCAGATCTTCGCCGTAGATACGCTGCGCGTATACTTCGGCATTGGACTTCCCGTTATTCAAGTGGATCAATCCGCCCGAACCGTCCGGCACGAGCATGTAGCCCTGCTCCTCAACGCCGGCGGCGCCGAAGAAGTTAAGCAGCTCGATGTTGCGGACATTGAAGCCTTCGGCCTCCTGAAGCTGACCGACCGGCACGAACACGACGAGACTGTCGCCGTCGAGCTTGTATTCGATCGGGATGGTGAAGTTCGGACGTTCCGCGCCTGCGCCGGCACCGCCGCCGTTCTCCTCATTATCGAAGGCCAGATCCTCTTCGGTGTAGCCCGCCTTCTCGAATGCATCCAGCATGCGCGCAAGCACGAGAGGACGTTCGACCGACGTATCGAGACGTTCCAACACTTCGGGGTTCGAGGACAAAGGCAGGTAGCCGCGGTTCACGGTGACCTTTGTCTGGTCATCCAGCTTGCTGAGGATCTTCTCTTCCATCCGCTGCTTGCTGATCAACTTCGGCAGCGCATCGATTCCGAGGGACGCATCGCCGAGCGTATACGTAATCCGCAGACCGTTCTCGATGCTCTCCGTCGTGAATTGCTTGTTCGAGATGGCACGCGCGAAGTTCGTGTACGTGCTGAGCGTGCCGATATTGTCGCGGAAATTCAGCGTCAGCTGCGACGACAGCAGCTCCTTCTCGTACGGCGAAGCCTTGGCATCCTCATTGCGATTCTCCGGATTGCTGCGCCATACCTTGCCGCTCTTCTTGTCCAAGACGGCAATTTCGGTCGTCTCCTCATGGTAGTACAGCGCCAGCGCGTCCGTCTGCGCAGCCAGCTTCATGCCGGGAACGCTGTTTGCGTTGTCCGGCAAGAACTTGACCTCCGTCGCCGGCAGCGGTTCGGCCGTTCCTTTGACATAAGACGAGACGCTTATGGCAGGGGCGCCTTTCGTCACGATGCTGTAGAGCAATGCAGCGATACCGACGACCACGATGCAGGCCAGCACCGCATACCATTTTTTTCTGTTATTCATGGTGCGGCCCCCTTTACGTTCGGAATAATAGTTCGCGGTAGACATCGACGACGAAGTAGTACATTTGCATCCCCAAGCTGAATGCCAGCGTGCCGAGGAAGACGACGATGCCCATTGCGACGACGGTCAGCACCATCGTGAAGACTGCTTTGGACGCCGTGTACTGATGTACCGTCATGATGCCGACGAACAAGAGATAGATGAACCAGATGGCGGCGAAGCTGTTCATCATGAAGTAGAATGCCGTCTCTTCCTGCGCCATGAAGCGGCTGACGAACGTCATCGGAAGGTTGACCAGGATGAGCGGCACCAGCGCATAGCCCGTAGCCATGACGATCTCCTTGAACTTGCCCTCGCCTTCCATCAGCGTCGTGATCGACCAGTTCGCGATGCAGAACAGGAAGAACGGCAGCACCGTGAATTGGAGGTCGTCCAAGCTGTTCAGCGTGCGCGGGTCGTTGAAGTTGACCAGGAAGCCGGAGAACTGCTTCTGCAGAATCAGCGTAAGCACGAGGAGCGCAAGGATCGCCATTGCGACTCTGACCTTGCCCTTCCCTTCGTACTTCATGTCCCAGAACCCGTCGAACGGATGCAGGATGACATGGAGCGGAAACTTTATATAATCATGCTTCACGTCTCTCACTCCTTCCGATTCTTACTTTCCTGACAATCTTCAGCGCCAGCAGCGCGCCGATCAGGATCATGATGCCGGTCATGGCGGTGCCAAAATGCTCTTGCATCACTTCGCGGCGATACCGCTTGAACGCCGTGGAATAATATTTGCGCTCCATCCCCAGCTTGAAATATTCCATCGCTTCCTTATTCTTCTTCTCCATCAGGAGCGACCGGCCGATACCGGTGTACGCGATATCGTAGTTGGTATTCATCTGGAGCACTTCTTCCCATAACCCTACGGCTTGATCGTCGAGTCCGTTGTAATGCAGCGTCGTCGCTTCATGCACGAGGCTGCCGAACTTCGTCGGCTTGAACACGACAATGTTGTTCTTGCCGCGGTCCAGGACGACGAGCTTATTGCCTACCCGTTCTACCGCAACCGGCGTATTGAATACCCCGAGCTGCGTCCCCCGTCCGCCGAACGCGTACAGCATCTCGCCTTCGTCGTTGTAAGCGAACAATCGGGCGCGCAGCGAATCGAGCGCGACGTAGATCCCGCCGTCCATCACCTTGATGTCGACCAGCTTGGACGGGCCCGAGTTATTGCCGAGCCTGCGGAACCGAACGTCGCCGTTCGGCGAATTGGTCGAGAATCGCTTCAGGACGTCTTGACCGGAAGGGTTAAGCCGCTTAATGTTCTCGACCGAATTGATATCGATCGAGGTCGCGTAGACGAATCCCTTATGATCGATGTCGACGCTGGCGAATTCCGTCGGGATGAACAATTGCATCTGCGCTTGCTGCGCATCCGTGGCGAGCGCTCGCCATAGGCGATCGGCAGGATTCGTATTCACTTTGATCGTGCCGACGTAGCCGATGAACACGCCCTTCTCGTCGAACTGCATGATCCCTTCGTAGACGCCGCGCGCAACGACGAAGATTCGGCCCGCCTTGTCCGCAGTCACCTTCAGCGGCACGAATTCGAAGCCTTGCGGCAAAATTTCCGATTGCGGATTGTCGACGATCGCGACCAGCTCGCCTTCATTCGTTAGTACGACGACCCGCCGCTTATCCGTGTCCGCTACATAAATCTGCTTATCCTCCGATACGAACAAGCCGCCGGGATTGCCGAACTTATCCGCCGTGCCGGCGTTATCGAAGCCGTCGATCGTTCGAATGACCTTCCAATTGCTGTCCAAGGCAATGATCCGCGAGTTGCCGCTGTCCAGAATGTAGATGAAGCCGTCCTGCGTGACGAACAGATCGTTCGGCTGGTTGAAGTTGCCGACGCCGAGACTGAGACCCGTGACGGCTTGCTCCGGCAGGAACGGCGCAGCCAACGGTACCGAATCCTCATAGTAGTTATAAGTATAAGCCTCGTATGGAGCGGCAGCGGATGCCATAGGCGCCGCGACGGTTGCCAGCAAGGAGATCAACGCCGCCATCAGGAGAGTTCTCTTCAATTTCACGCTGTGATCCCTCCTTAGTCTTTCATGCCGGACGTGGCCATTGTCTCGATGATGCGGCTCTGCGAGAAAATGAACAGCGTAATCGGCACGCTCATTAAGATCAAGGCGACAGCAGCACCTACGCCTGCACGGGCAATACCGCCCTGCACGATCTGGTTCGAAGCGAAGTGCAGCGTCTTGAGCTGCTCGCTGTAGATGAAGCCGTTGCCGTCCGTTCCCCACAGCAGCTGGAACAACAGGATGATCAACGTCAGCCAAGCAGGCTTCACGTTCGGCATGACGATCGTCCAGAAGATGCGATATTCGCTGGCGCCGTCGATCTTGGCGGCCTCCAGCAGCGCATCCGGAATCTGTTCCATGAATTGCTTCATGAGGTACAGGCCGAGCGGGAACGCGAAGGCCGGAACGATGACCGCCCAGTACGTATCGATGAAGCCGATCCACGACATGATCATGTAGTTCGGAATCGCCGTTACGGCAGGCGTGAACATCAGGGACAGGACGACAGCCTGGAACAGGATCGTTTTGCCCGGAAAATGATGCTTCGCAAGCGGATATGCCGCAGCCGACGCCAGAATGACGTGGCCGAGAACGCCCATCCCCGTAATGAAGATCGTATTGAAAATATACCGGGAAAACGGTACCCAAGACTGACCGAGCAGCGTCATGAGGTCAACGAAGTTCGTAAAGGTCGGGTTGCGTACGAACAAGGTCGGCGGGAACAAGAAGATTTCGTCCAGCGGCTTGAACGCAGCGTTGATGGCATAGACGAGCGGCAGCGCCATGAATGCGCCGACCACCGCGAGCAGGACGAACAACGAGAAGCTTCCCATGAAGGAGCGGTTGACGCGTTTTTTGCGCATCCCAAGAATCATGTTCATGCGTTATTCCCCCACCCTTCTGAGAAGTGCTTGAACGACCAGGTTCGTCCCGACCATCAAGGCGAACAAGACGGTTGCGATCGCGGATGCATAACCCATCTCGAAGCGAATCGTGCCGAAGTCGATCAGGTGCGTAACGATTGTCTGGGCAGCATAGTTAACGCTCGGGAAGCCCGCGAGGTTAATGGAGACGTCTGCGACGGCAAGCGACGTTGTCAGCTGAATGACTGCGCCGAACATGAGCTGAGGCTTCATCGAAGGAAGCGTAATATACCACAGCTCTTGCCAACGGTTCTTAATGCCGTCCACAGCGCCGGCCTCGTACAGCGTCTTGTCTACGGTCTGGAGGCCCGCGATGAACGCCAGGAAGCCGGTACCGAGACTGAGCCACAGCTGGACTAAGATGATGATGCCGAGAATATAGGCTTCCGTCTTCAGCCATTGAATCGGCTCGAGGATGATGCCCAGTCTGATCAACAGACCGTTCGCGATGCCGTAGCGGTCGCCGGAGAAGATCATCTGCCAGATGAAGTAGATGTTCCCCGAGATCGACGGCGCGTAGAAGATCAGCGTCATGAGCGCCCGCAGCTTCGGGCTCAGCTCGTTGATGATCCATGCGAAGATGAAGCAGGCCAAGTAGCTGATCGGCCCCGTAATCGCCGCGAAGAGGAGCGTATTCTTGATTGCGGTCAAGAATACGTCGTCTTCGAGGAACAGGCGGGAATAGTTCTGCCAGCCGATGAATTTCGGATATTCGAGCATATTGAAGTACGTGAAGCTGATAATGATGGACATGACGACGGGTAAGATCGTAAAAGCAGCGAACAAGAGCATGTAAGGCGCCATGAGCACGTACGAGTGTTTGTGCAGCTTGATCTCATGCTTGTTGGCGGCCCACCATGTCCGGCGGGAGCGTGCGGCTGGTTTGCCGGTTCCCGGAGACTGCTTCGATGGCTCAATCGTGATATTCGACACGGGTAGTCCCTCCCTTTATTCCGGCAGGCCGAATTCTTTGCGCTTCGCGCGAATTTCTTCCTGAATATACTGTGCATAATCGACGATCGCTTCGCGCGGTTCCGTCTGCGCATTGACGACAACCCGGTAGAAGGCATTGAGCAGGTGACGACCGGTGAAATAGCCGCCCGGAACTTCCGGAATGCCCTGTACCCATTCGAATTGAGCTTTCAAGTTATCATAGTCGTTGACCGGCCAAGGCAGGCGGTCCAGCGCTTCGATGTTCGCGGTCGGATAACGGGCAGCCGCGCCCATCAGGCCTTCCATTTCGCGTCCGAATTTCGTCTGGGTATCGGCCGACGTCCACCACTTCATGAATTCCCAAGCCGCTTCCTTGTCATCGGCGCCGTTCAGCATGATCGTGCCGCTGCCTGCGCTGGCGACGTCTCTGCGAATCTCGCCGTCTTCCTGCAGCGTTCCCGGCACGGGAACGAATCCCCACATGCCGCGAATTTCCGGCGCGAATACGGTCAGCTGGTTGTAGACCGTATAATCGGCGATGCCGATCGGCATCTGACCGGTACGGAACCGGTTCGGGAAGTCGAATTCCCGTTCGAGCTTGTAGTCCGTATAGAATTCCGTCCACTGCTTGAACGTCTCGATGCCCGTCCTCGAGTCGACGTCGGACTCCTTGCCGTTATTGCGGTAGAATTGGCCGCCGTTCTGCATCAGCAGCATCGCGTATACCGAGCTCGGCGGCAAGTTCTCGCCTGGGTACGTCGGATTCAATACGAGCGGCAAGCCGAACTCCATATGATTCTTGTTCAGAACCGCGAGAAGATTCGATACGTCCTCCCACGTCTGGGGAATTTCCAAGCCCAGCTCGTTCATGACATCCTTGCGGTAGAACAGCATGTTGAACGTCTGCGTCTCCGGCAGCGCGAATACGCCTTGTTCGTACGTGTACGGCACCAGCGCGCTCGGACGGAAGCGTTCGGCAACCGACTTGAAGTCCGCGAATTGGGTCAAGTCCGCCGCTGCGTTCCGCATCGCGTAGTTGACAGGGATATCGTTGCCGATCTGCATCGCGACGTCAGGTCCCTGCCCCGCCAGCGTAGCCGGCAGAAGCGTCTGCATCTGAACGAGCTTCAAGTTGACGTTAATGCCGGTATCCGGCGTGAACGTCTCGTCGATCATCGCCTTCAGCGTATTCGCTTGGTCGCGGCCGCTGCCGATCCATACGGTAACCGACCGGTTGTCCTTGCCTTCCGACACGTTGCCGATCGTGTTGTAATCGATGAAGAACGAATAGCCGAACGTCACGATCTCATGCTTCAACTCGGAGAAGAACCCGAGTCCGCCCTTCGGCAGCTTCGCATCCGGAGCCGCGACGTAGATCTCGTCGATCTCCAGCGGCATCTCGCGCGTACGGAGCAGCCAAGTGCCGAGTCCGCCTGTGTTCGCCTTATAGGCAGCCAGCCTGCGAGGGATCGTATCCGGATCCTCGATCATCTCGTCCAATTGGAGATACATCGTCTTCAGCATCGCTTCGGCATCGCTGCTTCCGCCTGCTAGGCGGTGCAATTCCTTGCTTACGCTTTTGAGGCGATCGCCTTCCGTCTTGAAAATATCGAGCAGATCCGGAATGCGGACATGCACGCGATAGTCGCGGTATTGGTCAGGCGCAGCGCCCGTGATCATCAGAATCTTCCGATACGAGCTGTTGAGGTTGAACAAGCTCTGCTCGACTTCGCGGATGAGCGGCGCGAATTCGCCGAGGTTGTTCTCCATCCGGATTATGTTTTTGCCTTCGTTCAGCTTGAACAGATAAGGATCCTTGCCGCCCATGACATCCACCCGATACCCGCTCTTGTAACGGAAGGGCACGCGCTCTACTTCATTGAACGGCAGCTCGCCGTTGATGAGCAGTCTGCGCGTGGAATAGATGCCCCGCACGAAGTTCTGCTGCGATTTGAATGCGAGCTTGTAGAGTCCGGTCTCCGGCACTTCCACTTCCCACTCGATCCATTGGCCCGGCACGCGCCAGTTGTAACCGCCGATCGTGTTCACGCGAACTTCATGCGTGCTGTACGGGAACACTGCCGGACTCGTACGCTCCGATTGCGGGTACAGCGTCGGCGAAGATTTCGCGATCGCGTCTTCTGCCTGTACGGTGACGAGCACGTCATCTACTTCTTTAAGCCCTTCCTCTTGGTAACGCTTCAACGTTTCCTCATAAGTGCCTGGCTTCTTATATTGGAAGAGCTTCAACTGGCGGATCACCATCGGCTCGCGCTGCGCGAGCAGCGACAGCGTATGGGTACCGGCAGTCAGATAGAATTGGAAGGGTTCCTCGTAGTAGCCTTCGTAATCCCTGAACAGCGCCTCGCGCCATTCGGGCCGTTCGACCTGCTGGGGACGAAGATCGTTGCCGCGGTTATCCCGGAGCACTTCATCCAATTGATTGTCCCAGACACGGTCAAATTGCAGGTAAGCCGCTTCCTCGAACGGCACTTCGCCGTCGATCATGAGCGACCGTTCGATGCTGGAGCTCTTGCCTTCGATCGGGTAGTAGAGTGCGGAGATATGGTAGAGCCCCGACTCCGGCACCTCGATGGTCCAATCTACGCGGCCCTTCTCGCCTGTCATCAGCGACTCGCCGGCCTGCCCTTCGTAATCACGGAGCAGCTCGAACTCTCCGCCTTCCGCAGCCGTATAGCTCCCTGCATCGATTACGAGCTCTTGCGTTGCGGAGACAGCGCTTTCATGCTTCGCCAAGTAGTCGGCATAATCGCCTTGTCCTTGAAGGAGCGCATACAATTCGTCGCCCGAGAACGTCTGCGCGGCTGCGGCGTTCGCAGACTCAGCAGCGTCCGATTCGACGGCATAGATCCGGGGTCCGGATGCCAGGATGCCGAGTGCCAATACAGCACTCATCGTGGATAACGCCATCTTTTTAAGCCGTGGTATCCCTTTCAATGTCAGCCCCCCTAATAAACTAAGCGACGGATGTTCTTGCAGGCGAGTAAACCTGCCGTTCGTCCAGCTTATCAATGTCATTGATAAGCCCGTAAAAATCACATAACAATCGTATCATCCAACCAAACAGCAGTCAATTATTTAGTTCCGAAAACAACCGATTTGTTTGGTTATTGTTATCAATGTTCGAATTTTATCGACAAATTTCATCCTAATCATGTTAAAACCCGTGAAATATCGCCCAATTATTGAGAATTCGCTCTTTCTGTCCCAATTATCCGTTATGATCTGTTAGTCTCTCTTTCATAACAAGAAGGGCTGCACCGTCTCCACGGTACACCCCTTCCCGTCATTGCCGTATGCCGCTATTGCCAGCTTACTTCACTTTTGCAAGTGCAGATTCGCCCGCAGCCTTGTGCTTCTCGATCGTTGCCGATACCGATTGGTTCTGGATGATCACTTCGTCCATGATTGCATAGAACGGGAAGTCCGGAACGCCCTCTTCGAGTGCCAGACGGCCAGTACCGTTCACGTTCTCGCGAGCCATGTTGATGTCGGCTTCCGTCTTGAAGCGGGACTCCAGCCAGTCTTGGCCGAGGTACTCTTCAGTCGGAGGAACGTCGAAGCTTTGCTCGAAGATCGAGTAGATAACGTTTGCGTCTTTTACGCCTTTCGGGATGAACCAGCCGTTCTGACCCGTGTTAGCGTACGTGTGCTTGCCGTCGGATTGCGGACCTACAGGGTTCGGCACTACGCCTACTTCGAACGTCAGGTCGCCTACGTTCCAGTCATAGTTGATCGACATCAGAACGTCGCCGTCCTTGAACGTATTCGTCTCGTTCCAGTCCATCTTGTTGCCGGATTTCACTTTAACGACGTTCTCAACGTTGAACAGACGGTTCGTGAATTCCATTGCTTCGATCATCTTCGGATCCGTCATGCCCATCGTCAGGTCTTCGTTAACGAACAGCGCGCCGTTCGTTACGCCGAGGTGACGTGCTGCGTCTGCTGCCCAGCCGGCGTAACCGAACGTGTCGACTTTGCCGTCGTTGTCCGTGTCGCGCGTTGCTGCTTTGGCCAGCTCGATGAACTTATCCCAGTTCCATTGGCCTGCCGCGTACAGCTCTTGCGGATCTTGCACGCCCAGCTTCTTCACCAGGTCGCGGTTGTAGTACGTGCCTACGATTTGGACGCCCGGCTCGCCGAAGGAGTATTCCACGCCGCCGATTGCAGGCAGCTTTCTCATCAGGCGCTGTTCGTTATTGATGTCGTCCGTAGCAGCCGTGAACTCGCTGATCGGGAGCACCAGACCTTGCTTAACGACTGGCAGCGCACGCTTCAGCTCCATGATCGCGATGTCTGCGAACGGCTCGCCAGCGAGCGTCGACGTTGTGAATTTATCCATGTACTCTTCGAACGGGATGTTCAGGAATTCGAATTTGAAGTTGTACTTCGCTTCGAGCTCTGCGAACTTGTCGAGACGAGCTTTCTCGCCTGCCGTGTTACCCGGCGGCTTCGGATCCCACCAAGCCGCTACTTTGATCGTGCGTCCGCCAAGGTCAACTGGTGCCGGTTCCGGCTCAGCAGCCGGCTCTTCTGCTGCTGGCGTGTTAGCCGGTGTATTGCTCGTGTTAGCTGGTGTGTTTGCGTTGTTATTCCCGTTGTTGCCGCCGCCGCATGCCGTAAGGACGAGCATGAACGCGACGAGCAGAAGCGAAAGCACTTTCATTTGTCTCATTGCGAAACCTCCCAATTGTTATTCGTTCTGTTTGCTGCTCGCGCAGCGTCAGATCCCGTACAAGTACGGTCAATCCCCCGAAAGAAACCGTTTACAAAATGCTTTTAAAAATAAGTGCCCATCACCACCATGTTTCTTGTGTTTGATGACTACAAAACAATAATAGCACCACACTCCTAGATCGTCAATTCCTATTTTGGTTAAAAGCCTATTTTTGTTTTGTAATCGTTATGGAGTTGTTTGGTAGTTTTGCTTGTTTGTTATCAATTGACAAAAAGACTCCTGCCGCTGAACGGCAGAAGTCTCGGTTAAGGTGGTATTCGATAGCAGCCGTATCGCCTTAAGAGGCCGAATGACTGTCGCTTGCGAAGGCATAATTGTCGCGGACTATGATTTCGCCGGAGATCATCTTCTTCTCGAACGCCGACTCGCGGTTCAGAATTCGCCACAGCATCTGGTCGACCGCTCGCATGCCTAACAATTCCTTGTTCACGTTCACCGTGCCGAGAATCGGATGGGAATCGCACGTATTGTCGAAGCCCGTGACCGCGCAATCCGTCGGTACGTCGACATTGCGCCTGCGCAGCTGATCGATCATGAACTCCGCGTTCGAATCGTTCGCGCATACGAACACCTCAGGAAGCTCCGTCAGATCGATATTCGGAACCAGCTTGAAGATATCGTCCGCATCCGAACCGATCAGCATCGGATCTTGATTGAGTTCGATACCGTAGGTCTCCAGTGTCGTTCGGTACGCGAGCCAGCGCTCGAAGAAGCTCTGCGCATCGGATATGTTGCCGACGAACTGGAATTTGCGGTAGCCCTTACTTACCAGCTTCGTCATCATGTCCTTCATGCACAAGAAGTTATCGGTGAATACGGTATCGCAATGAAACGCCGGGTCCGCGTGATCGACCATGACGACCGGTATGTTGAGCCGCCCGATATCCAGCAGGATTTGCGTCGATATCGTGCCGATCGTTATGATCCCTTGAATCGCCTCGGGCTTCACGAGCGAGAACAGATGGTCGCGCGAAGGCTCCGTCAGCGTCAAGATGTCGATGCCCTTCTGGTTGAGTCTTGCCGATATGCCGTCGAATACAGGCCCCCAATAGACGGATTCCTTGTTCTGATAACGAATGTTTGGGAACAGCACGACGATTGCACCGGTCAATTTACGCTCTGTAAAGTCCTGCAGCTCATTCGAGACACGCTTCGGCTCATTGTTCTTGAAGTAACCGAGCTGTCCGGCAGCCTTCAGAATCATCTCTCTCGTCTGGCTGCTGACACCGCTCTTGCCGGTCAGCGCGCGAGAGACCGCGAACTTGGATACGCCTGCCAGATCGGCTATTTCCTGAATCGTCACTTTCCCTCTCATTAACAATCATCCCATTCGACAAGTATTCTTGTTATGAATTGCATTTTATCCTAATTATATCAGATTTCGAGCATCCCTCACGCGAATTTTAAGGATCTGCCGTTACTTTGGCACGCTCAGGCAGCAACACGATGCGATCTTCCTCCAAGCGAAGGAGCACCTTATCCGCATCTTTCGCGCCGACCGCCTCCAAGTAATGCTCCGGCACTTGGATCCGGCCCGATCTGTCCATTACCGCATATTCGATATGCGTGTCCGCGGCTTCGCTCAGGTCGCCCTCGGCTTCGCTGCCGTCATCCTCCAGCCTGCGGATCATCTCCGAGGAGGTTCGGCCGTCCCGAATCGACACGACCCGTTTTACTTGCTTGGCTAGATCAAGGTCATGGGTCACGATGACGATCGTGAGGCCGAGCTCCGCGTTCAGTCTTCGCAGCAGCTCCATGATCTGATCCGAAGTACGGGTATCCAGCGCGCCGGTCGGCTCATCCGCCAGCAGCAGCTTCGGCTTATTCGCCAGCGCTATGGCAATCGCAACGCGCTGCTGCTCGCCTCCCGAGAGCTGTTCGAGCGTATTGTTGATGCGGTGGCCAAGTCCCACGGCTTCCAGCAGCTCGATCGCGCGCGCTCGCTTCTGCTTCCGGTCATGGAGCAGCATGGGGATCTCGACATTCTCCCTTGCCGTAAGGTAGGGAATGAGGTTGCGCGCTTTATTCTGCCAGATGAAGCCGACCGTCTCCCGCTTATACCGCGTGAGGTCCTGATCGGTAAGCTTCAGCATATCCTTGCCGGCCACGTGCAGCCTGCCTGCCGAGGGACGATCCAGCCCGCCCAGCATATTGAGCAGCGTTGACTTGCCGCTGCCGGAGTTGCCGATGATCGCCATCATCTCGCCTTGCTCGATTTGGAGATTGAGTCCTTGCAGCGCGACCACCTCGACATCGGCTGCTTTATAGATTTTCACGAGATTCTCGCAGCTTATCAATCGAATCAATCCTCCCCGAGCTTGACAGCTTGATAGATGTTCATGCGCTTCAGTATCCACGCCAGGATGAGCAGCGCGGCGGCAAGCATCAGCGAAGTCGAGATTCCCATGCGGATGATGTCGGCTTGATCGGTAATGACCTCGAACGGCGGAACGATTTTACCCGGGTCGAACGATAATTGGAACAGCGGCACGAAGATGCGGCCTGCCGCCAAGCCGGTTGCGATACCGATCAAGAAGCCCGCGCCTGTCGTCAGAATCTGCTCGATCATGAGCATGCCGAGCAGTTGCCTGAAGGAGATGCCCATCGCGCGGTAGATGCCGAGCTGAAGCATGCGGCCTTGCAGCGACAACAGCCAGAACAGCATGAACCCGATGAAGCTGATGATCAGCGAGACGATGAACCCTAGACTCATGACGCCGTTGATCGCCATGCGGAACGGATCCATCCGGCTCTTCGCGATTTCGCCGATCGTGTCCTGGAACTTCTCGATCGCGATGCCGCGTTCAGCCATCGCATCGAGGAGCGCCTGACGATCCGCTCCCGGTTCAAGCTTCATCCAGACATCGTACGGCTCCATCGCCAATTCATTCTGAATCGTATCCAGATGCCCGACGATCAGCATCGGATTCGGATCATTCGGATTGCCCCGCGCGGCGGACGGATTCGGGTTGAACGACGGGAAGTAATCGATGACGCCGTAGACGATCATCCTTGTGGGCCGAATGCCTTCCCAGCCTACATCTAGCACGTCGCCCGTCTTGGCACCGAAGTAATCCGCTGCCGTCTTCGACAGCAGGACCGCATGCGCATCGGGGGCCATGAGGTTCAAATAGTCGTAGAAATGATAGGGAAGCAGGCTATCCTTCATCCAAGCAGCCTCACCGAAAGCATCCGTGTCAATGCCCTTCAGCGTTACCTTGCCGCTCTTGGTGCCAAGCCAAGCATCCGCCTCCTCCTTCGTGAATACTTTGGCCGCGCTCTCGACGCCGGGAAGATTCTCGACCAGCTCGAACGGCGGCTCCAAGTAGCTGATGCGCGAAGGCGTAACCGACACCGGCTGCGCTCCAGCCTGCGGAGGTCCAGGCGACTGCGGCGGCGGTGAATCGTTCTGCCAATGCTGGCGGAGCACGATATCGCTGCCCCCTGCATACCAGATCTGATCCTCCATATTGCCGTTGATCGTTCGCGCCGTATTCGCATTGTAGATGCCGGTTCCTACAGTCAAGACTAGGAACAGCATCAAGCCGTGGTAGATCCGATTGCGCCTGCTGACCAGCAGCAGCGTCGAGTAGTTCTGCGGTGCCCACCGCTTGCGTCCCAGCCTATAGACCAGCGAGACGACCAGCGGGTATACGCGAATCAGGAGCAGCCCCGTACCCAATATGAACAGCGTCGGTACCGTGTACAGCAGCGGATCGGCCGACAACGATTTGCCGTCCAGGCCAAGCTTAACCAGATCCGACATCCGTTGATGGAACATGTAGTACCCATAGAAGGCGATGCCGATCAACACGACATCAAGACCGTACGTCTGCCAAGCTGCGCGCTTGCCTTCGCGAGCCTTGGCTCGCTTCTGGTCAACGATCGAAGCCCGAGTAGCCATGAACACGGGCACGAGATTGATGACCCATGCAGCTATGACGGCGCCCCCTGCGTACAGCCAGCTCTCGCCGGTCATCTCTACTTGCAAGGCGCCGCGGTTGACGAAGCTCATGAACGTGCTCGTCGAGCCGAGGATGCGCGTGAAGGCCGCGCCGATCCATGGGCCGATCGCGTAGGCGAGCAGAGCCAGCAAGCCGAACTCCGCCGCATAGATTCCCATGATGTGCAGCCGGGATGCGCCTCGGCTGCGGAGCACGGCAATTTCCGACTTCTGTCGTTCGATCAGCATGCCGGTAACCATGTACAGATAGAACCCGATCAGAATGAATAACGGCACATTGAGCGACCACAGCAGATTGCGGAGCGTTGCTTCGCGATCTGCATAAGCCGTCATGGCATCGCTGCCCGGTATCCAGACCGACGTACTGACCGAGAAGTTATACCGGCCCATCATATCGGCCGCCATGCTGCTCTTGAGACCGATCATATAAGCCGCCGTTTCCAGGTCGAATGCTGCGTAATCCGCAGCGGCGAGCGCGCCTGCCTTCGCAATCGTAATTGGCGCGTCCTTAGCGAAATCCCGCAGGAACAGCTCCTCCGCCATAAACAGCGCGTTGCGCTCCGTCCCGAGCACTGCGCGGCTCCAGTAGACGTCGCTCAAATCTTGCTCGGCAATGACGCCAACCGGCATAATCCGGATATCGCTTCGTTCAACCCGCGGGTCGGCGATAACGTATTCCTGTCCGAGCAGCATCTTCATCTCGACCAGCGCGTTATCCGTCACCATCACTTCATAGACGCCGTCGACCTGATCCTTAGCAGGCAGCTTGCCGTCCACGAGCCGCACCTTATCTTCGAGGCCGCTGCGCATCGCAAGCTTGCCGGAGCGCTTCTCATCCGGGTTGACGCGTGACGGATCTGCCGGCGTCAGATTGAAGCGAACCGTCTCCATCAAGATCTGGTTCAAGTGAAGCTCGAATCGTTCGCCGCTTGCAATGCGCGACTTCCAGTACGAGTCGAAGCGATCGAGGATCGCTGCTTGAATCTTCGGATCGTCTGTCCGCATGGCAACATCGACCGATATGACGCCGGGATGATCGCCTGTCTCTGCGTAGCTCCGATCCATGTCTTGCACCAGCATATATTGAAGAACGGCATTCTTGTAGATCGGCATGCTGGATGTCAGCGCAATGCAGCACAGCATGCCCGCGAGCAGGCTGGCGACGAGCCATCGGTTTCTGGCCATCTTGCGCAGTAGCATGATGAGAACGGACATGATAAGCTTCCCTCGTTTCCTTACGGCCTCTTACGCTTGTTATGAATGATTATTGAAGAATGATCTTCATGCCTTCTTCGATCCCTTGCACGATCTCGTACTCGGTCGCGGTCTCCAGACCGGTCTCGACATCGACCTCCCGGCGACGCTCGCCATCCAGCACCTGCGCGTAAGTACGCCCAAAATAGGTGCGCACGCCGCTCTTCGGCACAACGATGACGTTGTCGCGGCGAGCTGCGATAATGCGGACATCTGCCATGGCGCCAAGCACGGCCTCTGCCGGCAATTCGTCTAGATCGATATAGAGGGTGCGGGTATATTCTTCGCGCAGCCGATCATCATCGGTCTGCGGAGCCGTTGCAGGCGTCTGGGACACTTTGCCGCTCAAGGTTCCGCCCTTGAACGTGATCTCAGCCTCCATGCCGACCCTGATATCAGCCAGCACCGGATTAGAGGATGCAAGCAGCGCCAGCCGCATGCCCGACGGGTCTGCGATGGCCGCCAATACGCGGCCCGCTTCGGCGCGATCCCCAGGAATCAGATCCGTTGCGTAGGAGACGATGCCGTCCGCTTCAGCCCGCAGCACGGAATTGCCCGCCTTCTCCTTCGTTTTGTCATAGAGCAGTTGCGCGAGTTCATAATCGATACGCGCGATTCGAGCTTGTCGTTCATTGCCGTTCTTGACCGCATCCTCGAACGCCAGGCGCTTGCGCTCATATTCCAGCTCACGCTGCAGCAGTTCCACGTCGATGCCCTCGCTCTCCAGCGTAACGAGCACATCCCCGCGCTTGACCTCGCTGCCGGCACGGACATGAACGGCCTCGATGACGCCGCCGTTCTTGAATTGATAATAAGCGATATTCGTCGGCACGAACGTGCCGGAGCCTGCGATTTGCCTAACGATGCTGCCGAGCTTCGCGTCGATTGTCTTCACTTCGGCCTGTGCCGGCTTCACGAGCGGCGGCTTCAGCGGCGCCTGCTCCTCCGGAAGCAGGCTGCAGCCGCCGACTGCGGCGCTAGCGGCTAGCAGTACGCCGAGCGTGGTCATGCGGAGCTTAAGTGCGCTTGATGCTTTCCGATCCAATTCGACCATCCTCCAATGCATATACGTCGTCAACCAGTTCCATGATGTGCGGATCATGCGAGGTCATCACGATCGAGACGCCTTCGCTTGCGACCAGCTCGCGGAATACGTTCATGACCTGCTTGCCCATTCTGGAATCCAACTCAGCTGTCGGTTCGTCGGCCAGAATCAGCTTCGGCTTATGCGCAATTGCCCGCGCAATCGCCGTGCGCTGCTGTTCGCCTCCTGACATCTCTTGCGGCATATGGTGCATCCGGGCCGCCAATCCGACGAAGGCCAACGCCTCTTCTGCCAACTTCCTGCGCTGCGGTGCGGGTACCTCCGCGATGCGAAGCCCGAATTCTACATTCTCATACGCGGTCATATAAGGCACTAGCGCGAACGATTGGAAGATCAGGCCGATCTCCCGCTTGCGCATGTCGTTCTTCTGCTGCTCCGACATCCGCTTGCCTTCGCGTCCGCTGTAATAAACATCGCCCTCGGTAGGACTGTCCAACGCAGCCATGATGTTCAGCAGGGTGGTCTTCCCCGACCCCGACCTTCCCTTCAGCGCGATCAATTTGCCCGCTTCGACGCTCATCGTCGCGCCGCGAAGCGCATATACTTGGCCATCGCCTTTGCCGAATACCCGCGTGACGCCGCGGGCTTCAAGCAAGGGCAGCCGGGAAGTTTCCGATACGCTCACAGTGGTCCCACTCCTCCATCCGTCTATGCTGCCGCGCTTTATGAAGCGATACGACTCCCTCTCCATTTGCATGCGCTTACAAGGTAATCATAACAAATTGTTAGCCACTCGCAAATAAAAAGTTTTAAATGTTGCATAATTGTTATGATAACGTTTTGAAGCACTGCATAACTCACGCGAAAAAGCCGGCTCCCTGCTGGGAGCCGGCCTTATACCGATCTATGTTATTATTCGAATCTGCTGCTGAAGCCTTGCGGATCGTTCTTCCATCCGTTCAATAACGCGACCTCTTCCGCCGTTATGCTCCCCGAGCGCAGCGCAGATTCGAGCAGCGCGCTGTAAGAGGACAACGTATAGAGCGGAATCCGCTGCTCCTCGAATGCCGCGGCCGCCTGCGGGAACTCGTAGGTGAAGATCGCGACGGTACCCAGCACCTCGCATCCCGCTTCTCTCACCGCTACGGCGGCCTTCAGCGAGCTGCCGCCCGTCGAGACGAGGTCCTCGATCAGCACGACCTTCTGCCCGGCTCTGTAGTGGCCTTCAATCTGATTCGTCTTACCGTGTCCCTTCGCCTTATCGCGCACGTACAGCATCGGCAGCTCCAGCCGCTCTGCGACCCAAGCCGCATGCGGGATGCCGCCCGTCGCGATGCCCGCGACCGCTTCGCAAGCAGGGAACCGCTCGCGAATCACGGTCTCGAAGCCGGCTGCGATTCGCCGGCGTACATCCGGATAAGACATGGTGAGGCGATTGTCGCAATAGATCGGCGAGCGCAGTCCGGACGACCAAGTGAACGGGTCATTCGGCTTCAGAACAACTGCCCCGATACGCAGCAGATTGTCCGCAATGTCTTGCGGAAGCTTATCAAGCTTGTCCGTTGTCAACTTCCATCAGCTCCTTCAGAATGAGTTCCAGCGCCTCGCGCGGATCGTTCGCCGCCGTGATCGGCCGGCCGATTACCATATAGTCGGTACCTTGCGCAAGCGCTTGGCCCGGCGTCATGATTCGGGATTGATCATTCGTCTCTGCCCATGCCGGCCGAATGCCAGGCGTTACGGTGCGGAAGTCTGCTCCGCAGGCGTCCTTCACCGCCGTCACTTCTTGCGGGGAGGCAACGACGCCGGCCAACCCGGCTTGCCGCGCCAGCCTGGCGTATCGCAGCACCGCATCCTCTGCCGTACCCGCGATGCCGATCTCGTCGTTCAGTACCGCTTGACTCGTACTGGTGAGTTGCGTTACCGCAATGACGGACGGCCTTGCCGAGCCGCCGCCTGCAGCTGCATCGACGCCCTCGAGCGCCGCTTCCATCATCCGCACGCCGCCTGCCGCATGGACATTGAACAGGTCTACGCCCAGCTTGGTTACGCTGTTCGCCCCGCCCTTCACCGTATTCGGAATATCATGCATCTTCACATCGAGGAACACGAGATACCCTCGATCCTTCAGGCTAGCGACGAATGACGGTCCTGCAGCATAGAACAGCTGCATCCCGACCTTCATGTAACAAGGAATGCCCGACAACTGCTCCAGCAGCCGCTCCGCTGCCGCCGCCTCCGGATAGTCCAGCGCGACCATGATCCGTCCGGCCGCTTGTTCGCGCGTAAGTCTCGATCCCATCTCGCTCGACGTTCTCCTCTCGTTATCGTATCGGTCTTGCGGCGATTGCCGATTCACTATCCCTTACATATAAGACGGCCAGCCGCCTGCGGCCGGCTGATGCCGGAGGCCGCAAGCGCATGGCCGTTCCTAATTAGTTCTGCAGTACCGGCATCGGCCGGGACGAGAAGTTAATGGTCTGCAGCATGTTAAGCAGCGCACGGACCGTATCCAGCGACGTCATGCAGACGACGCCGTTCTCGACCGCTTCGCGGCGAATCCGGAAGCCGTCGCGCTCCGGCGTCTTGCCCTTCGTCAGCGTATTGACGACGAAGTGGGCTTGGCCGTTGCGGATCAGGTCGAGAATGTTCGGCGACCCTTCGCTCAGCTTGTTGACCCGGGTAACGCGCAATCCCGCTTCTTCCATCGCCGTTGCCGTGCCGCCCGTAGCGATAACATTGTAGCCGAGCTCGTAGAACCCGCGCAGGATCTCGATCGCTTCTTCTTTGTCCTTATCGGCTACCGTCGCGATAATCGCGCCGGTCGGCGGAATGCGCATGCCGGCGCCAACCAGGCCCTTGTACAGCGCCTTCGCGTATTGCACGTCGCGGCCCATGACCTCGCCGGTCGATTTCATCTCCGGCGTCAGCGTCGGATCGACGCGGCGCAGCTTGGCGAAGGAGAATACGGGCACTTTGACGGAGACGTATTCGTCTTCCGGCCAGAGGCCGTCCTTGTAGCCGAGATCGACTAGCTTCTTGCCGAGAATCGCCTGCGTCGCGAGGTTCGCCATCGGCACGTTCGTCACTTTGCTCAGGAACGGCACGGTACGCGACGAGCGCGGGTTGACCTCGATGACGTAGACTTTCTCTTGGTAGATGACGAACTGGATGTTCACCGTTCCGATGACCTTCAGTTCCTTCGCGATCTTGGTCGTGATGTCGACGATCTGGTCCTTAATATCGTCGGACAGCGATTGCGGCGGGTAGACCGCGATCGAGTCGCCGGAGTGTACGCCGGCGCGCTCGACATGCTCCATGATGCCTGGGATCAATACCGTCTCGCCGTCGCAGATCGCGTCGACTTCCGCTTCCTTGCCCAGCATGTAACGGTCGATCAGCACCGGATGCTCCGGATTGATCTTGACGGCCACTTCCATGTAGCTCAGCAGTTCCTCGTCGGAGTAGACGATCTCCATCGCGCGTCCCCCCAGGACATACGAAGGGCGTACCAGAACCGGGTAGCCGAGTCCGCGAGCGGTCTCGACCGCCTGATCCACGGACGTTACCGTGCTGCCCTCCGGCTGCGCGATCGCAAGCTTGCGCAGAAGCGCTTCGAACTTCTTGCGATCCTCGGCCGAATCGATGCTCTCCAGGCTGGAGCCCAGAATCCGCACGCCAGCCTTGGACAGCGGCGCGGCAAGATTGATCGCGGTCTGTCCGCCGAACTGCACGATGACGCCGATCGGCTTCTCTTGTTCGATGACGTTCATGACATCCTCGAAGAAGAGCGGTTCGAAGTACAGGCGGTCCGACGTCGAGAAGTCCGTCGAGACGGTCTCCGGGTTGTTGTTGATGATGACGGCCTCGTAGCCGGCATTCTGAATCGCCCATACGGCATGTACCGTGGAGTAATCGAATTCGATGCCTTGGCCGATCCGGATCGGGCCGGAACCGAGCACGAGCACTTTCTCTTTGCTGGATTCCGTCACTTCGTTCTCGACCTCGTACGTCGAGTAGTAGTAAGGCGTCGTCGCTTCGAACTCGGCTGCGCAGGTGTCAACCATCTTATAGACCGGCTTGATGCCGAGCTCGAGACGGTACGCACGTACCTCGTTCTCTTCGGTATGCTTGCCGTTCGGCTGGCCTTCGCGGCGCAGCTCGGCGATCGAGCGGTCGGAGAAGCCCATGCGCTTCGCTTCGTACAGCAGCTCTTGCGTCAGGCCAGGCTCGTTCTTGATCCGCTCCTCGAAGGCGACGATGCCTTCGATCTTATCCAAGAACCACCAATCGATGGACGTCAAATCTTGAATATCCTGCAGCTTCCAGCCGCGGCGGAACGCCTCGGCTACCAGGAACATGCGCTCGTCGTCCGGCTTGTTCAGCCGTACGCTCAGCACTTCGTCCGATAGCGACGCAGCATCCTTCAGATGCAGGCGATGCGTGCCGATTTCCAGCGAACGTACCGCCTTATGGATCGACTCCTCGAACGTCCGCCCGATCGCCATCACTTCGCCGGTCGCTTTCATCTGCGTGCCCAGCTTGCGGTTCGCGGAGATGAACTTGTCGAACGGCCAGCGCGGGATCTTCGATACGATATAGTCCAGCGTCGGCTCGAACATCGCGTACGTCTGTCCCGTCACCGGGTTCACGATCTCGTCCAGCGTATAGCCGACCGCGATCTTCGCCGCCATCTTCGCGATCGGATAGCCCGTCGCCTTGGACGCCAGCGCGGACGAACGGCTGACGCGCGGATTCACTTCGATGACATAGTATTGGAAGCTGAGCGGATCCAGCGCGAACTGCACGTTGCAGCCGCCCTCGATGTTCAGCGCCCGGATGATGCGCAGGCTGGCCGAACGCAGCATCTGGTATTCGCGGTCCGATAAGGTCTGGCTAGGCGCGACGACGATGCTGTCGCCCGTATGTACGCCGACCGGGTCGAAGTTCTCCATGTTGCACACGACGATGCAGTTGTCGTTCGCGTCGCGCATGACCTCGTATTCGACTTCCTTCATGCCGGCGATGCTCTTCTCGATCAAGCACTGGCTGATCGGGCTGTAGCGGATGCCGGATGCGACGATCTCGCGAAGCTCTTCTTCGCTCGCGCAGATCCCGCCGCCCGTGCCGCCGAGCGTATAGGCCGGGCGCACGATGATCGGATAGCCGATTTCATTCGCAAAATCGACCGCCTCTTCCACGGTTGTGACGATCGTGCTCTCCGGAACGGGCTGCTCCAGCTCGCGCATCAAGTCGCGGAACAAATCGCGGTCCTCCGCCTTCTCGATCGCAGTCAACTGGGTACCGAGCAGCTTCACGTTCTCGCGCTCCAGCACGCCTGCGCGTGCCAGCTCGACAGCCATGTTCAGCCCCGTCTGGCCGCCCAGCGTAGGCAAGAGGCCGTCGGGCCGCTCCTGGCGGATAATCTGCGAGACAAAGTCAAGCGTAATCGGTTCGATGTAAACCTTATCCGCCATATTCGTGTCCGTCATGATCGTGGCCGGGTTGCTGTTGATCAGGACAACCTCATAGCCTTCTTCCTTCAGCGCTTGGCAGGCTTGCGTGCCGGCATAGTCGAATTCCGCAGCCTGGCCGATGACGATCGGACCGGAGCCGATGACGAGAATTTTTTTAAGGTCATTATTTCTGGGCATACTGCAGTTCCCCTTTCAGCGTCTCCGACAGCTTCGCTTGACGCGGCTTCTGCGGATTGTTGCGCTTATGCTCGCGGATCATCTCCAGGAATTCATCGAACAGGTAACCGGAATCGAACGGCCCTGGCGCCGCCTCCGGGTGATATTGTACCGAGAATGCCGGATGCTTCTCGTGCTTCAAGCCTTCGATCGTCTTGTCGTTATTGTTGATATGCGTGACGACGAGACCCGTTCCTGCGATCGACTCGTCCAGCACCGTATATCCGTGGTTCTGGGACGTGACGTAGCAGCGGCCTGTTGCCAGTTCCTTAACCGGATGGTTGCCGCCGCGATGGCCGAATTTCAGCTTCGTCGTATCGGCGCCGCAAGCAAGGGCGAATAGCTGGTGTCCGAGGCAGATGCCGAAAATCGGGTATTCGCCGAGCAGCGATGCGATCGTCTTGACGGCATGCTGGACATCCTTCGGATCCCCAGGGCCGTTGGACAGCTGAATGCCGTCCGGATTCAGGCGGCGAATCTGCTCCGCCGTCGTGTCATGCGGCACGACCATGACTTCGCAGCCGCGCTGCGTCAGCTCGCGCAAGATGCCGCTCTTCGCGCCGAAGTCGATCAGGACGATCCGCTCGCGGCTGCCCGGCACGTTGATGAAGCTCTTCGTCGATGTACGCGGCACTTGATCCGTCATGAGCGAGGTGCTCTTCATCCGTTCGATCAGTTCCTCGACGCGCTCGTTGCCGGTCGTGATGACACCCTTCATCGTGCCGTGATGGCGCAGAATTCTTGTCAGCATGCGCGTATCGATGTCGCTGATGCCCGGAATGCCTGCTTCCTTCAACAGATTGTCCAGCGAATACTCGGCGCGCCAGTTGCTCGGCACCGGCTCATGACGGCGTACTACGAAGCCGTGTACGAACGGCGTAATGCTCTCGAAGTCATCGCGCGAAATACCGTAATTGCCGATCAGCGGGTATGTCATCGTGACGATCTGCCCGCAGTACGAAGGATCGGACAGCACTTCCTGGTAACCCGTTATTCCCGTATTGAATACGACCTCGCCCAGCTTGGCACCTTCCGCGCCGAACGAACGGCCGTTGAACAGCGTTCCGTCTTCCAACAATAATCTAGCTTGCATTCCGTATCACTCCTTAAGTCGTTCTAGGTTAATTCCGATTCCAGACTGGGCGTCCTCCGACGATTGTGTGGACGGGCCAGCCTTGCAGCTTCCAGCCGCCGAACGGCGTATTATGGCTCTTCGAGTACATGTTCTCCGGTTCTACCGCACGCTCGCTATCCAGATCGATGATCGTGATGTCTGCAGGCGCGCCTGCCGCCAGCTTGCCTGACGGGAGACCGAATACTTCGGCAGGGTCTGACGTCATCCGCTTCAGCAGGAAGCCGAGCGTCCAGCGTCCCGTCTTGACGAACTTCGTATAGAGCAGCGGGAAAGCCGTCTCGAAGCCGACGATGCCGAACGGCGCGAGGTCGACGCCTCTTCCCTTCTCCTCCGCGGTATGCGGCGCATGATCGGTGACGATCATGTCGATCGTGCCGTCCTCGAGCCCCTCGATTACCGCCTGCACGTCGCGAGGCGTGCGGAGCGGCGGATTCATTTTCCAATTCGGATCCATGCCCGGAATATCTTCGTCCGACAGTATCAAGTGATGCGGACATACCTCGGCCGTGATGCGCACGCCAACCTGCTTCGCAAGCCGGATCAGGCGCACCGACTGCTCCGTGCTCACATGGCATACGTGATAATGTACGCCTGTGGCTTCGGCCAGGAGCGCATCACGTCCGACATGAATCGCTTCGGATTCGTTCGGAATGCCCTTGAGTCCGTTCTCGCGGGAGAACTTGCCCTCGGAAGCCCAAGCGCCCTCGACCAGCGAATCGTCCTCGCAGTGCGCGATGATCGGCATGCCGAGCGAATGGGCCAGCTTCATCGCATCCTTCATCATCTGCGCATTCTGGACGCCTACGCCGTCATCCGTGAAGCCGATCGCGCCCGCTTCCTTCAGAGCGGCAAAGTCGGTCAGTTCCCGTCCGAGCTCGTTCTTCGTGATGGCGGCATAAGGCAGCACGTTCACGTAGCCCTCCGCTGCAGCCTTGTCGAGAATGTATCGCACCGTCTCCGGCGTATCCGTCACGGGCCGCGTGTTCGGCATGCATGCGATTGTCGTAAAACCGCCCGCTGCCGCCGACAATGTGCCGGTAACGATATCTTCCTTATGCGTGAAGCCAGGGTCGCGTAAGTGGACGTGCATGTCGATCAAGCCCGCCGATACCAGCTTGCCTCCGGCATCGATCGTCTCGCACCCGTTCGTGTCCGGTTGCTGTACGCCGTCGACGATCTCGGCGATTAGGCCGTTCTCGATCCTTACATGCTTCGTCTCCAGCTGCTCGCGCTCTGCGTTCCACAGACTGCCGTTCAGTATCCATAATGCCATCGGTATTCGATTCTCCCTTCGGTTCTATGGAGCTCGCAAGCTCTTCGTTCGTGCTGCATTACTGCAGCGCACGTTCGATGACTGCCATCCGGATCGGAACCCCGTTCGCCATCTGCGCAAAAATGCGCGACTGCGGATGCTCGACCAGCTCATCGTCGATCTCGACGCCGCGGTTGATCGGAGCCGGGTGCATAATGATCGCGTGCTTGGCGATCGAAGCGGCCCGTTCGACCGTTAATCCGTAGTGCGTGCGATAGTCCTCGGCGGAGCGGATCATGCCGCTCTCATGCCGTTCCAGTTGGACGCGGAGCATCATGACGACATCGGCCTTCAGCGCTTCTTCAATCGCGACATAAGGCGCGTCAAGCTCGGGAGCTTCCATGTTCGGCGGTGCGCAGAACACCACGTTGGCACCCATCTTGCGGAGCGCCCACAGATTCGAACGGGCGACGCGGCTGTGCAGAATGTCGCCGACGATGGCGACCGTCAAGCCCCGCAGCGTGCCGAATTGCTTCTGCATCGTGTACAGATCAAGCAGCGCCTGCGTGGGATGCTCGTTGTTCCCGTCTCCCGCGTTGATGAGCGGAATGCGGATTTTCTCCGCCAGCTCTGCCAATACGCCGATCGGCTTCAAGCGGATGACACCCGCGTCGATGCCGAGCGATTCGAGGGTGCGTACCGTATCGTAGATCGATTCGCCCTTCTGCACGCTGGATACGGCCGCGGAGAAGTTCATGACTTCCGCGCCGAGCCGCTTCTCGGCCATCTCGAACGAGAAGCGCGTTCGCGTGCTGTTCTCGAAGAACATGTTCGCCACGATCGCGTTCGTCGCGATCCGCGTGATTTTGTCCGGCATGTCTTCCCAATATTTCGCGCGATCCAGCAGCGACTGGATTTCGCCCTCCGTCAGATCCTTCAAGCCAAGCAAGCTTCGTTCTCTAAGTTTCACCGTGGTCATCCAGTCTGTCCCCTCTGCTGAAATATCGTTACCGTATCCGTTCGATCTACCTCTTGCAAGGACACCTCGATGACTTCGAGCTTGGAGGTCGGCACGTTCTTGCCCACATAATCTGGTCGGATCGGAAGCTCGCGATGTCCGCGGTCGATCAGCACGGCCAATTGAATCGCCTGCGGTCGTCCCATATCCATGATTGCGTCCATCGCCGCACGGATCGTCCGTCCGGTGTACAATACGTCGTCGAAGAGGATGACCCTCTTTTCTTGGATCGATGCCAGGCCCCGGCCCGCTTCGTCCTGCTGGCGCATCCCGTTCTTCGCGTCCGGTCCCCTGCGGTCGTCGCGATACGACGTAATGTCTAGCTCGCTGACCGGTACCGGCTTGCCTTCGATCTCCAGCACCCGCTCGGCGATGCGATTCGCCAGATAGATGCCTCGCGTTCGAATGCCGATGAACACGCAATCGTCAATGCCTTTGTTTTTCTCCAAAATCTCATGCGCAATGCGCGTCAGCGCGCGGCGGATGCCGATTTCGTCCATGATGACATGCCGTTCTTCAACCATTTCGTCCGCCTCCTGTCGAAACCCGCGGTCGCCTGAGCCGTCTGTAGAGGCTCTGGCTGCAGCAAAAAGCTCCTTGCGGAAGCCGCAAGGAGCTAGACCGATGGACACAACTCGAGCATGGCAAGCCTAGAGAATGTTCTCAGGCATACGAAGCCGAGCGTGTCGATCAAGTGTTCACGTTACCTTGCCAGCCTCACGGGACTGAGTTAAAGGTACTTCAGTTCATTAGAATAAATTATGCCACTGTCATCCCACGAAGTCAAGGGTTCGCTTGTGATGACGATGTAGCTCGAAGAAGCTTACTCGACGTCGAATCTTGAACGCTGGCGCAATTTCCGGTACTCACGTAGATCTGTCTACGCTCCGTTCCTCAATTGCTACCATCGTTCAACCTTCTCGGTCCTGACAAGCGAACTTTTGTGAACAACTGGGGAAAGATTAAGCCTCCCTCTTGCGCTTCGCTTGAGGGAGGCTTCAATTTTTCTTCAATAGCTTAACACCTTACAGACTGAGCTTCGTGATCCTTTCGACGGCCTTCTCGGTGTTCTCGCGGCTGCCGAAGGAGGTGAGGCGGAAGTAGCCTTGGCCTGCTTGGCCGAATCCGACGCCCGGCGTTCCGACGATGTGCGTCTCGCCCAGCAGCTTGTCGAAGAACGCCCATGAATCGAGACCCTGCGGCGTCTTGAGCCAGATGTACGGAGCGTTCACGCCGCCGTACACTTCAAGCCCGAGCGAACGCAGGCCGTCGCGGATAATGCCGGCATTCGTCATGTAGTAATCGATGATCGAGGCGATCTGTGCTTTGCCCTCCGGCGTATAGATGGCCGCCGCGCCGCGCTGCGTCACGTAAGAAACGCCGTTGAACTTCGTCGTGTGCCGGCGGTTCCAGAGATCGGCAACGGCAACCTCGTTGCCGTGCGCATCCTTCGCCTTAAGCTCCCGCGGCACGACCGTATACGCGCAGCGCACGCCCGTGAAGCCTGCCGTCTTGGAGAAGCTGCGGAATTCGATCGCGACTTCCTTCGCGCCCTCGATCTCATAGATGCTGTGCGGCACGTCTGCCTCTTGAATGAACGCCTCGTAGGCCGAGTCGAACAGGATGATGCAGCCGTTCGCTTTGGCATAATCGACCCACACTTTGAGCTCGTCCTTCGTCAGCGTCATGCCGGTCGGATTGTTCGGGTAGCAGAGATAGATCAGATCGACCTTGCGGTCCGGCAGGCTCGGCTTGAAGCCGTTGCTCGCGTCGCAGCGCAGATAGACGATGCGGTCATACTGATTCTTCTCGGTATCGAACGCGCCGTGGCGCCCTGCCATGACATTCGTGTCCACGTACACCGGGTAGACCGGATCTTGTACGGCGACGATGGCGTCCTGGCTGAAAATTTCTTGAATGTTGCCCACGTCGCACTTGGAGCCGTCGCTGACGAACACTTCATTCAAGGCCAGCTCGATGCCCCTTGATTTGTAGTCATTGTCGATGATCGCCTGCAGCAGAAAATCATACCCCTGTTCCGGACCGTACCCGCGGAATGACCCGGATTCCGCCAATTCGTCAACCGCTTCGTGCATCGCGTACGTTACGGCGCCTGGCAGGCCGCGGGTGACGTCGCCGATTCCTAAGGAGATGATTTGCGCTTCCGGGTGCTGCTGCATGAACGCCGTACGGCGCTTGGCGATTTCGGAGAATAAATAGCTGCCGCGCAGCTCGAGGAAATTCTGATTGATCGTTGTCATGTGGATCACCCTTTACTGTTCGTCTATCGCGCTAATGATGCGGCGTGAGCCGTATTCGCTCTCAATAGCATAGCGTATCGAACAGCGCCTCCATAATAGAATAAGTCATCGAAAATTTGCACTTTTATGCAAATTCGCGATGACTTACCCATTGCGTCTTATCGGTTCCTAAGAATGTGAAGGACTTCTTCCATGTCCGCCGGGATCGGCGCTTCGAACAGCATCGTCTCCCCCGTCCGCGGATGCTCGAAGCCGAGCATTGCCGCATGCAGCGCCTGACCGGCAAGCGGAACCGTTTTGGCTCTGCCGTAGATCGGATCGCCTGCCAGCGGATACCCGATGTACTTCATGTGCACGCGAATCTGGTGCGTACGTCCGGTCTCGAGGCGCAGCTCGAGAAGCGTGTAGTCATCCAGCCGTTCCAGCACGGCAAAATGGGTGACCGACTCTTTGCCGCCCTTCGACGTCACCGTGAACATCTTGCGGTCATGCGGATCGCGCCCGATCGGCGCATCGACCGTCCCTTGGTCATGCGGCATATTGCCGTGCACGAGCGCCACGTATTTACGGACGACCGTGTGAGCCTTCAATTGTTCGGCCAGCGACGCATGCGCCAGGTCGTTCTTCGCGGCCATGATCAGGCCTGACGTATCCTTGTCGATGCGATGCACGATGCCGGGCCGCATCACGCCGTTGATGCCGGACAAGTCCTTGCAATGGAACATCAGCGCGTTCACGACGGTCCCGCTCCGATGGCCCAGTGCCGGGTGGACGACCATGCCGCGCGGCTTATTGATGACGATGACGTCGGCGTCCTCGTACGCAATCGTGAGCGGAATGTCCTCCGGCTCGATCGCGGCATCCTCCGCTTCAGGCGGAAGGGCCGTAACCGCATCGCCTGCCTGCAGCTTGTAATTCGGCTTGACGGTCGAACCGTTCACGCGCACGTGGCCGGACTTGATCCAATCCTGCACCTGCGTACGCGAGATCCCTTCCTCCATCGCTTCTGCCACATACTTGTCGATGCGGTCTCCGGCATGCTCCGCGGAGACGGTCCATTCCTGTTCCTGCTGGTCTTCAGTTGACCGGCTTGTCTGTGCTTGCGAGCGATTCGCTTCCATGATTATGCACTTCTCCGTCCTGTTCAGATACTTCCGCGGCCGGTTCTTCCTTCGTCAGAATCGCATCCAACAGAATGAGCGCCACGCCGCACACGATGGCCGAATCCGCAATGTTGAAGATCGGGAACGTGTACGAACCGAAATTGAATTGCAGAAAATCGACGACTTCCCCATGCAGGAGACGATCGATGAAATTGCCGATCGCGCCGCCTAACACGAGACCGAGCGCAACCAGCATCAGCTTGCTCCCCGTGCGTTTGTTACGTTCCATGAACCAGATGATGCCGCTCACCACCAGCGTCGTGACAATAATGAAGAATACGCTGGCGCCCTTCAGGATGCCGAATGCGGCCCCGGGATTCAAGATATGGGTAATAAGAAAGAAATTGCCGATGACGCTGATCTGTTCATGCAATTCCACCTGCGCAACGATGATCTGCTTCACGATTTGATCCAGCGCAATCACGATCGCCGCTATCCAATAATAATAGGCCTTCACGAGTTCCCCTCCACTGATCGCTAACTTTCCTTCGTCACTATCGCTATGTAAGGTATAGCCATGCCCAAATATTGTAGCATACCCGACTGTAACGCACCACAATCGATGTCGATTGTTATTATTTCCACGATTGCTAGCAATCGCTGTCCGCCGTCCTTCTAAAATAAGCGCCGAACGCAAAAGCTAAGGGTCAACAAGACAAGGAGGAGGACCTGCGATGAATCATCTTACCGAGGAACAGCGCATGTCGCTGCGCGCCGTGCTCAAGGAGGATCAAGCGCGGATCGAGGATCGGCTGGCCGAGAACGATCATTACGGCATGAGCGAAGCGCTCAGCGATTACGCCGGCGAGCTGTCCGCTTATGACAACCACCCCGCTGACGTCGGCACCGAGACCTACGAACGCGGCAAGGATCTATCCTTGCTCGAGAACGACGAGCGCCGCCTAAGGCGCATTCATGAAGCGCTGCAGGCGATGGATGACGGCGAGTACGGCGTATGCCGAACCTGCCATTCGCCGATTCCGTACGAACGGCTGCAGGCGGTACCCGAGACGCGCTATTGCGTGGCGCATTCGCCGCAGCAGCATCCTTCGGTTGACAGGCCGGTCGAGGAGGAATTCCTCGCGCATCCGTTCGGCCGCAGCAGCATGGACGAGGAGAGCTCCTACGCGGGCTTCGACGGCGAGGACGCTTGGCAGATCGTCGAGGGCTACGGCAATTCCGATTCGCCCGCCATGGCGGAGAATCCGGATGCCGACTACGAGCGGCTGACCATCGAGCCGGATGAGCATGAGGGCTTTGTTGAATCGATCGAGAGCTTCCTCGCCACGGATATTACCGGTTCGCGCGTCTCGGTCGTGCGCAATCGATTCTACCGCGAGTACATGTCCCAGCGCGAAGGCGATCCGCTGCTCGAGCCGGATGAGCTGCCGGACGACCGCTAATACGCGCGTCCCTCCAGCTGATGCTGGACGATGCGTACGATATCGGCGATGTAATCACCGACGATCGGCAGGTTAAGCTTCCCCAGCATCTGCAGCAGGTAGACGATCGTAGCCGCGAAGAACGTGAACCCGAGCGCGATCCCGACGCCGCGCGCCAAGCCGCCGAGCAGATTCCGCCATACGAGCGCGATCGGCCGGTTCAGCAGGTCGACGTATTCGGCGATCTTGGCGCGCTCCATGTCGTTCGATACCGCCTCGAGCTTGTTCTTCACCGTCTCCAGCGATTGCCGCATTAAGCTCCATTCCTCTGACTTGTGATCCACGCTCATGGCTGCTACAGCTCCTCCCGCTTACAAGAACGAGCCCCGCAAGGGTGGCGGACGAATAGGTTACTACCCGTCGGCCGCCCTCGCGAAAGCTCGCTGCACGTCCTGCTTATTCCATTATGCCCTTAGCCCTCAATCCGAATTCCGATCGTTTTCTCGCCGAGCTGCACGTGTTCCATGTCTGCCGCTTCCCCATAGGTCACATCGGTCAGCAACACGCTGTCGAATAGGACGCGTTCGAAGGCTTGCAGCGCGGCATGAAGCTCATCGTCCACTTGCAGCTTAAGCTTGATGCGCTTCTCGATCGGCAAGTCGAGCTTCTTGCGCGTATCCTGTACCGCACGGATCACCTCGCGCACCCAGCCCTCTTGCTCCAGCTCCGGCGTAATATCCGTATTGAGCGCAACGGTAAGCTGATAGCCGGATGCCGAAGCGAAGCCGGCTTTGGCTTGCTTCTCGACCAGCAGCTCCTCAAGCGTAACCTCGACCGTCTCGCCTTCGGCGACCGTGAGCGTCAAGCCGCCGCTGACGACCGCGGTACGCGCTTCTTCCGCCTGGAGCGCCTTCAGCTGCGCTTGGATCGGCCCTACATGCTTGCCGTACTTCTTGCCTGCGACCTTCAGGTTGAGCTTCAGGTTGAAGTCGACGAAGCCGCTGTCGCTGCTCTCGATGACGATGGCCTTCACGTTGATCTCGTCCTTGATGATCGCCTCGTATTCCGCGAGGTCGAAATCGCGGTCGAGCGATACGATCAGCTCCGACAGCGGCTGGCGCGTCTTGATCGAAGCCTCGTTGCGCACGTTGCGCGCCAGCTCGACGATCTGCCGCGCAGTCTCCATGTCGCGCTCGAGCGCCTCATCGATCGCGGATTCGTCGGCTTGCGGATAATCGGCCAGATGCACGC